>CACEDX010000005.1:0-82790 GCA_902558445.1 uncultured Pelagibacteraceae bacterium | reverse complement strand
GATTTTTTCTGTGTTCATAAGCAGTTTTTCCATCAAGCATGCTATCTGGTCTTGCAAAATAAATATACTCAAAAACACAAGGTCTAACTTTTCTTGGTGGAAATGGTTTAATACTTTTTAATTCGTTATTTTCAATTAAAACTATCTCACCATTTTCAACTTCTCGTATGAATTTTGCACCTATTATATCTAATGCACATGTTTCAGATGCTAGGACAAAACTATTTTTTAATTTTCCAATTACTAAAGGCCTGATACCAAAAGGATCTCTAACACCTACTAATGAAGTTTGAGTCAACATTACTAAAGCGTATCCCCCCTGTATTTGAAAAATTGCATCAACAATTTTATCTATTGTTTTTGCCCGTTTTGACTTAGCAATTAATTGGACTATTGTTTCTGTATCTGACGTTGTGTAGAAAATTGCACCTTCATCAACTAATTTTTTTCTTAAAGAAATAGAATTGGTTAAATTTCCATTATGAGCTACTCCAATCCCTCCAGCATTGGTATCAGCAAAGAAAGGCTGAATATTCCTAAGAGTATTTTCACCTGTTGTGCTATATCTATTATGTCCAATAGCATAATCTCCTTGAAGTTTTTTTAATATTTTCTCTTTATTAAAATTATCGCCTACTAAACCAAATCTTTTTTCAGAAAAATATTGTTTACCATCAAAGGTAACGATACCACATCCTTCTTGACCTCTATGTTGGAGAGCATGGAGTCCCAATGCGGTTAGTGCAGAAGCATCTTTGGTATTACTTATTCCAAATATACCACACTCTTCTTTGAGCTTAGGATCAAATATTTTCAATTTTCTTTTTAGACTTTTGATATGTTTTTTCATCAGGAAATTTTTCTAATAAATAATTACTACCTTTTTCTAAATATGGAAAGATTAATGATTTACTTAAATTTACTGGCCATTTATCGTGATTATATACAATGTGTACACCTGAGAAGATACATACAGATATAATATAAGCTTTGATAAATCCAAAAAAGAATCCAAACATTGTATCTATACTTCCTAGGCCAGTGAAACGGACAGCTTTTCGTATACCTTTGTTAATCATTAAAATTAAAAATATAACGACTACAAATATTGTGACGCCTAACACTATATCCAAAACATACTCGTTATCAATTACGCCATTCAAATAAGGTTTTGCTTTAGGGAATATTATCAATGTGATTATGTAAGCTAGAAACCATTTAGCCATTGACAGAATACTTAAAACAAAACCTTTTTTGTAACATTTAATTAATGTAAAAATTGTAAGTACTAAATAAACAATATCTAAAACATTTGTAGTTTTATAAAAATCTACAACAAAATCTTGCATATAGTTATTTATTAAACGGTTTGATCAGTAGTATTAAAGAGGGAAGTAATGTCAAAACTGAAATCATAGCCAACAACATTGCAAGTCCAGTAAAAATACCAAAATAGATTGTAGGTATAAATTTTGATAAAACTAATATCGAAAAACCAAAAACTATTGTTATAGAGGTATTTAAAATTGCTTTGCCAACTGTAGAGTGGCACAAAATTAGAGTTTTGCTATAATCTTTTGAGGTATTGAATTCTTCCTTAAATCTATAAATATAATGAATACTGTTATCAACAGCTATTCCAATTGTAATTGCTGCTATTGTAATAGTCATCATATCCAATGGAATACCTAGTAAACCTATTATTCCTAATATAAAAAAAGCTGCTATAAAATTTGGTACTACACCAATTAGAGAAAGCTTAATATTTTTGAAAAGAACTACGAACATCCCAAATATTCCGATCATCACTAAACCTAAAGTTAGTATTTGAGATTTAAAAAGACTTTGGAGCAAGTTATTAAATAAAATTAAAACACCACCAAGTTTAAACTCATTTTCTTTTAATCCCAATTCATTTTTTAAGTCATAATGAATTTTTTTTATGAGATCATTTCTTCTTAAATTTTCTTGAGAGTCTATGATCCTTAGATTAATTCTTGCCTCATTATCTTTTATAGAGATATATGGATCAATTATTTCAGTCTTAATACTCTCAGGTATTTTTGAATAAAGGACACCCATTTCTAATGTTCCTAAAGGCTTATTATTATTTAGCATTGTTGCCACATCAATTATTGATGAAAAGGATAAAACTTTTCCAACTTGAGGCAAATCATCTAGATAGTTATGGACGGAGGAAATCCTATCTATTTTATCTTTGGTAAACCAGTATTTATCATCATTCTCATTTTCTTCATCTCCCCAATCTTCAAAATCATCTTCATCATCAGTTTTCTTATTTTCTTTCTTTGGAAACTTTAAAATTACTTCAAGCGGAGTTGTGCCACCTAATTTTTCGTCTATAAGTTTCATACCTTTATAAATTTCAGTTTTTTTACTGAAATAATTAATGAAACTATTTTCAACTTCTAGTCTGCTTATACCGATTAAACTAAAAATGATTACTACAATAGTTAGGGTAAAAATTGTTTTGTGATTATTTAAGGAAATTTTTGCAAAGAAAGAGGTAATTTTTGACTCATCTTGTTTTTTAATAAATATTTTTTCTTTAGGCATGAAGTTAATTAGAGATGGAAGTAATGTAAAGGTAATAACAAAAGATGTAATCAAACCCAAGGTCATCATCCAACCAAAATCAATAATTGGTTTTATTTCACTGAAGATTAAAGATAAAAAAGCAATTATAGTTGTTAAAGCAGTATATAAAATTGGCCAAAACATTTTATTTGTTGTTAAAGTAATTAGCTCTATAACTTTTTTGTTTGGATAAATTTCTTTAATTTGTAAAAATCTTGTACTCATGTGAATATTCATTGCCATTGTTAAAATTAACATTAATGCAATGAAGTTTGAGGAAATAACTGTAACTTTCCACCCTAATAACCCAAGCAAGCCTGTCATGATTACTACTGAAAAAAAACAACTACTTATCGGAACGATAATCCAAATTAGTTTTCTAAATACAAACCATAATGTTGCGATAATAAATAATAAAACTCCTAATCCAAAAACTACTATATCACTTTTAATAAATGTCATCATATCGTCGGCAATCATAGGAATCCCACCTAAATTTATTTTTCCGATATTATTGTAACTTTTAATTACATCTCTAATTTCAAGAATATTTTGATGGTTTTGTTTTTTTATTAAGTCTTTATGAGCTTCAATTTCTTCTTTCGTTTTATTAGAAATATTTTCTAATGGTTTTTTGTTTTTAATATTAACTATGATTCCAGAAGTTTTACCATCCTCACTTATAACAAAATTTCTAAATACGGGGCTACTTAAAATCTCATTAAATCCCCTTTCTTTATCTATATCTTCATCTTTTAAAGTCTTAAAATTTTCCAATCTCTCTTGTAAAGGAGCATCCGAATTATTTAATAAAGGAATATCTAAAAGGGTAATGACACTATGGACCCAGTTTAAACTTTGAATTTTATATTTTAAACTCAGAAGGTTGTTTATAGAAACATCAGAGATCATTCCTTCGTTAGGTGTATAAGTTAGTATTAAAAATTCTTTTGAACCGTACCTATTTGTAATTTCTTTTAGATATTCAAGGTCTGGATCTCCCTCAATTAGCAATGTCTCTGATGAGGCATCTAATTTAAAATTTTTTGAATAATATCCAAAAGTAAATAGGGCTATAAGTAAGATTATCAATATAGATTTGGGATTTTTAAGAACAACATTTTGATAAAATTGGGTAATCATCTTACCCTTTTATATTGGAATTTAGTTAATTTGAGTATCTTTAAATTTAGTAAACATTGCCTCAAACTCTAAAAATACATTTCCAGTTGGACCATGTCTTTGTTTACCAATAATTAATTCTGCCAGATTGGATACTTCATTCATTTTTGCTTGCCATTCAGCATGTTCTACAGTTGCTGGTTTTGGTTCCTTATTTTCTAAATAATAAGATTCTCTGTAAACGAACATCACCACATCAGCATCTTGTTCGATTGAACCTGATTCTCTTAAATCAGATAATTGTGGTTTTTTATTATCTCTTTGCTCAACCTGTCTTGATAATTGTGAAAGAGCAACTACAGGTATTGATAATTCTTTAGCAATCGCTTTTAAACCTTGAGTAATCTCAGAAACTTCTTGAACTCTTCCATCTTTATAATTTAGAGTTCCTCTCATTAACTGGATATAATCCACAATAATCATATCAAGACCATGAGTTCTTTTTATTCGTCGTGCTCTATTACTCATAGCAGCAATTGTTATTGCAGGTGTCTCATCAATGTATAGCGGCAGTTCAGATATGTTTTTTGAAGTTTCTATAAATTTATCAAATTGTTCATTTGAAATTTTACCTCTTCTAATATCATTTGATTTAATTCTAGATTGTTCAGCTAAAATTCTTGTAGATAATTGCTCAGATGACATTTCTAATGAAAAAAAAGCAATGGATGATTTCTTACCACTTTCTTGTAATTTTTGAGCTGCATTAAAGGCGATGTTGGTAGCTAGTGCAGTTTTACCCATGCCAGGTCTTCCTGCAATTATGATCAAATCAGATTTATGTAATCCTCCTAATCTATCATCTAAATCTCTTAGTCCAGTCGGAACCCCAACAATTCCCTCGTCATTTCTATATGCAGCTGAGGCCATATCAATCGTATCTTTTAATGCCTTATCAAACTTTATAAAAGAGGAGCTAAAAGATCCCTTCTCAGCTAATTTAAATAATTCTTTTTCTGAATTCTCGATTATTTGTTGTCCGCTTGTATCAAGATTACCTAACTTAGCATCATCAATCGTTTGTTCAGAAATTTTTATAAGTTCTCTTCGAACAAACATATCGTAGATAATTTTTGAGTATTCGATAGCTTGTCTAACAGAGGTAGAAAATTTTGTTATTTTTACTAAGTACTCTGGGACATTCAATTCATCTTTCTCATCTTCAAAATAATTTTTTAAAGTAATAGGATTAGCTAATAATCCTTTAAAAATTAAACTTTCTATTGCTCCGAAAATCTTTTGATGCATTGGATCATAAAAGTTACTGCTGGTTATTATAATGTTTATTTCATCAAAAATTTCATTAGAAACAAGTATAGAGCCAATAACCGCCTGTTCAGCTTCAATATTATTTGGCAATTCTTTGAATTTGCTTTTAACGATTGTGAGATTATTTTCCACAATTCACTTTACGCTAATTTAAATCAAAATGAATTTTAAATATTTACTGGGGAAAAAATTGTATAATTATTGAATTGTTTCTGCTGACTCAACCACAATATGTATCTCTGCATCAATCTCTGAATGTAAAGACACTTTTACTTTAAATTTTCCAAGAGATTTAATTTCTTTGACTGGTTGAATCATTGATGGAGTTATTTCTAATTTTTCTTTTTCTTTTATTAGTTTGGAAATTTCTGTGGGCTTGACCGAACCATATAACTCTTTATTTTCAGTTGAAAGTTTTTTAACAATGAATTCTCTTTTATTGATTTTTTCAGCTATCATTTTTGCTTCTTGTTTTTTTTCATTATCTTTCTTTGATAATTGAGACTTTATTTTTTCAACTTGATTTATATTTTCTTTTGAAGCATATAACGCTTTTTTATTTGCGATTAGGAAGTTTCTAGCAAAACCTCTCTTCACGTCTATAATTTCTCCAATAGACCCAATTCTTTTAATGTTTTCTAGTAGTATTACTTTCATTTACAACAAAGCCAAGTTTCTTGCTCTTTTTATTGATAAAGATAATTCTCTCTGTTTCTTTTGACTTACATTAGTTATCCTTGACGGAAGAATTTTGCCATTTTCTGATACATACCTTTTTAATAATTTAATATTTTTGTAGTCAATCTCTGGAGCACCTTTAACTGACAATGGGCAGTTTTTTTTAAATTTGTATTTATTAGGTTGGAAAATACTTAATTTTGCAAAATTGCTCTGTTTGCTTTTTTTATTTCCACTTTGTCTTTTAGGCATAATTATTTAGTAGTTTTTTCCTTTTTTTCATTATCATCTTTTTTTGAAAAAAAATTCGCATCAAGGTTAAATTTCTTTACTCTGACAGTAAGATATCTAAGTAATTTTTTATCGATTGCTTCATTTTTCTCAAGTTCATTAATCACTTTACCTTTACCTTTAATTTTAAAGTGAATATAACTCCCTTTTTTATTTTTTTTAATTAAATACGCCAAGTTTAATAACCCCCAGTTTTCAGTTTTAACAATTTCACCATCATTTTTTTCAATAATATTTGAATATTTATCTGTTAATTGTTTAATTTCACTTGGAGAAGTGTCTTGTCTTGCTATAATAGTATGCTCGTATAAATTCATTTGATAATTCTATAAAAAATGAGGATATACTATTATAAATCTTATATTACAATAGCAAAAACTATGAAAAAGACAGGTTTTTAGGATGTTTTCACTAGTATTCCCAGGACAAGGTTCCCAAACAATTGGGATGGGAAAAGATTTTTTTGAAAATTATGATTTAGTAAAAGATCTTTTTAAAGAAGCTGATGATTCATTGGGCACCAGTCTTTCAAAAATAATTTTAGAGGGACCTAAAGATGAATTAGATCTTACAATAAATACTCAGCCAGCAATATTTCTTATAAGCTACTCAATTTTTCAAGTAATGAAAAAAGAATTCAATGTAAATCTTGATGATGCAAAATATTTTGCTGGGCATTCACTAGGAGAATATTCAGCCTTATGTGCTGCTAACTATTTGAGTTTTTCAAATACTATCAAACTTTTAAAAATTAGGGGTGATGCAATGCAAAATGCTGTCCCAAAAGGAGAGGGTGGTATGTTGGCTGTTTTAGGTTCAAAAGTCAAAATAATAGAAGATCTTTTGGATGAAAATAAGAATAATTTTATAGCACAAATTGCAAATGATAATTCTGAGGGTCAGATTGTTTTAAGTGGAAGAAATAGTGACTTAGAAAAATTAACTTATGTTTTAAAATCAAAAAAAGTTAAAAACATAAAATTACCAGTTAGTGCACCTTTTCATTGTCAACTTATGAAAAATGCAACTGAAATTATGAGAAATGAAATTCAAAAATTAAACTTTCAAGAATCAAAAAATAAGTTGATATCAAATGTGACAGCAAAAGAAATTTCAAATAAGGAAGAACTGAAAGCGCTGTTAATTGACCAAATAGAGAATAGAGTTAGATGGAGAGAAAGTGTAGATCATATGATTAATAATGGGGTAAATCATTTCATTGAGATTGGACCTGGAAAAGTATTAACAGGTTTAATAAAAAGGATAGATAAGAACGTAAAAACCAATACAATCAATACTGAGAGTGATATAAAAGATTTAAAATTATGATTAATTTAAAAAATAAAAATATCATTGTAACTGGTGCATCAGGTGGAATAGGTAATTCGATAGTAAAAAAATTAAGTGAGTTTGAAGCAAATATATTAGCTACAGGAACAAAAACTGATAAGTTAGAGGAATTAAAATCAAACGTTAAAGATATTAAGATTTTAACCTTTGACATTTCTCAAAGTGAAAAAATTGAGGAATTTATCGAAAATGCCACAACACAACTTGGGGGCAAACTAGATTGTATTATAAATAATGCTGGATTAACCCAAGATAATCTAGCAATTCGTATGAGCTTAAATGAGTGGAAAAAAGTAATTGATATAAATTTAACATCCACATTCCTCTTGAGTAAATTTGCTATTAAAAAAATGCTAAAAAATAAATCAGGAAAAATTATAAATATTACATCTGTTGTTGGTCATACTGGAAATTTAGGCCAAGCAAACTATACGGCATCAAAAGCGGGTATAGTTGCTATGTCAAAAAGTTTAGCTCTTGAGTATGCGAAAAAGAATATTAATGTAAATTGTATTTCACCAGGTTTCATAAAAACAGCTATGACAGATAAGTTGGATCAAAAATTTAAAGAATTAATCATATCTAAAATACCATCTGCAAGGTTAGGAGAACCCACAGATATTGCTAATGCAGTTCTATTTTTAGCCTCTGATCAATCAAATTACATTAATGGTGAAACAATCCATATTAATGGAGGCATGTATATGGCTTGACAAACCAGGTTTTTAAACTATTAACAATTTAAACAAAAAAGGATCAATATGTCAGAAGATGTTTCAAGTAAAGTTAAAAAAATTGTTGCCGATCACCTAGGTATTGATGAAGCCAAGGTGACAGATGAGTCAAGTTTTATAGATGACTTAGGAGCAGACAGTTTAGATACAGTTGAGTTAGTCATGGCTTTCGAGGAAGAGTTTGGCTCGGAGATTTCTGATAGCGAAGCTGAAAAAATTTTAACAGTTGGTGATGCTGTAAAATTTATTGAAGGAAAAGCAAATTAGATTTTAAATGCCCATAGATAATGATGGGGTGATGATAATCTTATCTTCTCCGTCTGGAGCAGGAAAAACCACATTAGTAAATTTACTATCAAAACAAGATAATTTTGAAATTTCTATTTCACACACAACAAGAAAGCCAAGACCTAATGAAATCCCTAATAAGGATTATTTTTTTGTTAATGAAGATGAGTTTAAAAGGCTAATTAAAAACCAAGAATTTTTAGAATATGCAAAAGTCTTCAATAATTTTTATGGCTCAACTAGAACGCCAGTCATAAATAATTTGAATAATGGAAAAAACGTACTTTTTGATATTGATTGGCAGGGTGCTGATCAAATCAAAAATAAAAAATTAGATTATAAGCTTATAACTTTTTTTATATTACCCCCTAGCAAACAAGTATTGTTTGAGAGACTATCTAATAGAGATATGAAAGATAAATTAATAGCTGATGAGAGAATGAAACAATTTGAACATGACGTATTGCATTGGATAAATTATGATTACGTAGTTATCAACAATAATCTAGATGATTGTTATGATAAGATTTATAAATTAATACAGGCTGAAATAAAGGATGGTTCAAAAGATTATGATAAAGATTTTATCAGAAATCATATAGAAAAACTAACATCATAGTTTTTCGTACTCTTGTGTTAATTCATAATAAATATCTTGCTTTAAATTATGAGGCCTCAAATTTAAATCAATTTTAATTTTGTTCAGTATTTTTGTATTACCATTGAATAAAATTTTAAATGGTTTTTTCAGTTTTTTTCTCCTTTGATTGAAAAAAATTCTAGTAATTTTCTCTAAATTTTTTGGGTCTTTAAATTGTGGAAAATTTTTTTTAGGTTTCAAAAACAATAAAGAGCTATCAACTTTGGGTTTTGGAGAAAAACTACTAGGTTTAATGTCACAAATTTTATCAATTTCTAATTTCCAATTAGCTAAGATTGATAATCTTCCATATTTTGAGGAATTAAATTTTGAGATAATTCTATCTGCAACTTCTTTTTGAAACATAAGAATTAAAGCATCAAACCAAAAATTTTTATTTTCTAAATTCAATATCCATTTAGCTAATATTTCTGTGGAAATGTTGTATGGTAAATTTCCAAAAACAATTAATTTTTCCTTATCTAAATCTTTTTCATTAACTTTCAATATATCATCATTTATCATTAATAATTTATTTTCAAATTTTTTTTTCAATAAATTTGCTAAGTTTTTATCTTTCTCGACAACAAGAAGTTTTTTTGGATTTTTTTTTAAGATATATGAGGTTAAATTTCCTGTTCCAGGGCCAATTTCAAGTATTGATTTATTATTAATTTCAATTAATGAAACGATTTTTTTTATTATATTCTCGTCTATTAAAAAATTTTGACCTAAACTCTTTTTCGCTTTAATCACTTTTTAAAGTCTAAAAAAGTAAGTGCTTTAATTAAACTCAAGGGATTAGACTTATTCTTACCCATCATTAATTCGTTTGGTCCATGGTCAGGAGAAACTCTTATGAACGGAAGTCCTAGAGTAATATTAATTGCATCATATTCAAATAAAGTTTTAATAGGTGTTAATACCTGATCATGATACATGCCAACAACTACTTTATATTTTTCTCTATTTTTTTTTAAAAAAATTGTGTCTGCTGCAAATGGTCCAAATATTCTGTAATTTAGCTTTGTTAATGATTGTATTGCTGGTTTGATGATTTTTTCATCTTCATCAAAAGCATCTGTGCTTTCGCAATGCGGATTTAATCCAGTAATTGCAATATTGGGTGTGTGATTAAGATATTTTTTAAAAAAATTATTTATTAATTTAATTTTCTTTTTAATCATATCTTTATTTATATTTTTTGAAACTTGTTTTATTGGTAAATGAGTTGTTAAAGGACAGACAGACAAGTCTTTATTATAAATTAGCATAGCAAAATTTTTGGTCCCTGTTTTATATGCCAAATATTCTGTGATACCCAAGTATTTTTTTTTTAAAAAAAATTTTTTTGAAATAGGGCCATTAATTAATTTATTTGAAATTTTTTTTTTTATGATTTCAATAGCAATATCAAAAGATTTATTAATGTATTCATTAGATTTACTTGAAATTTTATCAAATGGTTTTTTTTGAGAAAAATTAACATCAATCAAATTAATTTCTCTATTATCCAGATGTTTTTTCTTTAATTCTGATAAACTAACTGATCTAATTTTTCTATAAATATTTAACTTTTTCATCTGTTGTTGAATTAGTCTAAGTGAAGCAATTAAAATAATTGGACTCTTAAATTTTTTATATTTTATTGATTTTAAAAATATTTCAGAAAAAATACTATTTGGCTCACCCGCAACTACAATGATAGGTTTATAAGCCATAAATTATTAAATTTTTCTTAACTTTATTAAAATACATTCTAGAAAATTGATTAAGTTGATCATTAGTTTTAAATCTAATTGCTTCCTGCATTTTATCAGCTAAATTAAATTCTGATAAATATTCTCTTTCATTTTCAATTTTTAAAATTATAAATCCAGAAGAAGTTCTTATTGGTTTTGAGAATTGTCCAGTTTTAAGTTGTGTAACTATTTCTTTTATATTTTGATTTAAATTATTTACTTTAATCCATCCGATTAGGCCTCCATTTGAAGCTGTATCCGAGTCACTATGTTTTAAGGCTGTTTTTTTAAATCCTATACTATTGATGTCAGAAAGAATTTCTTCATATCTTTTTTCAAAATTAATTTTATCATTTTCTGTAAAAACAATCTCTGAAAGTAAAAGTTCTCTTTGACGTTCTTCTTTTGAATTTTGTAAAAGTTCTTTTTTTATTTTCTCTTTATCGATAGAAATTTTTTTATTAAATTTTTGATAAATAAGATCATTCCAGATCAGTTCTATTGTAAGTTTTTCACTCACATTATTAAAGTCTAATTTATTTTTTTTTAGGTAAATTTTAAATTCTTCTAATGTGTCTATATTAGTCTTAGAATATTTACTTTTAATAATATTTAATAAGAATTTATCTTCAACTTTTAATTCATTAATAAATTCCAATATCTCTATTTTTTTTATTCTATCTCTCAAGATAGAATTTTTTGATATTTCAAATAATTCTTCATCCTCTAAATTATTAATTTCTGGATTGAATATTCTTAGAAATTTTATTTCTTCATAAATATCTATGGTAGTGATTATTTCATTATCAATTTTAAATAATATTTTATTCTCAATAGTTTTTGAATTTTGGATACTAAAAATTATAAGTAAAGAGGCTAGAAATAATTTCTTTAATTTACCCAGAAAATACATTTATTTAATTTGCAAATTTTTGTTCAAATGCAGTTAATGGTATCAGTTTGATGCTAAACATAAAATCCTCTGTTGGTTGTAAATCTCTATCTTTATAATAAGTTTTATTATATTTAATGCCTGCAACTAGACAATCATTTTTATATTCATAAATTAGATCGTAGTATTCAGTCAAATCTATTTCTCTATTTTGTCTTGTTCTAAAAGTAACAAAATTTTGTTCATCAAAATTAAAAATTGTGACATTTTCTAAAATATTTGTACTACCGATAATACCGTCTTCCTCAATATAATTAAATGTAGTTTCAAAATTATTGTTAGTTATAGTTGCACCAAATGAGTTATATTGAATCTGATCTAGATCATGATTTATTGAGAATTCATAATTAAAATTGATTTTGTCATTAAGATTGTTTGTTAATTTACCAAAATAGTTTGAGTTTTTTTTATTTAGAGTACTATTTGATGGTATATTATCGTTTGATTTAAATCTTAATACTTTACCAAGCTTAAATTCAAAGTATTTATTAATATTGTCAATCCTCTCTTTTTTGTAATCGAAACCCAAAGTTAAATTTTGACCCGATTCAAGTGTATCAGTCATACCAAGTCTGTTAATATCAAAAATATTATCATTATTAATTTGTCTATTTTCATTTTTATAATTTTTCATTTTAGATGGATTTATTCTTAAAGAAGCTTTTGGATTTAAATAATCTGTATAATTTTTACTTGAAGAAATCAGAGGAAAACTAGAAACTAACTCAATAATATTTTTAAATTTTATTTGCGGACTAGAGTTATACTCAGAATGGTTTTTTCCTGCATTAATTGTATTTTTTAAGTAATAATTTATATTATTTTTAAGTCCACTTTCTGAGTAATAATCATAAGTTTTTATACTTAAATTGTTTATCATTCTTGATCTGAGGCTATTTGTATCTTTAAGAACATTATCTCCTTGTGAAATAAAATCAAAAGATGCAAAGTTATTATTACTAAAAAAACTTCTTGAGAAATCATAATAAGGTAAAACATATTGATAGCGATCACTGTTTTGTTTGGACAGATTTTCATACGCGGTAAGTCCAGCTTTCAAAGCAAATTTTTCACTTTCAATGTTCAGATCTAGTTCAGAAGTTAAAGTATCAAAGTTATCTGGCTTGAGATCTGTATTAACTATATTAGTGTCAAAAACCTTTAAATAAGTGTCGTTACTTACTTTTTGAAATGAAATATCAAGAGAGCTTTCAATAAAATTTTCTAAATCTAAATCAATTTGATATTTAGAGAATAAATGTGTCAGTGTATTTTTTTCATTTGATTTTTTTGATTTATAACCATCTACAATATTAAAATCGCTGATAAAAAACGAATTCTTATTCTGTTGTCTGTACTCATTGTGAAACATATAAATATTTTTATCAAAAATTGTAGGTTTAAAAGTTAAATCTTTGTTATCAGAAATAGCATAAAAATATGGGATTTGCAGGGAGTTACCTAAAATATTTGAGTTATTAACATGTGGTATTAAAAAACCTGATTGTCTTTTTACAGTTGGTCCCGGGTGGAAAAATTTTGGAAAATATAATATTGGTATATCATAAACTTTTACTAAAGCGTTTTCATAATTTATTTGTTTTTTATTTTTATCGTAAATAATTTTATCAGCCTGAATTGTCCATGGTGGACATCTTTCATTTTTTTTGCAACTTGTAAATACACCTTTGTTAATAGTAGTGATGCCATTTTTGCTTGATGATGACATTCCTTTAAATCTTGGGTCATTATTTTTATTACCAAATATATCTTTTCTAAAATTTATATTTATATCTTGAGCAATATAAGTCTGATTTTTTAAATTAAATACTGCACTTTTAAAAAAGAATTTATCACTGAATGGTTGATTGTATTTTGTATTTATAAAAAAATCTTCGCCTTTTAAAATTTCATCACTTAGAGAATAACTAAATTTTCCAATTTCGTAACGTGTTTGATTTTTATTATCTAAGATTTTTACACCTACATTAGAACTGATGATCATTTGTTCTCTCAATATAGAAATATTTTCAGTTTTAAAATTGTAGTTATCGCCAATCATAGCTTCGGTTTTACCTTGTATTTCTATTTTTTCCTCATTTTTGAAATATGTAATAGCCTTAGCGATAAAATTATAGTTATTTAGTTTATCTTCAATTGTAATATTGCCTTTAGCTTGAAGAATATTTTTTACTTTATCAAACTCAAATTCATCGGCTTGGATGATAATTCCATTTTCAGTTGTTATTGTACCTCGATTCTTTCCAACTATCTTTTTTCCACTGTCCAAAATTTCTATTTCGGATACATCAAAATTGATTTGATCATCACTATATAAATTTAAAAAAATTAAATTTGAAATTATTAAAAAAAATATGAGAGTTTTATTTATCATTAATATTTCTTAAAAATAAAGAGTTTATAATAGTTAGTATCGTCAAAGGAATAATTATAGAACTTAAAACACTTATTTTTTCGGAAGTCCCTAAAATATAAAAGAAATTATTAATATAATAAATAATTACAGATAAAAAAAGTCCTATAATGATTTTAATACTTTTATTTTTAAAGGTTTTCGTATTCATCATAATTATTGCTGAAAAAATAAACATTAAGATAAAATAAAAAGGAAATGAAATTAATTTAAAAAGCTGGAGATCTATTTCTGTTAAGGAATAATTAAGTTTTTTATAGTTTTTTCTCATCTCAATTAATTCGGTGAAAGATAAAGATGACATATTTGAAAATAAATTTTGGATTAATTTATAATCAAAATTGGTCATTAATTTAAGGCTTTTAACAATTTCTTTGTTATTTTGTATATAAATTTCAGCATCTTTTACTATCCATTCTTTATTTGTTATATCAATATTACTACTTTTAATGTTTCTTATAATTTCAAAATTTTTATCAAATTCAGATATATAGGTATTAGAAAGTTCATTCTTGCTAATAGAACTAGCATTAATCATAAGTATTTTTTCATTGAATATATCTTTGATCCATAATCCATTGTTAGTGATAACAGCAAGATATTTCTTGTCTTCGGTATAGTTAGATTTTAATCCTAAATATAGATATTTTAGATTTGAAGACAAATTATAAAAAATAGATATTACTAAGATACCTACAAAAAAAGTTGTAATAGCCAAAATAGAAAATATTTTTGTATTTTTCAGACCTGAATATTTAAATATATTCATCTCATTGTCAGTAAAAAGTGTATTAAAAAAAAATTGAGTTGATATTAAAAAAATAAATGGAAACATTTCGAAAACTAATATTGGAGTATTTATTAATGATAAATAAAGAGGAAAAAATGCTTGTACATTTGTCTGTTTAAAAAATTCTAATTCTGTAAGTAAATTTAAAATGTATATTAAACAAAAGAAAATAAAAAAAACATTTAAAAAAGAGGACAAGTAAGTTCTAATTAAAAATTTTGTATATGTGTTCATTTAATAGATCTCGTATCTTTAAGTCGTATAAAATAATTTGAATATAAACTTAATATCAGGACGATTGGAATGATAAAAAATTTAATATTTTTTAAAAAATCTTCACTGATTAATCTAATTGTCATTTCTGAAATTATTATTGTACTAAAACCAATCAAAAAAATTAAAAATCTATATTTTGTATAATTAATATTTTCCTTTGATTTAAGTATAAGTAATAGTGAAATTAGTATTAATACAGGTATATATAAAGGAATTATAATTCTTTTATATAACTCTTTAATTATATTATCAATATTTTCCATTCTACAATTCTCAACTTCAAAATTTGTGTCTATTTTAAGAAATTTAAAATTCTTTAAGTTATGATAACATTTAATAAGATCTGTAGTTGCTACCTCTTGGGTTTTTTTATAGGTAGTAGTATTGTCATCGAGATTACTTAAGTTGAAATCTGTTTTTTTGAATTTAAAATTAGTGATTTTACCATTAACGACACTGATTGTTTCACCAAAATTTAATTCTAAATATTGATTACTCCCAATTTGTTTAAACTTTCCTTCTTTTGCAAAAGTAATTTGAAAGTTATCTCCAGACCCCTTTTTAAGATAAATTTCTTTAAGATTTCCAAAATCATCTTTTGAATTACTATAAATTGTTAGACCTTTTACAGCATCATTGAATATTCTTGGTTTTACAAAATTTTCTAAATAATTAATTGAAGATGTTCTTAAAAAGGATCTAGCTAAGTCTTGACTTTTTGGTACAATGGTAGCTGTAAGAAATATTTGAAAAAACATTATTATAAAAGAAAATTTTATAAAAAAATTAATAACCTCAAATTTATTAATTCCAAAATTCCAAAAAATTATTAATTCATTGTTTAATTCATACTTTCCTATTACGTAAATAAAGCTAAAAAATAAGACAAAAGGAACTAATTTGCTTATTACTTTTGGAAAATTCATTATAGAAAAATTAAGATAGACTAAATAATTACGTCCATCTTCAACTATAATATCCAAAAAATTTACAGCCTGAAATACCCAGATAATTATACCTGTTGAAAAAAGAGTAATTGTAAAAAATATTAAACAATCAAAAAGAAGTTTTCGAAATAATATTTTTTTCATTGAAATCTATCAAAATACATTTATATATTTTCAACTATTACTTTACAATTTAAATACAACCCAAAGTACATATATATAAAAAATGTCAATAAAAATAAGTATCAAAAATATTTTAAACCAAAAATCTATAAAAAATCATGTTTTTTTTACCAATAAAAATTTTAAAATAATCGAACTTAGCAAACTTCCAATATCTAAATTTTCTAGTTTTATTAATCAGTCACTAAACTCAAATGAATTAAGTGATAAGAATTTTTTATCATTAGATATAAATGCTTCACAAAAAGTTATTTTGATAAAAATTAAAGATAGTCAATCTACATTGGACATTGAAAAAATTGGAGCTGAATTTTATATGTATTTAAAATCAAATTTGTATTTAAAAACAACTTTTTATGAACAAAATTTTAGGGACACTTTTCCTAAAAATAGATTCTTTTTTGATCAATTTGCACATGGCCTTCAATTAAAATCATATGAATTCAATAAATATAAATCTAAAAGTAAAGAAAAAAAATTTGATATAGAGGTCTTAAGTAAAAACAAAACTTTCCAATTTAATAAAAATAAGAAATATAAATCACTAATTGAAGGTACAAATTTAACAAAAGATCTTGTTTCAGAACCAGGAAATATTCTTCATCCAGATGAATATGCAAAAAGATTATTACAGCTTAGAAAATTTGGTCTTAAAGTAAATGTGTTCGATAAAAAGAAATTAAAAAAGCTTGGTATGAATGCACTTTTGGGCGTTGGACAAGGTAGTATAAGAGGGTCTTATCTTGTCACTTTAGAGTGGAAGGGTGTAAGAGCAAAAAAGAAACCTTTAGCATTTGTTGGAAAAGGAGTTTGTTTTGATACCGGTGGTATTTCTCTTAAGCCTGCAAAATTCATGGAAGATATGACTTATGATATGGCTGGTTCTGCAGTTGTTGTAGGTTTGATGAAAAATCTTGCATTAAGGAAAGCAAAAATAAATGCAATTGGAGTTGTAGGTCTTGTTGAAAATATGCCCGGTGGTAATGCTCAAAGACCTGGTGATATAGTGAAATCTTATAGTGGAAAGACAATTGAAGTTTTGAATACAGATGCTGAAGGAAGATTAGTTTTGGCTGATGCACTTACATATACAGAAAAAAAATATAAGCCTGAATTCATTGTTGATTTAGCAACTTTAACAGGAGCAATTATAGTTTCTTTAGGTTCTGAATTTGCAGGACTTTTTTCGAATAATGATAAGCTGTCCAAACAATTATTTGATGCAGGTCAGAAAGTTGGAGAGAGAGTATGGAGGATGCCACTTGATAGAAATTATGACAAATTAATTAATTCTAAAAATGCTGATATGCAAAACATTAATTATGTTGGAGGGGCTGGCTCAACTACTGCAGCACAATTTTTACAGAGATTCATCCTTAATAAAACTCCTTGGGCACATTTAGATATTGCAGGTATGGCATTTTCAAAATATGGAGGTGCTTTAAACTCTGAGGGTGCAACTGGATTTGGAGTTAGATTATTAAATCAATTAATCGAAGATTATTATGAGTAATACTGAACAAACTTTATCAATCATTAAACCAGATGCAGTAGAAAGAAACCTGGATAATGAGATTAAAAAAATGTTTATAAAAAATGGATTCAATATATTTAAAGAAAAAAAAATCCAGATAGAAAAATCAGAAGCTGAAAAATTTTATAAAGTTCATGAGACAAAACCATTTTATAGTGATTTATGCTCATATCTATCATCTGGTCCAATTGTTGCGATGATACTTGAGAAAGAGAATGCTGTGGTTGACAACAGAAAATTAATGGGAGCAACTAACCCAAAGGATGCTGAAGAAGGGACAATCAGGAAAAAATATGGAATTTCAATAGATAAAAATTCAGTACATGGTTCTGATAGTGTTGAAAATGCAAAAATTGAAATTGATTTTTTCTTTAAAGATTAACAAGTATCTTGCTTATAGCTTTTGGATATAAAATATGTTCATGTTTTAATATTTTCTTTTGAAGAGATGAGGGTGTTTCCTCTTTTGATAATTTAACTTTTTTTTGAAGAATTATTTTTCCTGAGTCAAGTTTTGAGTTTACTAAATGCACTGTACATCCTGAGTATTTTTCTTTGTTTTGAATTGCTCTATGGTGTGTGTTTAATCCTTTGTATTTTGGTAATAAAGAAGGATGTATATTCAAAATTTTTCCTTTAAACTTACTTATAAAATCTTTAGATAAAATTTTCATAAACCCCGCGAGACATATTAGTTTAATGTTATTTGACTTTAAGTCTCTTAATATTCTTTTTTCTGAGATTTTTTTTTTATCATAGTTATAAATTTTTTTTTTAATTTTGTACAGTTTTGAAAATTTAAGTCCTTTTGCTTTTGCATTATTTGAAATAATTAAAATTATTTCAATTGGAGATTTTTTTTTTAATGAAAATTTTATTAAATTCTTTAAATTACTTCCTGTTCCAGAAATAAAAACAGCAGTTCTTATTTTTTTAGGACCAATTGATTTCACCATTCAATTTTATTTTTTTTGAATTTTTCGATATTTTACCAATCACATAAGGTTTATAATCTTTAGAAAAAAATTTGTTAATTTTTTTTAAATTTCTTGGATTAATAATCAAACAAAAACCAACGCCGCAATTAAAAGTTTTTAACATTTCGTGGTCATTTATATCTTTTTTTTTTAACCATTTAAAAATTTTAAGGGGTTTTATTTTTTCTAACTCAATTTCTGCACAAAGATTATTTGGGATAACTCTTCTAATATTGTCTGGTAAGCCTCCACCAGTAATATTTGCACAACCATTTATTAGCTTCCTATTTATGAGATTTAAAATTTCTTTTACATAAATCTTTGTTGGTTTAAGTAACTCTTTTTTTAAAAAAATATTTTTATTTATTGTTATGTTTTTTTTTTTAATAATGTTTCTAACTAGTGAGTAACCATTAGAATGCAAGCCATTTGATGGAATAGCTAAAATAAGGTTATTTTCTTTGATATCATTTTTGTTTAAAATTTTTTTTTGTTCAACTAATCCAACCGCAAAACCGGCAATATCAAATTTATTTTTTTCATATGTGCCAGGCATTTCGGCTGTTTCACCACCAATTAAATCACAACCAGATATATTACATCCTTTAACAATTCCTTTAATAATTGATTTTAGTTTTGGTAAATTAATTTTGTTTATTGAAATATAATCTAAGAAAAAAAGTGGGGATGCACCTTGGACTATTAAATCATTTACACTCATCGCAACCAAATCGATACCAATAGTATCAAATTTTTTTAAAATATTTGCTATTTCTATTTTAGTACCAACACCATCAGTGCATGCTACAATTTTTGGATTTTTTAAATTGTTGGGAATGTTTGTTATAGAACCAAAACCACCTATATTATTAAACTTTTTTTTGCCCTTTTTTTTTGATGAAATCGAAGATATGAACTTTATAAATTTATCTGCAGCCTTAATATCAACCCCACTTTTTTTGTATGTTAATAGATTTTTATTCATTATTATAAAGTATGATAATTAGATTTAAAAATTCTTCACATCTTTTATATATTTTTTTTGCATTTCTATCTTTAAATATATTTTTTTTTTCCACAGATAAAGTGGAGGCAAAATCTTTCGATGTAAATAATATTGAAATTTCAAAGCCGTTTGAAATAAATTTTGATAAAAATAAGGTTATAGACGATGGTTTTATTAAAGCTTTTTCTAGATTAATCTCAACTATTACAGTTTCTACAGATCAAGAAATAATTAAAGAAATAAAACTAGCTGAGATAAAAGGAATGATAGAGTCTTTTTCTGTAAAAGAGGAAAAGTTTATTGATGAGACTTATTATGTAAATTTGGGTGTCGCTTTTAACAAAAAAAAAATTTTCAATTACTTAGAAAATAAAAATGTGTTCCCGTCAGTTCCAAATAGAAAAAAATTCTTATTGTTTCCAATTATAATAGAAGAAAAGAATGACAATTTAATAGCCTTTTCAGAAAATAACTTGTTTAACAATTGGAATAAGTATAATAAAAAATCACATCTTCTCGAGTATCTTCTGCCAACTGAAGATCTAGAAGATTTAAATCTCATAAAAAAAAATTACGAAACAATTGAAAAGTATAATTTCGAGGAGATTACTAGGAAATATAATTTAGATGACTCAATTGTAACTTTAGTTTTTAAAAATAATAATAATATAAGAATTTTATCTAGGATAAAAATTGAGGATAAAGTAGTTTTAAAAAATCTCTCATTTTCTGATATAAATTTTGATGATGAAGACGATATTAAAGATTTAATAGATAAATTAAAGATAATTTACGAAGATCATTGGAAAATCTCTAATAGAATTAATACTTCAATTAAACTGCCAATATTTGTCAAATTAGATTCTGATGATAATTTGAAAGTTTCAAATTTTGAAAAAATATTAAGTGAAATAAATTTAGTATATGACTTTTTTGTTTTAAAATTTGATAAAAATCATATCTATTATCAAATTATTTTTAATGGTACCCCAAATATATTTTTAAAATTAATGAAAGATAAAAATTTTGTTTTTAGCACTCAGAATAAGACATGGATTTTACAATGAAAGATATTGATCAAGAAATTATCAAATTTAATTATGATGGTAATTTTAAAGAAGATGATTTTTATGTATCAAAAAGTAATAAACAAATATTTGATTTATTAAATAAATGGCCTAAATGGGAAAAAAATTTTCTCAATATTAGTGGTGAAAAATTTTCTGGAAAAACACATTTAATTAATATTTTTTTAAAAAAATATAAAGGAACTAAAATTGAAGCTAATTTACTTTGCGATAATGATTTTAAAAAAATAAAAATCTTCCAAAATATTATTTTAGAAAATGTGTCTGAAAAGATAAATGAAAATTTATTTTTTACTCTGTGTAATATAGTTGAACAAGATAACAAATATTTAATAGTTACCTCTGAAAATTCCATTGTAAGTATTGATTTTAAGTTGAATGATTTAAAATCAAGATCAAAAAATTTTTTACTTCAAAATATTGATAAACCTGATGATGAACTTTTATTCGCTCTAATTTTAAAAAATTTATCTGATCGTCAAATATCAATAGATAAAAAATTAATTGACTATATTATTAAAAGAATTGATAGATCATATGGAAAAATAGTTGATTTTATATATAAAATCGACGAAGTAAGTTTAAAAAAAAAAAGATCTATAAATTTAAGTACAATTAAAGAGGTATTGGGAGAATAATTGAATAAATATAGAAGTCACAATTGTAACGAACTTAGAAAAAAAAATGTAGGGAGTAATATTTTACTTTCAGGTTGGATTAACAAGAAACGTGATCATGGAAATCTTTTATTTTTAGATTTACGTGATAACTACGGTATCACACAATGTATCGTAGATAAAGAAAATAAAAATTTCAAAGATTTAGAAAAATTACAACTTGAAACAGTTATTAATGTAGAGGGTAAAGTAGTTGATAGATCAACTGATACAGTCAATAAAGAGATAGAAACAGGTGAGATTGAAGTCACTATCGAAAATTTTGTTGTTTTGGGTAAGTGTAAAGAATTGCCAATGCCGGTTTTTAGTGATCAAGAATATTCTGAAGAAATCAGATTAAAATATAGATATTTAGATTTAAGAAGAAAAAAAATTCATGAAAATATTATTTTGAGATCAAAAGTTATTTCATTTATCAGAAATGAAATGAGTAAATTTGGTTTTTTAGAGTTTCAAACACCAATATTAACTTCATCTAGTCCTGAGGGAGCCAGAGATTTTCTTGTGCCAAGTAGATTGAATCCAGGTAAGTTTTATGCTTTGCCGCAGGCACCGCAACAATTTAAGCAACTAATAATGGTTTCAGGTTTTGATAAATATTTTCAAATCGCCCCATGTTTTAGAGATGAAGATGCTCGTGCTGATCGAAGTCCAGGAGAGTTTTATCAGTTAGATTTAGAGATGTCTTTTGTTGAGCAAGAAGATGTTTTCAAAGTCGTTGAACAATTATTAGTTAACACCTTTAAAAAATTCTCAAAAAAAAAAATTATAACAGAAAAATTTCCAAGAATTATCTATAGAGATGCCCTTTTAAAGTATGGAAGTGATAAACCTGATCTTAGAAATCCATTGATAATTGAAGACATAACAGAAACTTTTACAAGAGATGATGTTTCATTTGATATCTTTAAAAAACTTGTGAAGTCTGGCTCAAATGTAAGATGTATTGTTACTAAGAATACCAAAGATAAACCAAGAAGCTTTTTTGATAATATTGATAGATGGGCCAAAGAAGAGGGAGCTTCTGGTCTAGCTTATTTCACTATTGAAAATGGGATTTCTGCAAAAGGGCCAGTGGGTAAATTTTTTTCAAAAGAGTCTTTAGAGGAAATCATGAAAAAAACAGGCGCAAATGTTGGAGACAGTATATTTATGGCTTGTAGTAAAAAAAAGGATTTAGAGCGAATAACTAGTTTGGCTAGAGATAAAATTGCAAAAGATTTAAATTTAATAGATGATAATGTTTTTGCATTTTGTTGGGTAGTTGATTATCCAATGTTTGAAAAAAACGATCAAACAAATAAAATTGAATTTAGTCATAATCCTTTTTCGATGCCACAAGGAGATATCAAAAAACTTAATTTTGAAAAACCTCTGGATATGTTAGCCTATCAGTACGATATAGTATGTAATGGGATTGAACTTTCATCTGGTGCTATAAGAAATCATATTCCTGAACTTATGTATAAATTATTTGCTATTGCTGGCTATGATAAAGATCAAGTTGATGAAAAATTTAGTGGAATGATTAATGCTTTAAGCTATGGTGCACCTCCACATGGGGGAATAGCTCCTGGGATTGATAGAATAATAATGCTCTTGGCAAACGAAAAAAATATTCGGGAAGTAACTATGTTTCCCATGAATCAAAACGCTCAAGATTTAATGATGAATGCTCCTTCATCAATAGATGAAAAACAATTAAAGGAGCTTAATTTAGTTCTCAAAACAAAAAAATAGATTATTTTTTACCTTTAAGGTTTATCTTTACATCTGATAAATCTACTAAATTTTTCTTATAGTTATTTCTTACAAAACCTTTACTAGTAATATCTTTTACTATTTTCAAAAGCTGATTTTGATCATCTGAGTTTTGCTCATCAATATTTGAAATCTCTGAATTACCAATTGAAGGAGTATGAGCTAAATCTTCTCTATTTTGATAAGAAATAGCTAATTCTCTAAAAATATAGTCTAAAATAGATGTTGCGGTTAAAATTCTATCATTTCCATGAACTTTACCTGAAGGCTCAAATTTCGTACCAACAAAAGCACTTATAAATTCATCCAATGGAACTCCATATTGTAGACCTAAGGACACTGCTATCGCAAAATTATTCATTAGAGCTTTAACTAATTCACCTTCTTTACTTGTATCAATAAAAATTTCTCCAATTTTTCCATCTTCGTATTCACCAGTGTGTAAATATACTTTATGATCACCAATAGTTGCTTTTTGGATGTAGCCTTTTCTTCTATCTGGCATACTAAATCTTTTTCCTGATTTTTCTGAATTATTACTATTTGACTTGATTATATTCTCTAAATTTTTTGGCGTAGATTTATTATTTGAAGCGACTACATCAATTTTTTTATTTTCAACAATTTTTTTATTATTTGGATCTAAACTTTTGGTTTTTCTATTATCAAGTTTTACGTCCAGAACCTCAAATTTACCATCGTCACGTTTTTCTAAATTTTTAAGCTCAGTTTCATTAATGTCGTCTAAATAATGATTTACTTTAAAAGTACAAGTGTAATATGTTTCTACTAAATATTTTGCCATTTAACCTCAGTTATTTTTAAATTTTATTTGAATAATGATTCAATTAATTTATATACAAAAACAAATTTTAGTCTAATTTAATTTATACAATTTTAAATTGTAAATAAAAATTTTATTATGTTGACATTCGTAAAAAAAATTTTCACTTGGTGGAATCGAGATACTTTTGGAACCAGAATTAAAACAATTTTATTTGGAAAATTAGTAGGCACAGATCATTTAGGAAATAAATATTACGAATCTAAAAATGGAAAAAGATGGGTGATTTATGCTGCAGAAATTGACGCATCAAAAATACCAGTTGAGTGGTATTCATGGATACATTTTACTCATAATAAAATAGAAAATAATCATGAATTAAAAAAATATGATTGGCAAAAACCCCACCAAGAGAATTTAACTGGCACAGATTCAGCTTATTATCCAAATAAAAACAAAAATGCTATTCAAAAAAAATACAGGTCTTGGAAAGACTAAATTTAATTTATTGATATTTCTTTTTTTAATCGTACCCTTCATTGGATACTCGGAGCAAAATCAAGAAGGTAACTACACTAATATTAAAATTTTAGATAAAATTTCCTCAAAAAACATTTTAGTTAAACTTAAAAACGGTGAAGCAAAAAAACATAAAGATCTTCTAATTAAAAGCATGAAGTGTAAAAATTCTGAATTCGATGATAATCCAGAAATTATAGCTTATATTCAAGTGAGGGATCTAATAAATAAAGACAAAGACGATGTATTTGTTTTTAATGGCTGGATGTTTTCATCAAGCCCATCTATAACTCCATTTGATCACCCTGTATATGATATTTGGTTGGTAAGCTGTTATTAGACTATCTTTTCATTATCAAGCCAACTTACATTAAAATCAGACTCGATGAATTTTTTATGATTTAAAAGTTTTTTGTGTAAAGGAATTGTTGTTGTAATACCCTCAATAACAAATTCATCTAATGATCTATTCATTCTTTGAATAGCCTCTCCTCTATTTCTGCCATGACAAATTAGCTTACATATCATACTATCGTAATACGGAGTTACTTTATAACCTTGAAATATTGCTCCATCTACTCTTGTCCTAAAACCAGATGGTTGATGACACATGCCGATTGTACCTGGAGATGGCTGAAAATTTTTTTCTGGATCTTCAGCATTTATTCTACATTCAATAGCATGACCCCTAGGATTTATGTCAGATTGTTTAAGAGCTGTTTCACCAGTAAAAGCAATCCATATTTGTTCTTTAATTATGTCTATTCCTGTAACCATTTCAGTAACCGGATGTTCAACTTGAACTCTCGTATTCATTTCCAAAAAGTAAAATTTTCCATCTTCATAAATAAATTCGATTGTACCAGCTCCTTGATAACCGATTTTTTTAACCATATTTACTGTTTTATCAAATAAATCTTTTCTAATTTCATCGTTTAAAACTGGGCTTGGAGTTTCTTCAATTAATTTTTGATGTCTTCTTTGAACAGAGCAATCTCTTTCATGTAAATGGATTGTTGCATTTTTTCCAGCTAAAATTTGAACCTCTATATGTCTTGGATTCTGAAAAAATTTCTCAATATAAACTTCGTCGTTACCAAAATATTTTTTTGCCTCTGATTTTGCTGTTGAAAACATAGTCTCAAAATCTTCCTCTTTTTGAACAATTTTCATACCTTTACCTCCTCCGCCTCCAGAGGCTTTAATTAACACTGGAAAACCAATTTTTTTACATAACTCTTTTGCTGAAGCTACATCTTGAACACCACCCTCTGAACCTTCTATTACAGGTAATCCATTTTCTTTTGCAATTTTTTTTGCTTGAATTTTATCTCCCATCATTTCAATATGTTTTGCTGAAGCACCAATAAATTTGATTTTATTTTCTTCAAGTATCTTTGCGAAGTTTGCGTTTTCAGACAAAAAACCATAACCAGGATGAACTGCTTCAGCATTTGTCAAATCTATAGCTGATAAAAGTGCAGGAATATTTAAATAACTATTAGCCGGCTGATGAGAGCCTATACAAACACTTTCATCTGCTAATTTAACGTGCATACTTTCTCTATCTACGTCAGAATGAACAGCAACAGTGGAGATTCCCCATTCTTTACATGCTCTTATAATTCTAACTGCAATCTCCCCACGATTTGCAATCAAAATTTTTTCAAACATTATTCTAAAATGATAAGGGTTTGGCCAAACTCAACAGGCTGACCGTCAGCTACAAGTATTTTTTTTACTATTCCATCAGAACTTGAAGGCACATGATTCATAGTTTTCATAGCTTCTACAATCATAATAGTGTCACCTTTTTTTATTTTTTTTCCAACCTCTACGAATTTTTTAGCTCCAGGTTCAGGTGCATGGTAAGCCGTACCAATTATTGGCGATGTAACTTCAATTCCAGATATACTATTTTGACTTTCTAAATTTTCATTTGAGCTTATTTCTTTAGATAATTTTTGATTTGTTTGATTATTGATTGAAATATTATTTTTTGAGACTTTTATTTTGGTATCTTTTTCAGTGTACTCCAGTTCACTAAGATTAAATTCATCCAAATAGTCACTTAACTCTTTAATTATTTTTTTATCTATTTTCATTTTGGATTAGCTTTTGCATCGAAATTATGGCTAAAATATAACCATCAGCATTTAGGCCAAATATTCCACCAGTAACTACGTCACTTATTAATGATTTTTTTCTAAATTCTTCACGTTTATAGATATTTGAAATATGTACTTCAATAATTGGTTTTTTAAAAATTTCTAAAGCATCTCTAATTGCAATTGAGGTGTGAGTAAATGCAGCAGCATTAATAATCATCCCATCAAACTTTTCTCTAGCATTTTGTATTATAGTAACCAATTCCCCCTCAACATTTGATTGTGCAAATTCAGTGGAAAGTCCTAGTTCTTTTGATTTCGCCAAGCATTCTTCTTTAAGTTTGTCAAAAGTAATCGATCCATATTGTGATTGTTCTCTTTCACCTAATAGATTAATATTTGGACCATTAATAATAATTATTTTATTATTCATTCAGCTTTTATATACGATGAAAAAAAAAATAAAAATAAAATTAAATGGAAAATTGAAAGCTATTAATAATAATTCAACATTATTCAATATTGTTCAAAAAAACAAAATTCCATTAGCAAAAGTAGCCATTGAATTAAATCGAGAAATAGTAGATAAAAAAAAAATAAAAAGTATCAATCTTAAAAATAATGATAAAATAGAAATAGTTCATTTCATTGGAGGTGGTTAAATTGAAAAAAGATAAATTTATTATTTCTAAAAAAAATTTTAGCTCTAGACTTATTGTTGGAACTGGAAAGTATAAAAGTATGCAGGAGTGTGCTAAAGCAATAAATTTATCTGGAGCCGAAATAGTCACTGTTGCTGTTCGAAGAGTAAATATTACTGATAAAAAAAAACCATTATTAATGGATTATATTGATCCAAAAAAAATTACTTACCTTCCGAACACTGCTGGCTGTTTTAATTCAAAAGAAGCATTAAGAACTCTGAGATTAGCACGAGAGATAGGTGGGTGGAAATTAGTTAAACTAGAAGTTTTAGGAGATAAAAAAAACTTATTCCCGGAGATGATTGAAACACTTAAATCAACAGAGGTATTAACTAAGGAAGGATTTAAAGTGATGGTCTATTGTAATGACGATCCTTTAATGGCAAAAAGATTGGAGAATGCGGGTGCGTGTGCAATTATGCCTTTAGCTGCTCCAATAGGTTCAGGCTTAGGCATTATCAATGAAATAAATATTAGGATAATTAGGAAGCAAACAAAATTACCATTAATTATTGATGCTGGATTAGGCCAAGCTTCAGATGCCGCTATAGCTATGGAATTAGGTTGCGACGGGGTTTTAGTAAATACTGCGATTGCAAAAGCAAAAAAACCATTTCAAATGGCTTTAGCATTTAAGAATGCAGTTATTGCTGGTCGTCAATCATACTTGTCTGGTAGAATAAAAAAAACACTATATGGGAATCCATCTTCTCCAAAGTCAGGAATTATCTAGCTTTCTTATAAAATTTTTTTTTTCTAAAAGTTTTCTTTTTAAATTTCTTTTTATCTTTTAATTCAATAACGTTGTTAACTTTTTGTTCCTCAAGATTTTTTAATTTTTCAAAATGTTCAATCAGCTCTATAGTTTTCTTAGATTTATTTTTAATATCAATAATATATTCAGGAATTATTAAACTATTATCAGATATTATATCAATTTTCATTTTATTCTTTTTTTCAAAGTAAGTAAGATCTTCAATAAAATTTTCTTTTAGAAAATCGGAAATTTTTTTACAAACCTTTAAATCTACAAATTTAGCTTTATTTAAAACTGCTTTCAATTCAACTAATTTAAGAATTTTTAGTGCAAAAGATTCATCTGTTAGTTTTATATTCCATTTAACTGCACTTTCTCTTAATCTCTGACGAGACATTTCTAAAAGACCAAAATTCGATATTCTTCCAATTTGAATTCTGGCTCGATCAGATCTGCATTTTTCTTTTAATCTTCTTTCTACTAATCTTCTATTGCCGTAACTAAGCATATCAATAAAATCAATTATGATAAGTCCTGACAAATCTCTAATTTTTATTTGTCTCGCTATTTCATCTGCTGCTTCAAGATTTGTATCTAAAGCAGTGCTCTCAACATTTTTTTGTTTTATTGAACTTCCAGAATTAATATCAATGGAAACCAAAGCTTCAGTAGGATTAATTACCAAATAACCACCTGAGTTCAATTTTATTTCACTTTCAAATATTTGATTTAATTTCTGTTCAATGCCCTCTTCAATAAATAAAGGTTTTTTTCCTCTATATTTTTTTATCTTCTTTACATGTGAAGGCATCATCATTTTCATAAAATTTTGTGCTTTTTTATAACCTTCATTACCTTCAATAATTATATTTTTTGTATTTTCATCATACATATCTCTTAAAGTTCTTTTAATTATCTCACTTTCTTGATGAATTAATGAAGGCGCTATAGAGCTTAAGGCATTTTCCTTAATTTGATTCCAATTATTAATAAGAGTATCCAAATCATGATTAATTTCATTTTTAGTTTTGTTACTACCAGCAGTTCTTACTATAAGTCCCATTTCTTTTGGGATTTCAATTTCATTTAGAATACCTCTTATTTTTTTTCGATCTGCAGGATTAAAAATTTTTCTCGAAATACCTCCACCTTTAGGTGTGTTAGGCATTAAAACTATATATTTACCTGCAATAGAGATAAACGTACTTAGTGCTGCACCTTTTTGACCGCGCTCATCTTTTATCACCTGAACCAAAATTACTTGATTAGGTTTTATTACCTCTTGGATTTTGTATCTTTTAAATCTAAATTTACTTTGATATTTTATTTCTTTTTCATTTTCTGAATTTTCTTTATCTTCAGCATCCTTTTTTTCTATTGGATCTGATTTTTCCAAAGGATCTTCAATTTCCAACTTACCTTCAGCTAAATTTTCTTCCTCTTTAGCTTCTACTTTTTTTGATAGTTCCTCTCGGACTCTTTCTTCCTCTTGTTTTATTTTTTCTAAATCACTTTGAGGAATTTGATAATAATCAGATTGAATATCGTTGAAAGATAAAAAGCCATGACGTTCTCTCCCAAAGTCAATAAACGCAGCTTGCAAAGATGGTTCTATCCGACTTACCTTTCCTAAATAAATATTATTTTTTATTAGATTATTTTTTATGCCCTCATACTCATAATCTTCAATTTTTTCACCTGATTTGAGTACAATTCTAATCTCATTTGGATGCGATGCATCGATATATAAATTTTTTTCCATAACATATTTTTTGATTGATTCATAAATAATTTAAATTTTGTTAGTATTCTTATGCCTTATCTTTAACAAATTCCCTTATATAATGGAAACAAAATGAGCAAAATTTTTAAGAATTTATTTATTGGTTTTATTAGTTTTTCATTAATTTTATCAATAATTGTTTTAGTTATTTTATGGAATTTTTCTAACAATATACCTGATTACAAATTTTTAAAAAATTATAAACCTCCTGTTTCAAGTAAGGTTTACTCTGGGAATGGTGATTTAGTTGCAGATTTTTCAAAAGAAAAGAGAATCTTTGTTCCTTATGGTTCAATTCCTCAAAATGTTATTAATGCTTTCTTATCTGCTGAAGATAAAAATTTTTTTTCTCATCCAGGGGTTGATGCTAAAGGGGTTATACGGGCAATCATAAATAATATTAAAAATATTCTTACATCTAAAAGACTAGAAGGTGCTTCAACAATTACTCAACAAGTAGCTAAAAACTTTCTTTTAACTAATGAAGTAAGTTTGAACAGGAAAATTAAAGAAGCCATTTTAGCATTTAGAATTGAAAGGGCACTATCGAAAGAAAGAATACTTGAGTTATATCTAAATCAAATTTACCTCGGCAGTGGGGCTTATGGAGTTGCTGCTGCAAGTCTAGAGTATTTTGATAAATCAATCAAAGAATTAAATTATCAAGAAGCTGCTTTATTAGCTGCATTACCTAAGGCACCAAGCAAATACAATCCATATAGAAATATTGAATTAGCAAAATTTAGAAGAGATTTAGTTTTAAAAAATTTATTAGACAATAATTTTATTACCGAGAAAAATTATCAAAATCTCAGGAAAAAAAATATTAAATTAAAAAAAACTAAAAGAGTTTATTTAGAAGATGCTCAATATTATATTGAAGATGTAAGAAAAAATATCATTGAAATTCTATCATATGAAAAAGTTTATAATCAAGGCTTTAATATAAACACACCAATAAATCTAGAATTACAAAAAATAGCAACAAACTCTTTGAGAAATGGATTAATCAAATATGATCAACGCAAAGGTTGGCGTGGCCCATTGTTAAATAAACAATATTCTAAAAGTTGGTCTGTTGGTTTAGATGGATACGATCTAGAGAATTCAATTGATTGGAAAATTGCAATAATAAAAAAGATTTCTAAGTTTTCTATAGAAATAGAAACAAAAGATAAAATCAAAGGAATTATAGATTACAATAATATTTCTTGGACTAAAAAAGAATTAGATGACCTTTTTAGAGTGGGAGACATAATCTATGTTAAGAATATAAGAGATAATAAGTTTAGCCTAAAACAATTACCAAAAATAAATGGTGGTATAGTTGTGATGGATCCTTTCACAGGTAGAGTCGTTGCTCTTAGCGGTGGATTTAGTTTTAAAAATAGTGAGTTTAATAGGGCTTCACAAGCTTTGCGTCAACCTGGTTCAGCATTTAAACCATTCGTCTACGCTTTAGCTCTTGAAAATAATTACACTCCTTCTTCATTGGTTTTAGATGCACCATTAGTTTTGGATCAAGGAACTGATTTAAAAATGTGGAAGCCAGAAAATTATGGAAAAAAATTTTACGGGCCATCAACTTTGAGAATTGGTTTGGAAAAGTCACGAAATTTAATGACAGTAAGAATTGCACAGAATCTTGGTGTAGATAAAGTTGCTAAATTTTCTAGAAATCTTGGTATTTACGAAAATCCTGATGAGCTTTTATCTATTTCTTTGGGTTCTGCTGAAACAACTTTGTTAAAACTCACATCTGCGTATTCAGCTTTTGTAAATGGAGGAAAATTAGTTTCACCAATTTTGATTGATCGAGTTCAGGATAGTGAGGGAAACACAATTTTAAATAATGAAAATAGATCATGCTTAAATTGTGATAAACTTTCATATACTGGTGAAGATTTTCCTGATGTAGGAAATAATTTTAAACAAGTATTTTCTCCTCAGACAGCCTACCAAATTACTTCTTTGCTAGAGGGTGTTGTAAAAAGAGGAACAGGAAAAAAACTAAGAGAATTAAATTTGAATCTTGCGGGCAAAACAGGAACAACTAATAAAAATACCGATGCGTGGTTTATTGGGTTCACCTCAAATTATGTTATTGGAGTTTATGTGGGTATGGATAATCCACAACCACTGGGCAAATTCGAAACTGGTTCAAAAACAGCTCTACCAATTTTTAAGGAATTTATCGAATCAGCTATTAGAAAATCTGACGCTCGACCATTTAAAGTTGCTGATGGAATTACAATGATGGTAGTTGACCCGACGACAGGTCAAAAAGCAAAATTTTCATCTAAAGATACAATTTTAGAGGCATATAAAAGCAAGAATGTTATTGATGGCAAAGTGCTATATTCAAATAATAATAGATTAGATACTAATAATATATTAAAGTTTTACTAATGGATCATAAATATACAGATTATAAAAAAGAGATAGAAAAAATAAATCAAAGAGTTAAGGAGTATCTTTGATAAAAATAAGATAGATTTAAAATTACAAAGTCACAATAAAGTAATTCTTGATCCTAATTTTTGGCAAGATAAGTCTAATTCAAAAAAAATCCTTAAAGAAAAAAAATTGTATGAGGATTTGGTTGGTTCTTACAAAAGTTCTTTAAATCAACTAAAAGACTTAGGAGATTTGTATGAACTTGCTTTAGAGGAAAAAAATACCACCATACAAAATGAAATTTTAGAAAGTATCAAGAATTTAAGAAAATTAGCGAAAAAAAATGAAATTAATTGTTTTTTATCAAATGAGTCTGACTCTTTTGATTGTTACATAGAAATTCACGCTGGCGCTGGAGGTACTGAAAGCCAAGATTGGGCAGATATGTTGAGAAGAATGTATTTAAAATGGTCTGATAATAAAAATTATAAATCAACATTAATAAGTGAACACAAGGGTGATGAGGCAGGTATAAAATCCTCAACAATTAAAATTGAAGGTGATTATGTATTTGGTTGGTTAAAAAAAGAGTCTGGAATTCACAGATTGGTAAGAATTTCGCCATTTGATTCAGGTGCAAGACGTCATACTAGTTTTGCTAGTATTTGGGTTTATCCGGTGGTGGATGAAAACATCAATATTGAAATTCGAGATAAAGATTTGAGAATAGACACTTACAGATCTAGTGGTGCTGGTGGTCAACATGTTAATACAACTGATAGTGCAGTTAGAATTACTCATTTACCATCTAAAATTGTAGTTCAATGTCAAAATGAGAGATCTCAACATAAAAATAAAGAAACCTGCATGAATATGCTTAGAGCTAGACTCTATGATTTTGAGATAAAAAAAAAAGAAAAAGAAAATGAAAATACCGAGTCGTCAAAATCTGAAATAGGTTGGGGACATCAAATTAGATCTTATGTTTTACAACCATATAGATTGGTAAAAGACAATAGATCGAACTTTGAAAGCTCTAATCCAGATAAGATTTTAGATGGGGAAATAGATGAATTTTTAGAACAATCGCTGTACCAAACATAATGAAAATATTTCTTAAACTTTTTATAACTATATCATTATTAATATTTATTACTTTAACGTACCTAAGTATTTTTGGAGTTGAGACTGATAAATTTAATAATCAAATAACAGAAAAAATTCGAAAATTTGATAAGAATTTAGAAGTTGAATTAAAAGAAATAAAATTAATTTTAGATCCATTTCAATTAAAACTTCAAGCCAAAACAATTGGCACAAATTTAATAAATCAAGGAAAAAAAATAGAAATTGAAAATATAAAAACACAACTTTCATTAAAGTCTTTAATAGAAGATAAGTTTTCAATTGAAAATTTAGAGATTTCATCAAAATCTCTTGAGTTAAAAAACTTAATTTCTTTTTTCAGATCATTTCAAAATACTACTGAATTGTTCATAATGGAAAAAGCTATTAAAAAAGGATATTTGATTACTGACATAAAGTTAGAATTTGATTCAAATGGAAATATTAAGAGGAATTATGAGATTAATGGTATTGTAAAAGATGTTGAATTAAATGTTTTGAAAAAATACAATCTACGAAAATTAGACTTTATTTTTGATTATAGTAGGAATAATTTTTTAGTAAGAGATCTTAATTTTAAATTTGATAAGATAGGAATTTCTTCAGAAAAAGTATCAATTAAAAAAAAGAATGATGATTTTTTTGTAGATGGTACATTTGAGCATAAAAAGTCTGATTTAGATAATAGAAATATAGATTTATTAATCAAACCATTTTTACAAAATTTTGATATAGAAAAAATATCATTGAGTTCCAATAATTATTTTTCTTTTGAAATACAAAAAGGATTTAAATTTGAAAATTTTAAAATTAATTCGGAAATATTAGTTCATGAATTAATCATACCTAATAGTTTGAAATTAAAAAGATTTTTTCCTAAACAAAAAAATACAATTTCTTTTTTTGATCAAAAAATAAAATTAAAATATGAAAAGAATAACTTTACTTTTGAGGGAAATGGAAACTTACTATATCAAGTTGATAATGATGATATAGATTATTTTTTTTCAAATAAGGATAAAACTAAAAACTTTGAAATAACTTTAAGAATAAAAGATAACCCTTTAAAGGTTGATGATTTAAATTACAAAAAAAAGGAGGAAAATGAAATTGTCTTAAATTTCAAAGGGTCTCAAAATAAAAATAACGAACTAGTAATAAAATCTTTTAATCTAAATGAGGATGAAAACTTTATTAAAATAAAAAATTTAGTCTTTAACGAAAAACTTCAAATTTCTGGATTAGATGAGGTAGATCTAGATTATCTTGATCAAGACAGACAAAAAAATTCATTAACATTAAAAAAAAGTAAAAAAAAATATTTTTTAACTGGGTCTAGTTTTAACGCTGATAATTTTATTGGGGATTTATTATCAAATGATGACAAAGGTTCAAAAATCATAGATATAAATAGTAATTTGGAAATTGATATTGAAAAAATTTTTTTAGATAGTGAGTATTATCTAAGAGATTTTAAAGGAGATATTTCAATTAAAAATAGTGAAATACAAAAAGCTAACTTAATAGGAAGTTTTTCAAAAAATAAAAAACTTAAATTAACAATTAATAGTGTTGATAATAATAAAATCACCACCTTGTTTGTTGATGAGGCAAAACCTTTTGTAAAAAGATATAAATTTATTAAGGGTTTCGATGAGGGATCACTCGATTTTTATAGTTCAAAAAAAACAAAAAAATCCGTTTCGCAAATAAAAATTTATGATTTCAAATTAAAAGAGCTATCTATATTGACAAAAATTCTTACCCTGGCATCCTTACAAGGTATTGCAGATATTTTGTCTGGAGAAGGAATTCGTTTCACAGAATTTGAGATGAACTTTAAGAACGAGGGTAATTTGATAACCATTGATGAGATTTATGCAATTGGTCCAGCAATATCCATTTTAATGGAGGGCTATGTTGAAAAAAACAAATTAATTAGTTTAAAGGGTACATTGGTACCAGCCACAACAATTAATAATTTTATTGGTTCATTACCTGTGCTAGGTGAAATACTAGTTGGAAAAAAAACTGGTGAGGGAGTATTTGGAGTAAGTTTTAAGATCAAAGGACCTCCAAAAAATTTAAAAACTTCAGTTAATCCAGTTAAAACTTTAACACCCAGATTTATTACAAGAACATTGGAAAAAATTAAAAAGAATTAACTTAACTCAACCTTTAAATGTCTTTTTTTTCCCACTGAAAGTTTTAAATAATTTTGTCTGAACAATTCATGAGATATAATCAGATTTTCTTGAGATATAATTTCATCATTAAGTTTTATTGCATTTCCTTTAATAAGACGTCTGATTTCACTCTTTGAATTTTCTAATTTAGATAATATCACGAGATCTATAATACTCATTTTATTTTCGATATCGGTTTTATTAATTTTAATTGAAGGTAAATTTGAACCAAGCGAAGTTCCGGAGAAAGCTTCTTTTGCCGCTTGCTCTGAACTTTTAGCAGCTTTAAGACCATGAAGCATAGTAGTTGTCTCGTTAGCTAGCCTAATTTTAAGTTTATTAATGTTTTCATCCTTCATTTTATCAATTTCCTTAATATCTAAATCTGTGAACATTTTTAAAAATTTAATTACATCTCTGTCATCAATATTTCTCCAAAATTGCCAATAGTCATATGATGATAATAATTTTTCATCTAACCAAATAGCACCTGACTCAGTTTTTCCCATTTTTGCTCCTGAGGATAATGTAATGAGAGGGGTAGTTAAACCATAAGCTTGTTTACTAGAATATCTTTTTATAAGTTCTGTTCCATTGACAATGTTTCCCCATTGATCAGAACCCCCTATTTGTAAGGAACAATTCTCTTTTTTATTAAGCTCTAAAAAATCATAAGCTTGCAAAATCATATAATTAAATTCCATATAACTTAAAGATTGTTCTCTATCCAATCTAGTTTTAACACTTTCGAAAGTAAGCATTTTATTAATTGTAAAATGTTTTCCTATTTCTCTTAAAAATGAAATATAATTTAAATCTTTAAGCCAGGAATAATTATTAAAAAAAATAGGTTTTGTTTTTGGATCGTTATTATTTAAAAATTTTTTTAATATTTTTTCAATATTTTTTGTATTTTTATCTATTTCTTTTTCAGTTAAAATTTTCCTCGTTTTGTCTTTACCTGAAGGATCTCCAATTCTGGTAGTCCCTCCACCTAATAAGACAATCGGTCTGTGCCCATATTTTTGAAGAAGTCTAAGACACATGACTTGAAGCAAACTTCCAACATGAAGACTTTCAGCAGTACAATCAAAACCTATGTAACCTTTAATTTTTTCTTTATTTATTAATTTGGATAATTCATTTTCATTCGTGCATTGATAGAAGTAGCCTCTATCTTTAAATTCTTTTAAAAATTTATCCATAAGTCTATAGTTCCACAATATACATTATTTAATAAAAAAAAATAAGAATGGATAAGATTTATACAGCAATGGGTTTAATGAGTGGTACCTCATCAGATGGAGTAGATGTATCTATAATCAAGTCAGATGGTAATCAAGAATTTTCAATATTAATCGATAAATATTTTCAATATGATGAGGAATTAACTCAAAAAATACTTAAAATTAGGGATAAAATCTTAAGTCCAGATAATTTAACCAAATATCAAGATGAAATCAAAGATTTAGAAAGAGAAATAACTTTATTTCATTTTAAGGCTGTTAATAAGAGCCTTGAATTATCAAAATCTGATGTTGATTTAATTGGTTTCCATGGTCAAACAATATTTCATGCTCCAGAAAAAAAAATTACAAAACAATTGGGTGACGGATTGCTACTATCTCAATTAACGAAAAAGAAAGTTATTTATAATTTTAGACAAAATGATTTAGAAAATGGGGGGCAGGGCGCTCCTCTAGCGCCAATCTTTCATAATGCTTTAGCTAATGAATTAAATAAAAAATTTAATTTAGGTTTTCCAATGAATATTCTTAATATTGGAGGTATTTCTAATGTAACGTCTACAATAGAATATAATAATTTGGATTTAGAAGAAAAAATTTATGCCTGTGATATTGGACCTGGCAATTGTTTGATAGATGAATGGATGAGAAAAAATTCAAAAAAAGGGTATGACAAAGAAGGTTTAATAGCAAGATCTGGAAAAACAGACAAATTAATTTTAAATCAAGCTCTGGACAATTTTACTGAACAATCTAATTTTGAAAAATCTTTAGATATTAAAAACTTTGATATTTTTTTTGCAAAAGGACTTTCATTAGAAGATGGTGCTGCAACCATTACTGATTTTACTGCTAAATTAATTTCCAATGGAATGAATTTTATTCACAATAAGAAAAATTCTCAAAAAAGTAAATGGTTAGTATGTGGGGGAGGAAGAAAAAATAAATATCTCTTAGAAAGTATAAAAAGTAATTTTGATGATATAAATCTTAATTCAATTGATCAATATGGATTAGATGGAGACTTTATCGAGTCCCAAGCTTTTGCTTTTTTGGCGATAAGATCATTAAAAGGTATGCCTATTTCATTTCCAAATACAACTAGATGTACAAAATCGGTAACTGGTGGTGTTTTAGTCGAAAATTTTTAATACAAAGCTGTTTCTTTTTTAATGTATTTATCAAGAAACTTTGAAAGTGCATTCTCATTTTTTGAAAAAAAATGATTTGCTTCTGAGATTGATTGAAATTCAACTTTAATACCTTTTTGCGCACTTAATCTTTTATTTAGTTCGTTGATATGTTCAACAGGTACCAATTCATCTTTTTTTCCATAAATCATCATCCCAGAAGTTGGACACGGAGACAAAAATGAAAAATCATAAACATTTGGTTGGGGAGAGATTGCGACAAATCTATTTATCTCTGGTCTCCTCATTAAAAGTTGCATAGCAATCAGTGACCCAAAAGAAAAACCTGAAACCCAACACTGAGAATTGTCAAAATTTTCTCTCTCTAACCAATCAAGAGCCGCTGCAGCATCTGCTAATTCACCTTGGCCATTGTCAAATTCTCCATCACTCTTTCCTACACCTCTAAAATTTACTCTGCAAACTGAAAAATCATTTTCCATAAAAGTATGAAAAGTTTCCACAACAACTTTGTTATTCATTGTCCCTCCATACTGAGGATGTGGTTGTAAAACTAAAGCTATTGGTGAAGTGTTTTTTTTGCTCTTATAATATTTGGCTTCAAGTCTACCTGCGGGTCCTGGAATAAATATTTCTAATATTTTATTTTCCATAATTGTTATTGATTATTATTCTCAAAAAAAAATTAGGTTTATCACAACTGAGTGACAAAATGTTAGCTTTTTTTTTACTTATGATACTTGACTATTTTGGTCAGGTTTATATATACCCCAATAAAATAAGGAATTATGAGACTTACTTCTAAAGGCAGATATGCGGTAATGGCTTTAGTGGATCTGGCTAGATTTGATGGAATTAATCCAGTTTCTCTAAGAGATATATCTTTAAGACAAGGCATTTCGTTAGATTATTTAGAACAAATTTTTTCAAAATTAAGAAAAAAAGAAATTGTTCAAAGCGTTAGAGGAACTCAAGGTGGATATATTTTAAATAGGAAAGCTAAAGAAATAAAATTAACAAATATTTTTGATGCAGTAGACGAAAAAGTAAAAACTGTCCAATGTAAAAAAGAGTCAAAAAAAGGATGCAATGGTAAATCTACAAAATGTTTAACTCACAATCTTTGGGATGAGCTTGAAACTCACATCAATAATTTTTTTGAAAAAAAAAGTTTAGACGACTTAGTAAAAGAAAACTTTGAAAGAAGATTATAAAATGGATACTAGAGAAAAAGATATAGAAAATTTAAAAGATTATAAATACGGTTTTACAACTGATATTGAAAATATTAAAGCACCAAAAGGTCTAAATGAAAATGTAATTAAGTTTATTTCAAATATTAAAAAAGAACCAAAATGGATGTTGGATTTTAGATTAAAAGCATTTGAAAGATTTAAGCTCCTCAAAGAACCTAACTGGCAAAAACCTAAGTATCCTAAAATTGATTATCAAGATTTATATTACTATTCGGCTCCGAAAAGCATGAAGGATAAACCTAAGAGCTTAGATGAATTAGATCCTAAACTTTTAGAAACTTATAATAAATTGGGAATTCCCCTTCAAGAGCAGGCAAGATTAAATGGAATAGCTGTAGATGCGGTATTTGATTCTGTTTCAGTAGCCACAACATTTAAAGGTGAATTAACAAAACATGGAATCATTTTTTGTTCAATTTCAGAAGCAATACAAAAACATCCTGATTTAGTAAAAAAATATTTAGGAACAGTAATTCCAACAACAGATCATTTTTTTGCAACATTAAACTCTGCAGTTTTTACCGATGGATCATTTGTTTATATTCCTGAAGGTGTAAAGTGTCCAATGGAGCTCTCGACCTATTTCAGAATTAACGCATCAGAAACTGGTCAATTTGAAAGAACTTTAATCATTGCTGATAAAGGAAGTTATGTGAGTTATTTAGAGGGCTGCACCGCACCGATGAGAGATGAAAATCAATTACACGCTGCTAACGTTGAACTAATAGCTCTTGATGATGCAGAGATTAAATATTCAACTGTTCAAAACTGGTACCCAGGAGATGAAAATGGAAAAGGGGGAATTTATAATTTTGTAACTAAAAGAGGACTGTGTAAGGGAAAAAATTCTAAGATTTCTTGGACGCAGGTAGAGACAGGTTCTGCTATAACTTGGAAATACCCTAGTTGTATTTTAAAGGGTGATAACTCAATTGGAGAATTTTATTCAATAGCAATTACAAATAATCATCAAAAAGCAGATACTGGTACAAAGATGATCCACCTTGGTAAAAATACTAAAAGTAAAATAATTTCCAAAGGTATTAGTGCTGGATTTTCTGATATGACCTATAGAGGATTAGTAGATATAAATTCAAAAGCAAAAAATTCTAGTAACTATACTCAATGTGACTCTCTTTTAATGGGAAATAAATGTGGAGCACACACTGTTCCTTACATAAAGAACAAAAATTTTGACTCAAATGTTGCTCATGAAGCAACAACGTCAAAAATAAGTGAAGAGCAATTGCACTACTGTCAACAAAGAGGATTAAATCCTGAGGAAGCTGTTGGGTTAATCGTTAATGGATTTTGCAAAGAAGTTCTTCAGCAATTACCAATGGAGTTTGCTGTAGAGGCACAAAAACTTGTTGGAATTAGTCTTGAAGGGAGCGTGGGTTAATGCTGAAAATTAATAACTTAAACGCAAATGTTGAAAATAAGTCAATTTTAAAAGGATTTTCACTAAATATAAACCCAGGTGAAGTTCATGCAATAATGGGTCCTAATGGCTCTGGAAAAAGTACTTTATCTAATATTTTATCGGGAAAAAAAGGTTACGAGGTATCTGGAGAAATATTATTTGAAAATAAAAATTTATTTGAACTTGAAACTGAGGAAAGAGCGCACAAAGGTATATTTTTAGCCTTCCAATACCCTTTAGAAATTCCCGGGGTAAATACTAATATTTTTTTAAAGACTTCTCTAAATGCAATTAGAAAAGCACGTGGACAAAAAGAACTTGATGCTATCGAGTTTTTAAAACTCGTAAAAGAAAAAGCTAAGGAACTTAAATTTGATGAAGAAAAACTTAATAGGCAATTAAATGTAGGCTTCTCTGGTGGAGAAAAAAAGAAAAACGAAATTCTACAAATGTCAATGCTGGCGCCAAAACTTTCAATTTTAGATGAAACAGACTCAGGTTTAGATATAGATGCTCTAAAAATAGTTGCAGATGGTGTAAACACATTAAGGAATAATGAAAACTCTTTTTTAATCATTACTCATTATCAAAGACTATTAGATTATATTAAGCCAGATTTCGTTCACGTTTTAATGAATGGAAGTATTATTAAATCAGGTGGACCTGAACTTGCGGAAGAATTAGAAAAAAAAGGATATGAGAGTTTTAATTAGATGAAAGAACAATTAAAAATAGATTTTAACAAAATTCATGAAGTTTCTAATTTTTCTGATAGAGATATTGAGATAAAAAAGTCTTGCCTAAATAAATTTATTGAAAATGGTTTCCCAAATAGAAAACAAGAAAATTGGAAGTTTTTAGATATAAATCAAATAATTAGTAATAATATTTCAGATTTGAGCTTTTATAATGATTATTCAATTAAAAATAAGATTGATTCATCAATTTTAGTAGATGATTTAGAACATAATAAAATTATTTTTATTAATGGAAGAATTGAAAAAATTGACTTTAGTTATGAGGATAAAAAACAGATTGAAATAATTGAGGACTCTTACACAATTGATAAGTCTGAAAACAATAATTCATTAATTGATTTGAATATTGCATTAAGTAATAAACATTTTAAAATTTTAATTAAAAAAGGCTACTCATTAAAAAAACCCTTAATCATTTATCATTTGACCAATGAGAAAATGAAATCAAAGAATATTAATTTAAGGTTAAATTTTGAGCTTGAACAAAACAGCTCACTAAAATTAATAGATTTCTTCAGTGATGATAGTGAAAAAAATTTTATGAATATCCTTTACAATTTTAATTTGGATAGAGATGCGATACTTAAAAATTATAAAATTGATAAGTCGTTAAATAAAAATTTAAAATATTCATTTAATAATATAAATCAAAAACAAAATAGTATTTCTGAAACTTTTGTTTTTTCTGCAGGTTCAGATTATTTCAAAAATGAGATAAATTGTAATCTAAGTGGTGAATATTCTTCAGCATTTATTAATGGTATTTTTTCATTAGATGATAATAAACAGCACGAAATAAGAACTACCATAAATCATTTGGTTGAAAATACAAAAAGCTATCAGTTAATTAAGAGTGTGCTCGGAAAAAATACAAAGTCTGCTTATCAAGGAAGAATATATGTAGACTCAAAGGCTCAGAAAACAGATGGATATCAATTAAGTAAAGCAATATTGTTAGATGAAACCTCAGAGTTTAACGCAAAACCAGAATTAGAAATTTATGCTGATGATGTTAAATGTTCTCACGGATCAGCATCTGGTAGTCTTGATGATAATTCAATTTTTTATTTAATGTCTAGAGGACTAAATTACAAACAAGCTAAAGGACTATTGATAAATGGTTTTTTGCTTGATGTAATCGAAAAGATTACTGATGCTGAAATTAAAGATTTATTAAAAAAAATGATTGGTTTAGAAAAATGAACATAGATAATATTAAAAAAGAGTTTCCTATCTTTGATGAAAAGATACAAAACAATGATCTAGTTTATTTGGACAGTGCTAATTCTTCTCAAAAACCTAAAGTTGTTATTGATAGAATAAACGAATTCTATACTAAAGAATTTTCTAATGTGGGTAGAAGTATTCATTATTTGGCAGTGGCAGCTACAAATTTGTATGAAAATACGCGATCTTCTGTCCAAAAATATATTAATGCAAAAGATAAAAATGAGATTGTATTTACTAAGGGTGCAACTGAAGCCCTCAATTTAGTTGCTAATACACTTGGTCAAAAGTATTTGAATGAAGGTGACGAAATTTTACTCACTGAGTTAGAGCATCATTCAAATTATGTACCATGGCACTATTTGAGAAAATCAAAAAATATAAAGATTAATTTTGCTGAAATAAATGAAGATGGAGAAATTCCAATTGAAAATATTGAAAAAAAGATTACACCAAAAACAAAGGTGATTGCAATTAATCATCTATCGAATGTTACTGGGGCAATCCTACCAATCAAAGAGATTACTGAGCTTGCACACGCAAAAGATATAATTGTTGTTGTAGATGGATGTCAAGGTGCACCACATTTGAAACTTGATATGCAAGATCTGGACTGTGATTTTTATGCAATTTCTTGTCATAAAATGTATGGACCGACTGGACTTGGAATTTTGTATGGAAAAAAAAAATGGCTTGAAGAATTACCGCCTTATCAGGGTGGTGGTGGAATGATTAAAGAAGTTAAAAAAGATCGTATTACTTATGGTGATCTTCCAAATAAGTATGAAGCAGGCACTATGGCCACTGCACAGGTGATAGCTTTTGATAAGTCTATCAAATTTTTAGAAAGTATTGGCATTGAAAATATAATTAAACATGAAAAAGAATTAATAGAGTATGGTCAAGAAATTTTAAAAAAGAATAATTCAGTAAAATTAATTGGTAATCCAAAAAATAAAGGCGGTGTAATATCGTTTACAATTGAAGGGGTACATCCACATGACATAGCGACAATACTTGACGAAGATGGAGTAGCTATTAGGGCTGGACACCATTGCTGTCAAATATTACACGACAAATTAGAAATACCTGCAAGTGCAAGAGCATCAGTAGGTGTCTATAACACTAAAAGTGATTTTGATCAATTAAATGAGTCTATAAACAAATGTAAAAAAATTTTTGATTTAAAATGAATTTAAAAGAATTATATCAAGAAATAATTTTAGAACATGGAAAAAATCCAAGAAATTTGAGGAAGACTGAGAATTTTAACAAAGATGCGAAAGGGAATAATCCTTTATGTGGGGATAATGTGCATGTTTATTTAAAATTGAACAATCAAAGAAAAGTTGAAGATATTTCTTTTGAAGGAAGTGGTTGCGCAATATCAATGGCCTCAGCTTCAATAATGACAGATCTGATTAAAGGCAAAAGTGACAATGAAGCAAAGGAGATCATAGATGATTTTCTTGGAATGATAAAAGAAAATCCTGAATTAAAGTCTACGATTTTAGAGGAAGATGATAAAACAAAACTAATGTGTCTATCAGGAGTAAAACAATATCCTATGAGAGTAAAATGTGCTACTTTATCATGGCATACTTTGATTTCTGCAATGGAAGATGATGGAAAGCAAGTGAGCACAGAAGATTAATATTATGGAAATAAAAGAAAAAATTATAAATGAAATTAGAAAAATTTATGATCCTGAGTTACCAGTTAATATTTATGAACTTGGTTTAATTTATGATATTCAAGTAAAAGGAAAAAAAGCTGAAATTAAAATGACCTTAACCACACCAAATTGTCCTGTTGCAGAGAGTTTACCAAAAGAAGTAAAAGATGGAGCTATGCAGGTTGAAGAAATAGATGATGTTGATCTTCAACTAGTTTGGGACCCACCTTGGAACAAAGATATGATGTCAGATGCCGCTAAGTTGGAGTTAAATTTGTAATGAATCCTATAATTAAACTAAGTGAAAATGCAGCAAACAGAATTAAAGAAATCATGTCTAGTGCCGAAAAAAATGCTTTAGGAGTGAGAGTTTCAGTTAAATCTGGAGGATGCGCAGGCATGTCATATGTAATGGAATATTCTAAAGAACTTAACCCGAATGATGAGGTAATTGAGGACAAGGGAGTTAAGGTTTTTATAGACTCTGCTGCAGTGATGTACTTATTAGGTACTGAAATGGATTACAAAAAAGAGGATTTTTCTTCAACTTTTGTGTTCAATAATCCCAATGAAACAGAGAGATGTGGTTGTGGGGAGTCCTTTAAAGTAGAATAAAATTTAGTATCCCATAAGTTGCATAGCTGTATTGCTTAAAATGCATATCTAGTATATATTTATTACATGAACGTTTTTGAATTTAGAAATTTATTAGCGTCTGAAGACAGAAAAGAGAAAAGAAAAAGCCTTCAAAGATCTTTAATCAAATCTGTTGAAACAGGAGCTAATGGAACTCAAGATTACGTTGTTAAAAAAGGTCCTGGCAAAAATAAGATTGCCACTACTAGACAATAATTTTTAACAACTATAATACATGTCGAACTCTATTGGGTGTGGTGTGTGTTCGAAATTATGTATTTCCTCAAATTTTAAAGCAATGTAAGCATCTATCTGATCATCAGTGAAAACGTTACCTTGTTTTAAAAAATCTCTGTCCTTATCCAAACTTTCCATTGCTTCTCTTAATGAGCCACAAACAGTAGGTATTTTTTTAACTTCATTTTCAGATAAAGCATAAAGATCTTTATCGAAAGATTTACCTGGATCAATTTTATTCTTAATACCATCTAGTCCAGCCATAAGCATTGCTGCAAAAGTTAAGTATGGGTTTCCAGCTGCATCGCCAAATCTAATTTCACATCTCGCAGCTTTTTTACTTAGAGTGATAGGGATCCTACATGAAGCTGACCTGTTTCTCGCTGAGTACGCTAATAACACTGGGGCTTCAAATCCCGGGATCAATCTTTTGTAACTATTGGTTGTAGCGTTTGAAAAAGCGTTTATAGCTTTTGCATGTTTTAAAATTCCACCAATATAGTGTAAAGCTAAATCGGATAAGCCAGCATATTTATCTCCTGAAAATAATGCTGTATTTCCTTTCCAAATTGATTGGTGCACGTGCATACCTGATCCATTATCACCTTTTACTGGTTTAGGCATAAAAGTTGCAGTTTTTCCAAATGAATGTGAAACCATGTGTACCGCATACTTATATAATTGCAAGTTATCTGCTTGATCAACTAAAGTTCCAAAATACATTCCAAGTTCATGCTGACTTGGAGCAACTTCATGGTGATGTTTCTCAACTTTAATACCCATGTCTTTCATTGCTTTTAAATACTCACTTCTCATATCTTGTGCACTATCAACAGGAGGAACTGGGAAGTAACCACCTTTGATACCAGGTCTGTGTCCCATATTTCCGTTTTCATATTTTTTTCCAGTGTTGTAAGGGCCTTCAGTGCTATCAATTTTGAAGCCAGTTTCATTCATGTCATTTTTAAATCTTACATCATCGAATACAAAAAATTCAGCTTCTGGACCAAAAAATGCTTTGTCACCAATTCCAGATTTTTTTAAATATGCCTCTGCTTTTTTTGCTGTTCCTCGAGGATCTCTTTCGTAAGGATCTTTTTTTATTGCATCCAAAATATCACAAAAAATGTTTAATGTATTATGAGACGTAAACGGATCAACCACAGTTCTGCTTAAATCAGGCTTTAAAATCATGTCAGATTCATTAATAGCTTTCCAACCTGCAATTGAGGAGCCATCAAAGAAAATTCCATCGTTTAACATATCTTCGTCAACTACCTTAGTGTCCATTGTAACGTGTTGAAGTTTACCTCTAGGGTCAGTAAATCTTAGATCAACGTAATCGATCTCTTTGTCTTTAATAACTTTTAATACATTTTTTGCACTCATTATATCTCCTCTGTAATCTTGTGGGTTGTGATACCAAATAAAGACTGATAAATAATCCTCTTTTACTTAATAACACCTATGCATTTTTAACATAAGTGTATATTGAAAAGACTAAGAATACTAACAATTCAGAGTTGAATAATGACATTACTTGATAAAGAACCAGTTCGAAGAGTTGGAAGAATTATTAGAGAATTCGACCAAAATTTAAGTGTTAGTGTTTTAGAAACATCAGCTAGAACTGCTTTAGAAGCCGCATCTTCTTTAGGATGTGAGGTAGGAGCAATTGTAAAAAGCTTACTTTTTAAGACAGATAATAAGTTTACTTTATTTTTGGTTGCTGGAGATAAGAAAGCTTCACTAAGAAAAATTAAGAAAAATATTAAATTTGATGATGTTTCTATGGCTACTGCTGAAGATGTAAAAAACATTACTGGTTATACTATTGGCGGTGTTTCACCAGTAGGCCATTTAGAAAATGTTGATATTTACATAGATAATTCTTTAAATAGGTTTGATTTTTTATTTGCTGCTGCAGGTCATCCAAATTGTATATTTAAAATCAATTTCTCAGATTTAAAGAAAATTACAAAAGGAACAATTGAAGATATTACCGAATGAGACAACCAAAACTATTAGATTATCTTTTATTAATTTTGTTAGCTTTAATATGGGCATCAGCTTTTTTTAATATCAAAATTGCAACCTATTCATTTGGACCAATTACCATTGCATTTTTAAGAGTGTTTTTTGGAGCAATACCAGTTTTGTTGCTTTGTTATTATAAAAAGATAAAGATCGAAGCTTTTTCAAAAGATTGGTATTGGTTCGCAATGATAGGATTTATAAATCTAGTAGCCCCCTTTTTTTTAATTGCCTACGGCGTGCAATCAGTTCAAAGTAATTTGGCTGCGATATTGATGTCAACTACACCATTAAGTTCAACTGTGCTTGGTCATTTTTATACAAAGAATGAGAAATTCAATTTTATCAAAACAATAGGAATCTTAATTGGTTTTTCTGGAATACTTTATTTATTTTCTGATAATATTTTGATTAATGAAAATAATTTTTTTTCCGCAATACTAATTCTATTAGGCTCAACTTGTTATGTAATAGGTGGTGTTCTAACCTTAAAAATTAGTAAGAAAAAAAATGAAAATGTAACTGGCTCAATACTGGTTTGGGCAGTTTTGATTTTGATACCTATTGCAAGTATTGTTGAACAACCATGGAATGTCTCGCCAAGGTTAGACTCCACAATATCCGTGATATATCTTGGCCTAGTTTCTACTGGAATTGCATGGTTATTGAGATTTAGAATTTTAGTTAATAATGGACTGATATTTCAGTCACAAGTTTCATATTTAATTCCAATTTTTGGAACTATCTTGAGTTATATTTTCCTGAAGGAATTGATCACTTTCAAAGTTTTGATATCTCTAATTGCAGTATCAGTAGGAATTTATTTTGTGAGAAAAGCAGACAATAAAATCAGTAAAATAAAGCTCGATTAATACAATTCTTAGTTGAAAACATTATTGACCCATTTACATCATTCCCAAAAAGGTTTTTAATTAATTTATATAAATAATAAGAGGAGAAAAAAATGAGTGCAGAAGCAATGAAAGTGTCATCTGTATTAGATACTTCTCATTTAAAGGTTAAATTTCCGTTCAAAGCAAAATATGGAAACTACATTAATGGAAAATTTGTAGAACCAAAATCAGGCAAGTATTTTGATAATGTAAGCCCGATATCAAATGAGAAAATCTGTTCAGTTGCGCGATCAGACGAAAAAGACGTAGAAGCAGCATTAGATGCAGCTCACGCAGCCTTCCCAGAGTGGGGAAAAACAGACATCACAACAAGATCAAACATATTATATAAGATCGCTGATGTTTTAGAAAAAAATCTAAACTTACTCGCAACAGCAGAATGTTTAGATAATGGAAAGCCAATTAGAGAATGTATGGCAGCAGATTTACCTTTGGTTGTTGATCATTGGAGATATTTTGCTGGTGTAATAAGAGCAGAAGAGGGATCAATTGCAGAAATTAGCAATTCTCAATACTCTTACAACATACCTGAACCTTTAGGAGTAGTTGGTCAAATAGTTCCTTGGAACTTCCCATTACTTATGGCTACATGGAAACTAGCACCAGCTCTTGCAGCAGGTAACTGTTCAGTTTTAAAACCAGCCGAACAAACGCCAGCATCCATAATGGTGATGATGGAACTTATTGGGGATTTATTACCTCCAGGAGTTGTCAACATTGTTAGTGGTTTTGGTTTAGAGGCAGGTAAACCTTTAGCATCATCAAAAAGAGTTGCTAAAGTTGCATTTACTGGTGAAACAACAACAGGAAGATTGATAATGCAGTATGCTGCACAAAACATAATTCCAATAACTCTGGAATTAGGTGGAAAATCTCCAAACATTTTCTTTGAGGATATCATGGATAAAGATGATGATTTCTTCGATAAATGTATTGAAGGTTTTGTTATGTTCAATCTTAACCAAGGTGAGGTTTGTACTTGTCCGAGTAGAGCTTTAGTTCAAGAGTCGATCTATGATAAATTCATGGAAAGAGCTATAGCTAGAACAAAAGCTGTTGTTCAAGACAACCCTTTAAAAATGGAAACTATGATTGGAGCACAGGCTTCCGTAGAACAAATGGAGAAGATTAAATCTTATCTTGATCTAGGGAAAAAAGAGGGTGCGAAAGTCCTAACAGGAGGAAGTGTTGCAAAACTTAACAGTGGATTGGAAAAAGGTAATTACATTCAACCAACTGTTTTTGAAGCAAAAAATGATATGAGAATATCTCAAGAAGAAATCTTCGGACCTGTTGTGTCTGTAATTAAATTTAAAGATGAAGCAGAGGCATTAAAAATTGCCAATGATACTCTTTATGGTTTAGGAGCAGCTGTTTGGACTAGAAATGGTAATATTGCTTATAGAATGGGTAGAGCAATACAAGCAGGGATAGTATGGACTAATTGTTATCATGCATACCCAGCTCACTCACCATTCGGTGGATACAAACAATCTGGAGTTGGCAGAGAAACTCACAAAATGATGCTTAATCATTACAGACAGAATAAGAATCTACATGTTTCTTACGCTGAGAAAAAATTAGGCTTCTTTTAATCAAATAATATATACTGGTCCATGATTCGATATCATGGGCCAGAGAAAAAATATGAAAGTATCTGCAACAAATTCGGCACTTAGTTTATTATCTGAACTTAAAGAAAAATATGGTGAAAAGTTAATGTTTCATCAATCAGGTGGATGTTGTGATGGGAGTGCACCTATGTGTTTCCAAGAAGGTGAATTTCCATTGGGAGATAACGATATTAAACTTGGGGAAATAGGTGGAGTTCCATTTTATATGAATGGTGATCAATATGAAAAATGGAAACATACTGATCTTACGATAGATGCTGTAAAAGGAATTGGTGGAATGTTTTCATTAGATAATGGAACTGGAAGAAGATTTTTAACTAAATCTGAAATATGCCTCGTAGTGGATAACGATAATCCAAATCATTAAATTTATTTAACAATGCCGATTTTTTTAAGTTCACAAAAAATTGTGAAGGATTGGATTGATTATAACAATCATATGAATGTTTCTTATTATCTTTTGATCTTTGATAAATATGGGGCTGATATATTAAATGACACCTTTAAAATGGGTGAGCATTCAGCAAGGACTACCGGAAAAAGTACGATGATTGTTGAGTCTCATATTACATATAATCAAGAACTAAAGATGAATGATGAGGTAGATGTAAATTTAGTTTTTTTTGATCACGATAAAAAAAGGTTGCAATATAAGATGGAAATGATCCATAAGCAAAAGCAATATTTAGCATCTACGATTGAAGTCCTTGCATTATATGTTGATTTAAATAATCGAAAAGTCTCAGAATTCGAGGGAGATAAATTAGAAATTATGGATAATTATATTAAAAATAATATAGAAAAGTTTGATAATACTAACCTTAAGTTTTCCTCTAAATTGAAAAAGTAAATAAATTTACTTCCAGCCCGCGTACTGGAAGTAATAATCTATTTATTGTCCTGGCGCTTTGTATGCACCTGATGCAACTTCACTCGCTTTAACAGTAGCTTTATTAAAATCAATAGCTTCCAACATTGTTAAATTTTTGACTGCTCCTGATGCTTCTACTACAAGTTTTACTGCTGCAAAGTCTTCAAATGTTGTAAGTTCATTAACAACAATAAAGTCATATGGACCTCTAACTATATCCATACTATGCATTGTTCCACCCATAGCTTTTGTTAATTGTTCAACTACTGCTTTTCTATCACTTTTAGGATCTTTTAAAAAACCTTGAAAAGCTTTTTCAGTGTAGTTTCCCATTATATATGCTTTCATATGTTACCCCTTTCTTTATTTAAAAAATATTACAGCAAAATTTATGTATGTAGAAGTGGTATATTTGTCTAATTATTTTCTATTCGGTCCATTTCTTTAAGTTCGACTTCTAACTTATCTAATTCCTCACCACCTGCCATCATGCTTAAAAGTTTTTCTCTAGATATATCTTTTTTTTGAAATGTTCCCATACTTTTTCCTCGATTTAAAACTGTAAAACTATTTCCAACAGGATAAGCATGATGAACGTTGTGTGTTATTAAAATTACAGCTAAACCTTGCGATGCTGCTTTAACAATATATTTCAGGACCATTGAAGCTTGATGCACACCTAATGCTGACGTTGGTTCATCTAATACTAAAACTTTTGCTCCAAAATAAATTGCTCTAGAAATAGCGAGACATTGTCTTTCACCTCCAGACATCGTACCGACAGCTTGTGATGGGTCTCTCACATCGATACCTATTTGTCCCATTCTTTCTGCAGCTATAGTGTTTGCTTTTTCAATATCAAAAGTTCTGAAAAAAGGTAAACCTTTTTGTGGCTCTCTACCCATAAAAAAATTTCTAGTTACACTCATAAGAGAAACTAATGCTAAATCTTGATAAACAGTACCTATCCCAATATCCAAAGCATCTCGTGGTGAGTCAAAAACTATTTTTTGATCCTCAAAAATAATTTCACCTTCATCAGGTTTATGAACGCCTGCTAAAGTTTTTATTAAAGTAGATTTTCCAGCTCCATTGTCACCAAGCAAGCACATTATTTCGCCTTTTTTTAGTTTCATAGTGACATCTTTCAAAGCAATTACTTTACCAAAAAATTTACTTATATTATTGAATTGAACTAAATATTCAGACATCACTTAGTCTCCGTAACTTTTTTTCTAATATAATTATTGAATACTACTGCAATTAACATCATTGCGCCTAAAAAAACCTTAAACCAATCAGTATCCACATCTGTATAAAAAATTCCCATTGATACAGTGCCAAAAATAATAGCGCCCAATGCTGCTCCGATGGCAGAGCCATAACCTCCAGTCAAAAGACAACCGCCAACCACAGCAGCTGCTATTGCTTCCAATTCTTTTAAAGTTCCTCTCATAGTATCTGCAGAACCTGCATCTAAAACTTGAATACAAGCAAATATTGTCGATGCTACAGCTGTTCCGATAAATAGACTTATTTTTACTCTTCCAACAGGTACACCAACATTTGTAGCACCAACTTTATCTCCACCTGATGCAAATATCCAATTTCCATATCTAGTTTTCATAAGTATCCAAGTCGCAAATAATGTAAGAGCAATAAACCATATTACTGATGGTGGAATACCTGTAGCTAATGGTGTGCCGTCAGTTCTCAGTGCAATTAATTTCATCGATCCTAGCCATGTGAATAACCATTGAAAAGTATCTGTTGCAAACAACCAAGCGATTGGATCATCCTCTATCAAAACTCTTAATCCTGGTACTTGAGTTCTTCCTGTAATTAATCTCGTAATAGCCAAAGTTGCCCCTCTTAAAATGAACAACATTGCAAGAGTTACTATGAAGGATGGAAGACCAGTTTTTACTACCATTATACCATTGAAATACCCAATTAGTACTGCCATAGCAAAAGCAAAAATAATACTCGTCCATAAAGGCCAGCCCCAATAAATTGCAGGTATAGCGATACAGATTCCTGCAAAACCAATCATTGATCCAATTGATAAATCAAACTCTCCACCAATCATTAACATTGCAGCAGCAATAGCAATAATTCCTAAATTAGCTGAAACATCTAAAAAATTTAATGTCCCATAAGCGCTAAACATTCCAGTGTCACCAGCAACTATCCCAAAAAAAATAAAAACTAAAATTGAGCCACCCAAAGCACCAAGCTCTGGTCTGTTTAATAAAACTCTAAGAGGTGAAATTTTTTTAAGTCTTTCATCTTGTCCACTATCTTTTTTAGATTGAATACTCTCTGATTTTACAGACATATAAAAATTATAATTTAAAGATGATTAAAAAAAAGGCCTGACTAACATTAGTCAGGCCTTTAATTCATATTTTTATCTATAACCTTGAGCTGCCCATTTAATTACTTTAGACGCATTGTCAGGAGTAACAAACCCAGGTCCAGTCATTACCACACCTGCTGGCATTGTTCCCCATCTCATATATTGTCCAAAGATAGCTATTGGCAAATATCCTTGTAGATATTGCTGTTGGTCAATTAAAAACTCTACTTTTCCTGCAGCAGCAGCTTTTAACATATTTGGAGACATATCAAATGTTCCTAATCTTACAGAACCAACTTTTCCAGCAGATTCGAGTGCTTTCAAAGCTGCTTCACCAGATAATCCAGCACCTAAAGTTAGAATAGTGTCATAGCCACCACCTAATTTTGCAGCAACAGCTTTTTGAATTTCTGTTGGGTCATTTGATGTACCTAAAATATCAACAGATCCACCAAAACCTTTTTTGAAACCAGCGCATCTTCTATCAAGTGCAACGTTTCCGACCTCATGGTTAACACATAATGCTTTTTTTCCACCAGCGGCTTTCATTTTTTGTCCACCACCTACACCTGCTTCAAACTCAGTTTGTCCAACATGTGCACTAATACCTAAAGATGCATAATCATCAGATCCAGAGTTCATTGATATTACAGGAATACCAGCAGCAATCGCAGCTTTAACTGATTTTCCTAAAGCAGCAGCATCTGGTAATGTGATCACTATACCTTTCGGCTTTTGTGATACAGCATTATCAATTAATTTTGCCATTTCTACCATGTCAAAAGTAGCTGGTGCTGTATATTTGCAAGACACTCCCATGTCTTTACATCCAGCATCAACTCCATTTTTAGCAACTGACCAGAAAGGATCGTTTGCTTGACCATGAGAAACTACAATTATATCTACAGCTAAAGCAGATACAGACATCATTGCCCATGCAGCTAAAGCTAATATAAAGTTTTTTATTGTTTTCATTATTTTCCTCTAATTAAAGTTAACTTTTAAAAATAAAATCTAATCAAAATATTATTTAGTTGTAAAGCAGGCAGGTTCTATTCTACTTAGGGTTGATTCAATTAAAGATTAAGTTTTTCAAACTTTTTTGATCGTAAAGATTTTTGAGCTGCATTTGCAATTATCAGAGCTTTTCTTCCCTCTTCAAATCCTGCAAGAGGTTGAATTTTCTTTCTTATAAATTTTGCAAAATCCTTTAGTTGATTTTTATAAGCATCTTTATACCTCTCAATAAAAAAATTAAGCAAAGGAGATTTGTTAGAAGTTGATTGTGCAGAATATAAAGATGTCTCGTTTTGTCTTTTATTCTCTGAAATTAACATACCTTTTGATCCAAATAATTCTATTCTTTGATCATAACCGAAACTACAATGTCTGGAATTAGTTATTATGCACTGAACACCAGCTCTAGATCTAATTATGGTAGATGCTAATTCAAAATCTTTTATTTTATCAAATCTTTTGTCTGATATGTTGCTACCAGAAGCTATTATTTTTACAGGCTCATCATTACCAAGGTAGAATCTAACAAGATCAAAATCATGGATCATCATATCTCTAAAAATACCACCAGATTCTTTTAGATATTTCATAGTTGGTGGGGCAGGATCACGACTAGTGATAATAATTTTTTCTAATTTACCTATTTTTCCACTAAGTAATTGTTTTCTTAAATTATTGTGTGTTGGATCATATCGTCTATTAAAACCTAATTGTATTTTTGGATTTAATTTATTAATTTTTTTTTTACAGGACTCAATTTTTTTAATACTTAAATCCAGTGGTTTTTCACAAAAGATAATTTTTCTATTTTTAACACCATCTAAAATAAATCTAATATGTGTCGATGTTGTTGAGGCAATAAAAACAGCTTTTATATCTTTATCTTTATAAGCCACAGATGGATTGTTAATAGCTTTTGTTTTTAATGTTTTTGAATATTTTTTTGATAATTTTTGTTCAATGTCATAAATATATTTAAGATTAAAATCTTTACTACGCATTAAATTTTTTCCATGCATAATACCAATTCTACCAAGTCCAAATAAAGCTATATCAATCATTTAAAATTTGTATTAAAATAATAACTTAACTAAAAAAATTTCTTATGTCAGTAAAATTAGGAGTTGCACCCATTGCATGGAGTAATGATGACATGCCCGAGTTAGGTGGTGACACCTCATTAGAACAATGTTTAAAAGAAGCTAATGAAGCAGGCTATATAGGCATAGAGTCTGGTGGAAAATTTCCAAAGAAATCTTCGGAATTAATTCCAAAATTAAATCAATTTAATCTTAAACTTTGCTCAGGATGGTATGGTGCTAATCTAAGAAAAAATTCTGTTGAGGAAGAAAAAAAATCCATTCAAGAACAACTAGATTTATTTAAAGATTGTGATGCACCTTGTATAGTTTTCGCAGAAGTTTCTGGCTCTATACAAGGAGATCCTAATAGAAAATTATCAACTCGGCCCCAAATGGAAAGGGACGAATGGCAGAAGTTTTGTGAAAAAATTTCTGAACTAGGAAAATATTTAGAGGATGAAGGGATGCCTTTGGCATATCATCATCATATGGGAACAGTAATTGAAACTCAAAAAGATACTGAAAGACTTATAGAAAATACTCATGAAAGTGTAAAATTAACATTAGATACAGGACACATGTTATTTGCAAAAGGAGACTCAAAATCCATATTACAAAATTATCATGAGAGAATTTTGCACGTTCATTGTAAAGATATAAGAAAACAAGTTCTTGAAAAATCTTTAAAAGAGGACTTAAGTTTTAGAGGTGCTTTCTTAGAGGGAGCGTTTACAGTGCCTGGAGATGGTTGTATTGATTATCAACCTTTATTTAATGTATTAAAAAAAAATAATTATTCAGGATGGTTGGTGGTTGAGGCAGAGCAGGATCCGGCAAAAGCAAATCCGTTAGAGTATGCAAAAATTGGTTATAATTATCTTACAGATACATTAAAAAAATCTGAAATTGAAATTTATAAAAATTGATTATCTATAGAGTGAAGTTAGTTCATTATTTCCAGCAGCAACACATGGAGATTTAAAACAAGTACCCACAACCCATTCAGATCCAGGATCAGGTAAAAAATTTGATGACATCACAAATATAACACCCATCTCAACTGATTGCCCCGCCTTACCTTCTGCTTTAATTCTAGGATCAGGATCAGTTTTTACTTTAGTATCCTCTGAAAAAGGATTCTCTATATTAAGATTTTTGTTTATATAATTCACAACTTTAGATGAGGACCACTCGCCATTACAGGGATCACCCCAAATAGTGAATTTACCTTCATCATTATTCCCACAATTATTTATTTCTCCATTTATAAAATCTACTACTTTCTTATGATTTTCTTTAACCAAGTTAGCTTTTGCTTCAACTGCGGGCCTTGTACTAGCGGTCCAGATCAACATACCAACCACATATACCAACGATAACAACACTAATGCTTCTAATAGTCCAAAATTTTTGAAATTTATTCGCATAATTAAAGTTTAATAATTTTTGATTTGTCTAATTTTTTTTCAAAAAAATCAATTATATTTTGTATTGTTTCTTTTCCCATTCTTATCATGCATTCTTCAGTAAATGCAGCGGTATGAGGACTTAAAAAAACTTTATTGTTTTTTAGCAAAGGATTATCCTCTTTAGGTGGTTCTGTTTCAAAAACATCTAAACCTGCACCAAATATAAGACTTTCATTTAATGCTTTATCTAAGTCATTCTCATTAATCATTCCACCTCTTGCAGCATTAATAATTATACAATTTTTCTTCATTGCTTTAAGTAAGTCATAATTAATAATATTTTTCGTTTTTTCATTAAGAGGCATATGTAAAGAAATGGCATCCATAGATTTTACTGCTTCTGTAAGATCTTCAACTTTTTTACCACCCAATTCCTCAATAATATCTTTTGAAACAAATGGATCATAAACAAAAACATTCATTTCAAATCCTTTGCATCTTCTAATTAAAGATTGACCAATTCTACCAAATCCAGCAATTAAAATATTTTTTTTCCAAAGTTCAATTGTTTTTGGAAGTTTGTTTCTATTAGAAAAATTTCCTGTTTTAACAGCCTCATCATACATGTTTTTTCTCTTTGATATATTGAGCAACATAAACATAACATGTTCTGCAACTGCAACAGCATTTGCTGTAGCCGTAATTGCCAAGGTGATATTTTTTTCTTTAGAAGATTTTAAGTCAATATTGTCGTACCCAACGCCATGGCGAGATATAATCTTAAGTTTTTTTGATATATTGATTAATTCGCTAGATAAATTTGCTGTTCTAATTGATATACCATCACACTCCAAAATTTTTTGTTTAATATCTTTGTCATCTATATTTTCAATAATCTCATAATCATAATTTGTGTTATTTTTTATGAGATCTATCCCCGCTTTATGAATAGGTTGAATTATCAATATTTTTTTTTTATCTGACACTTAAATTTAGTAAGCTTTAGAGTCTTCTTTTGATTTGATTGATTTTAATTTAGATACAGCATCTTTTGCACCTGCACTCATATACCTTTGATCGGATCCAATGGTTACCAAATTAAATCCTAAATTAAGCATTTTTTTTGCATACTCTGGACTAGCATTATGAATACCTGCAAAAATTTTATTTTTTTTTGCATGTTCCAAGATATTCAAAATCTTTTCATAAGTTGGACTTCCTTCAGGATTATCAAAAGCTGGTTTTTGACCTATGGCCAGACTTAAATCAGCAGGTCCAATATAAATTCCATCTATTCCAGGCGTACTCATAATTTCATCTAATTTATCCAAGGCCTCTTTTGTCTCTATCATTGCCATTTTTAAAATCTCATCGTTGGCAAAATCTCCATAATCTGAACCTCCATAAATTAATCCTCTAATTGGTCCAAAACTTCTATACCCTTTAGGGGGATACATACATGCTTGAACAAATTTTTCTGCCTCGGATTTGTTACTCACCATTGGACAAATAACACCGTAGCACCCTGCATCTAAAATTTTCATTATTTGTCCTGGCTCATTCCAATTTACTCTTGCTAAAGGAGTAACATCCGTAGATGAAATTGATTGCAGCATTTGTAATGCATTTGGATAATCTATAACACCATGTTGCATATCAATTGTAAGCGAGTCCCAACCTTGATGAGACATTACTTCAGCTGAAAAAGAGCTAGGAATTTGTAACCAGCCATTAATTATTTGCTCACCATCTGTCATCATCTTTTTTATTTTATTTGGCCTCATTTTAAGATTTCAAACCAAGGTGAGTGTACTTTATATTGAGATAATCTTTAATTGCCATTGAACCACCTTCACGTCCATATCCAGTTTGTTTAATACCGCCAAAAGGTGCCTCGGCTATCGCAACTGCAGGAGTATTAACCGCAACGGTACCAGTTTCCATTAATTCTGAAGCTCTATGAGCTTTGTCCATAGAATTTGTATAAATATAACTACATAATCCTAAGTCATTATCATTAGCTCTCTCAACTACTTCATCAAAAGTTTTAAATGACAACATTGGAACTAGTGGACCAAATGGTTCTTGTTTCATTATTGTAAAATTGTCCTTTACATTGTCAAAAACTGTTGGCTCATAAAAATAGCCTTTGTTAAAACCTTGAGGTCTTTTTCCACCAAACAAAACTTTTGCTCCTTCCTTTTTAGTTGTTTCAACTAATTTTTCGATTTCTCCTAATCTTTTTGCAGTTGTTAATGGACCTAATTGAACTCCTTCATCTAAACCATTTCCAATTTTTAATTTTTTTGTTCTTTCAATAAACGCATTAATGAATTCATCTTTTTTATTTTCTTGTATATAAAATCTGTTAGGTGAAATACAAACTTGACCATTATTTCTAAATTTTGCAGTAATTGCCATATCTGCAACTTTATTTATATCAACATCATCAAAAACTATAAAAGGTGAGTGTCCACTAAGCTCCATAGTGACTCTTTGAACTTTGTCTGCGGCCTTTTTTAAGATTAATTTTCCTACTCTTGTTGATCCAGTAATTGAAACCTTTTTAATAATATCAGACTCTAACAACTCATTTGAAATATTTTCAGGATCTCCTGATAATAAGTTTACAACTCCAGGAGGGACTCCCGCTTCTTTACAAATATCTACCAACTCCATTACTGTTCCTGGAGTAATTACATCAGGCTTACAAATTACTGAACATCCGGCAGCTAATGCTGTTGAAATTTTTCTTGCTGCTAGAATTAAAGGAAAATTCCATGGCACTAAAGCTGCTACAACTCCAACTGGCTGATAATAAACATGAACTCTCGTATCTGGAAATCGACTTTCGACTGTTTGTCCATAAATTCTTTTTGTTTCTTCAGCATTCCACTCAAAAATATCAGCAGCCCCACCAGTTTCGCCAATTCCCTCTGCTAAAGGTTTTCCAACTTCAATCGTTAACCATTTTGCTAAAACATCTTGTTTTTTTCTTAAAAGATCAGCAATTTTTCTAATAATATATGATCTCTGCCAAGGTAAAGTGTTTTTCCAAACTTCCAAACCTTTCTCTGCAGATTTAAGAGCTTTTTGAACATCTGCTGAAGACGCTTTAGACGCTTGGCCAATAATTTCTTCCGTAGCAGGATTTATAACATCGTAAGTTTCTTTTTTTTCCGCTTGTTGCCACTTACCATCTATGAACTGCCCAAATTTACTATACATAATTTTTATTTTATGGTTAATTAAGCGAAATTTTAAGAGAATATATCTACAATTATGAAAAAAATAAAGCTTACATGTGCTCATGCAATTGTAAAGTTCCTGACTTCTCAAAAAATTCTTATCGATGGTAAAAAAGAACCTTTATTCGCTGGTGCTTTTGGAATATTTGGTCATGGTAATGTAGCTTGTTTAGGACAAGCTTTAGAGGAAAATAAAGATAAACTTCCTACTTATAGAGGTCATCATGAGCAAAACATGGCTTTAACAGGAATTGCTTACGCTAGAGCAAAAAGAAGAAAACAAGTATTTGTAGCAACAAGTTCTGTAGGTCCTGGTTCTACAAATATGGTAACAGCTGCAGCAGTTGCGATGAGTAATAGACTGCCAATTTTATTTCTTCCGGGTGATACTTACGCAAATAGGATGCCTGATCCAGTTTTACAACAAGTAGAACATTTTAATAATCCAGGAATTACTCAAAATGATGCTTTTAAACCAGTTACAAAATATTTTGATAGAATAACCAGACCAGAACAAATTTTACAAACATTTCCCCAAGCAGTACAAGTTTTATTAGACCCAGCTGATTGTGGTCCAGTATGCATATCTTTATGTCAGGATATACAAGGAGAAATTTTTGATTATCCTGAGGATTTTTTTAAAGAAAAAATCCATAATATACGAAGACCAAGACCTGATGATTTTCAAATTAAAGAGGCAGCTGAAAAAATTAAAAAATCAAAAAATCCAATCATAATTTCTGGTGGAGGTGTTTTTTACTCAGATGCAATGGAGGAACTTTCTACTTTTGCAGTTAAACACAATATACCTGTAACACAAACTGTAATGGGTTATTCTTCTATGAAAAGAGATCATTCTCATTTTTTAGGACCTATTGGAGGTTTAGGAGGAAAAGCAGCAAACAACTTTGCAAAAAAAACTGATTTAGCGATTGCTATTGGAACTAAGTTAGGAGATTTTACAACCGGGTCATGGTCCAATTTTGAAAATCCAAATTTTTCATTAGTATCAATTAATGTTGCAAGATTTGATGCTAGTAAGCATATGGCACAATCAATTATTGGAGATGCAAAAGTTTCTCTAAATGAACTATCACAAGCTTTAGGTGATTGGAAAGCATCCGAGGAATGGCATAAAAAATCCAGAGATGAACTTAAATCTTGGAATGAATATGTTGATAAAGAAAGTGGACCAACTAATCAAAAACTCCCAAGTTATGCTCATACAGTTGGTGCAATTTATAGAAACTCTGATCCAAGTGATATCGCTGTCACTGCAGCTGGAGGTTTGGTAGGTGAAGTTGTTCAAATTTGGAGACCAAGAGAACTTAATACTCATGAAACAGAGTGGGGCTTTAGTTGTATGAGTTATGAAATTTCTGGAGCTTTAGGAATTAAAATGGCCAACCCAAACAAAGAAGTTATCACATTTGTAGGTGATGGATCATATTTACTTTATAATTCAGATATATATTCATCTGTAATAACTAATAATAAACTAATTGTAATTGTCTGTGATAATGGTGGTCACGCTGTCATTAATAGACTTCAATTATTTAAAGGTGGAAAAGAATTTAATTGTTTGTTTGAGAGTTCAAATGTTTCAAACTTAGTAAAAGTAAATTTTGCAAAACATGCAGAAAGTATGGGGGCAAAGTCTGAAGAGGTAAGTTCTATCAGTGAATTAGAGGAAGCTTTCAAAAGAGCGAAGAAATCAAAAGTGACTTACGTTATTTCAATCAAAACTCATTCGTATCAATGGCTTGAAGGATCAGCTTATTGGGAAAGTCCAACCTTAGAAATTCCCAAAACCAAAGAAAATGAAAAAGCTCTAAAATTACACAAAGAAGGTAAAGCAAAACAAAGACAGGGAGTATAACCCTAATGAGCAAAGTATTTAAAGTTGGCTTAATTGGCTGTGGTCATATCGCAGAAACATATTTCAGAGCTCACAAATATTTCAAAAATTTTAAAATTATTAAATGTGCAGACGTTAAAGAAAAAGCAGCTAAGAAATGTGCTAAAATTTACAAAATTGAAGCAGTTTCGGTAAGTAATTTACTTAAAGATAAACAGGTTGAAATAATATTAAATCTAACCCCTCCAAAAGTTCATTACCAAATTGCAAAAAAGTCTTTGTTAAATGGAAAACATGTGTATTCAGAAAAACCACTAGCAATAAATCTAAAAGACGGAAAAGAATTACTTAAGCTCTCAAAAAAAAAGAAATTATACTTAGGAAATGCCCCAGATACTTTTCTCGGAGGAGGTAATCAAAAATCTAAAGAATTATTAGAAGGTAAAAGTATCGGTAAAGTAAATTTAGGTAATGCGATTTTTGCTTTTCCAGGGGTTCAATCTTATCATCCAGACCCAGAACCATGGTTTGCAAAAAAAGAAGGCGGTCCAGTAATTGATATGGGACCTTATTATCTCACAGCATTAGTAAATTTATTAGGTCCAGCAAAAGAGGTAAAAGCAGCAAGTTTAATGAAAGGTTCACGATTTAGAACAATTGGTATTGGTCCCAAAAAGGGAAAAAGAATTAAGGTAGAATGTCCAACTACATATTTTACAACAATTATATTTAAAAATGGAAGTATTATAAGACTAACTTTATCTTTTGATGTTATAGCCCATCAAAGAAATCATATTGAACTTTATGGAACCAAAGGTTCAATGATTGTGCCAGATCCTAATATGTTTGGTGGTTCAGTATATTTATGTAAAAAATTAGGAAGCCCATGGAAAGAATTTAAAACAAATCGTATGCCTTTAGGAAAAATTAATATTAGAACTCAAAGTTCTAGAGCAAATGAGTCACCTACTAACGCTAATTACAGAGGAGTTGGTCTTGCAGAAATGGCTTATTGTATTGATAAAAAAAAGATACATAGATGCAATGGAGAAGTATCTTTGCATGTTCTTGACTTGATACAATCAACTATGCAATCTGCAAAAACAAATAAACCAATTAGACTTAGTACAACATGTAAAATTCCAAAACTTTTTATTAATAAAGAAATAAATAAATTAATGAGATAAAATATGCAGATTGGTATTGATCTTGGGGCAAGTAAAATAGAGTATGTGTTATTAGATGATATTGGCAATGAGCATCATAGAGAAAGAACCGAAGTTCCAAAAAATTACAAAGATACATTATCAATAATAAAAAAAATAGTTATCGAACTTGAGCGTAAAGCTGGTAAAGAATTACCAGTGGGTGTATGTCATCCAGGGATTCATTCTATTCAAACAGGACTAGTTAAGAATGCGCCTAATTCTTTTTGGATTAATGGCAAACCTTTACAAAGAGATTTACGAAGTGAGATCGGAAAAGAAATTTATTGTGAAAATGATGCTAACTGTTTTGCTTTATCAGAAGCTATAGATGGTTCTGGAAAACATTATAAAATAGTTTTTGGGGTAATTCTTGGATCTGGTGTTGGAGGCGGTTTAGTTATAGATAAACGAATTGTCAATGGACCTAATGGGATTACTGGAGAATGGGGGCATAATCAAATACCGAGTGCTTGTATTGAAGGTGTTCAAATAAAAAAAACCAATTTAAGAGCTGGGGAAATAGAAAACTTTGTTGCGGGTATAGGTATTTCTAAAGCGTTCAAAAACGAGTTTAAAAAGGATTTATCTGCCCAAAAAATATTTGAGATGCATAGAAAACTTGATTTAGATGCAGAAAGATTAATTGATAAATATAAAGATCAACTCGCTATGTCTTTAGCCACTGTTGTTAATATTATTGATCCAGATGTGTTTGTTTTCGGGGGTGGGGTATCTAACGAAATAAATTTTTTAGATGAAATTAAACAAAAAATGAAAAAATTTGTTGCAGGGGGTGAATTTGAGGGGACTTTTTTAAAACCTAAATTTGGTGATGCAAGCGGTGTTCGGGGTGCAGCTCGATTAGCAAGAACCACAAATTATTGACTAGTGAAGAAAATTCATTTACTACAAATGAGCTAATTATTAAAGTCTAGGAAGAGAAATATGAAATTGTGTAGAATAGGTAGTGTTGGAGAAGAAAAACCAGCAATCATAGATAGTGAAAACAATTACCGAGATTTGTCATCAATAATTAATGATTTTAACCCTGACACATTGAATTTTGATACATTAGAAAAATTGAAAAAAACTGATATTTCAAGTTTACCAAAGCTTGATTCAAATTCTAGAATAGGTGCATGCGTCTCTAACCCAGCAAAATTTATTGGTATTGGTTTGAATTTCAAAGATCATGCTGAAGAACAAAATTTGCCAATACCAAAAGAACCGATTATTTTCTCAAAATTCACTAGTTGTATTACTGGACCAAACGATCCTATTATTGTTCCTAAAGGATCAAATCATACTGATTGGGAAGTTGAAATTGGTTTTGTAATAGGAAAAAAAGCTATAAATGTTAGTATTGAAAACGCCTTAGATCATGTTCTTGGTTTTTTTCTAGTTAATGATGTGAGTGAAAGAGATTTTCAAAAGAATAGAGGTTTGACTTGGGATAAAGGAAAGGGTTTTGATACTTTCGGTCCAATAGGCCCATTCATAGTTACTACAGATGAATTACCAGACTATCAAAATTTAGATATGTTTTTAGATGTAAATGGGAAAAGGATGCAAACTGGAAATACAAGTAAAATGATTTTTGATATTAAAACTTTAGTTTCTTATATGAGTTCGTGTATGAGTTTACACCCTGGTGATATTTGTTGCACTGGAACACCACCGGGTGTTGGAGAGAATATGAAACCACCTCATTTTTTAAAAGGCGGGGAGGAAGTAGTTTTAGGTATAAATAAACTTGGTACTCAAAAACACCAGGTTGTTCCTTACAAGGAATAATATAAATTTTATTTATTAGATGTTAGAAATTTTTATTGCTTTAGGCGCGGGTTTGATAAGTTTTTTATCGCCATGTGTATTACCATTAATACCTGGTTATATCTCTTATATTTCTGGTACTTCATTAAATGAGTTAACAGAAAAAAAAAATATAAACTTAATTCCTATCATTCTTTTTACTATTGGTTTTTCAATTGTTTTTATTATTTTTGGCGCTGCTTCAACTTTTTTAGGCCAAGTATTATTACAAAATTCAAATGAATTAAGAATTGGTGCTGGATTAGTAATCTGTATTTTATCTTTACATTTAATTGGAATTATAAATTTAAAATTTTTGAATTATGAAAAAAGGATTCAGACAAATAGTAACACTAATTTTTTTAGTCCAATATTAATTGGTATGGCTTTTGCTTTTGGTTGGACACCATGCATAGGCCCTATTCTTGGATCAATCTTAGCACTTGCTTCAACAGAAGAGAGTATTAACAGAGGTATTATACTTTTATCATTTTATTCTTTAGGTCTTGCGTTACCATTTATTTTGTCGGGTTATTTAATTCAAAAATTTTTAATTTTTTCAAAAAATTTCAAAAAGAACATTAATTTAATTTCAAAAATTGGTGGTGTAATATTATTAATTACCGGTATATTAATATTAACAAATCAGTTACAAGCATTAGGTTATTATTTACTTAAAATATTTCCTTTTTTGCAAAACTTTGGATGATTGATTATGAAGATTTATCAAATTGACTCAAGCGCTAGAAAAGAGGGATCGACTTCAAGAGCTTTAGCTAAAAAGTTACTTGAAAAAATTAAAAAACCTGAAGATGAGGTTATATATAGAGATCTAAATGAAGAGATGGTTTTTGTGAGTGGTTTAACAGAATCTGGAATGAATATTGATGAAAAAGACCAAAATGAAAATCACAAAAAAATGTTTGAGCTCTCTAATCAACTTGTAAAAGAACTTAAAGAGAGTGATATTATAATTATTTCAGCACCAATTTATAATTATGGCCCTCCTGCAACTTTAAAAGCTTGGTCGGATTTGGCAGCAAGAATTGGAGAAACATTTAAATTTAAACCTAATGGCAGAAGAGAAGGTTTGTTAAAAAATAAAAAAGCTTATTTGGTAATTACATCAGGAGGTACTAAGTTAAATAGTAATGAAGATTTTTTAACTCCTTGGTTGAAATTTATTTTGAATTTCTTTGGTATTGAAAAAGTTGAGACAATCAGTGCGGATCAAATGGCTCTAGATTATGAAAAATCAATTAAAGAAGCTCACGCACAAATTGATAAAATAAAACTATAATCAATTTAAATTAATTCCGAAATTTTGATTTATTCTTTTCTAATTCAATAAAATAAATTAATATGTCCAAAGGGGTGTCTTAACAGACTGAGATTAAACCCTATGAACCTGTCCGGTAATTCAGAAAGGGAACAATGGATAAAACATATTTTTTAACACAATCAACCGCATTATCTTTAGTAATTGTTATATGTTTAATTTTTTTATCATTTGGAATTTATTATTCTAAGAACTATCAAGGATTAAAAAATTATTTAACTGCAAATAGAAATATTGGATTTCTCTCATTAACAACAAGTTTGACAGCGTCTGCATTAGGTGCATGGATTCTTTTTGGACCTGCTTCAGCTGCAACTTGGGGAGGTTTAGGTGCGGTAGTTGGATATTCTCTTGGGACAGCTTTTCCAATGTTTTTTTTTATATATCTTGGAAAAAAAATTAGAAAAGAGTTTCCTCAAGGTTCTACGCTCATTGAATTTTTAAGAAAAAAATTTGGTAAAAGTTTATTTAAACTTATTTTGCTGATGATAATTTTTTATATGTTTATTTTCTTATGTGCTGAAGTTACTGCGGTTGCAGTTTTGATTAACTATATTTCAGGTACTGAACTTTGGTTCACTGCTTTGATTGTGTTATTGTGTACTTTAACCTATACTTTATATGGTGGATTAAAAGCTTCAATATTGACTGATAACATTCAAATGTTTGTCATTGGTGCGTTATTATTGATTTCTTTAATATATATTTTGTCTTTCACAGGATCAAAATTTTCATTTGATTTTGTAAAAGAAAAAAACCCACATCTTTTAAGCGGATCATATTTACCTGGTTATACTTCTGGTTTAACTTTTTTTATTGCTGTAGCAGCAACAAATCTATTTCACCAAGGTAATTGGCAACGCATTTATGCAGCAAAAGATTATAAAACTTTAAAAAAAAGTTTGATCATATCTTTTTTGATAATTGTGCCAATTGTCTTTTTTATGGGTTTTACAGGACTTGTTGGTTTTTCACTCAATTCATCAATAAGACCCGATCTAAGTTTTTTTTACTTATTACTAAATGAACAAGCAATATTTTTATCAATAGTAATTATTATTTTAGGTCTAGCATTAACTATCTCCACAGTAGATACCTTAATTAATGCAATATCAAGTTTAATTATAGTCGATGGTAAAGCTACATTTGAATTTAAAAAAAAGATTAATTATTTTAATTTTTCAAAATATATAATTGTTTTTTTATCCATAATATCTTTTGTAATTGCATCTTATGGCTTTGATATTTTATATTTGTTTTTACTGGCAGACTTATTTTGTTGTGCGTTCGTGTTAACAATTTTTTATAGTTTTTATAATAAAATTGATGAAAAAACTGCATATATATCAATCCTTACTGGGTTTATAGCTGGATTTTTGTTATTTCCTTCACCAGATTTCTCAAAGAGTTTGTTAGTTGGAATATTGTTATCAAAAGAAATATTTAGTCCGTTTATATCCCAATCATTATTATTTTTGTCTTTTATCATCGCAACTTTTTTACCTTTATTGGTTCTTAAAGCTAAAAACATCAAATTTTAGTTGATTGTATTAAGTGAATTAATAGTTATATAACTGACCGAATGTCAGAAAATCAAATAGTAATTAATAATCTCTCAAAAGTTTATGATAATGGCTTTAATGCTTTAAAAAATATAAACCTAAATATTAAAAAAGGAGAAATTTTTGCGATGCTTGGACCCAATGGTGCAGGCAAAACTACTTTGATTAGTATTATTTGTGGGATTGTAAAACCATCATCAGGAAAAGTTACAGTTGAAGACTTTGATATCATTGAGGATTATAGGGAAACAAGATCACGTATAGGACTCGTTCCTCAGGAATTAACTTTAGAGCAATTTGAAACTGTTTTTAATAACGTTTCGTATTCAAGAGGTTTGTATGGAAAAAAATCAGATCCAACACATATTGAAAAAGTCTTAAAACAACTCAGTCTTTGGGACAAAAAAGATTTAATCTTGCGAAAATTATCAGGTGGAATGAAAAGAAGAGTTTTAATCGCTAAAGCATTGTCTCATGAACCAAAAATTTTATTTTTAGATGAACCTACTGCTGGTGTAGATGTTGAATTAAGACAAGAGATGTGGAAAGTGGTAAAATCATTAAGAGAAATAGGTGTAACAATTATTTTAACAACTCATTACATTGAAGAGGCTGAGGAGATTGCTGATCGAGTAGGGGTTATTAATCAGGGAGAAATTATTATTGTTGAACAAAAAAAAGAATTAATTAAAAAAATGGGCCATAAAGTTTTATCTGTTGAATTACAAGAGGAAGTTAAAGATATTCCTGACTCATTAAAAAAATATAATTTGATTATTGGAAGTAATAAAATGTCTTTAGCATATACTTATAATTTAAAAGAAAAACAGACTGGGATTACAAATCTTTTACAAGATATTAAAGATTCTGGTTTAAAACTTAAGGATCTTAAAACCGAACAAAGTAATTTAGAAAAAATATTTGTAACTTTAGTAAAGGAAAATAATGAAAATTAATTATTATGGATTTAAAGCTATTTATTTCCATGAAATGGATAGATTTAGACGAACTTTAGGTCAATCTCTTTTATCACCAGTAATCTCAACATCATTATATTTTATTGTTTTTGGTTCTGTGATCGGTGGTTACGTCCAAAAAATTGATGGTATCAGTTATGGATCGTTTATAGTTCCAGGATTGCTGATGTTAACTCTATTAACTCAATCAATAAGTAATACTTCTTTTGGAATATTTTTTCCAAAATTTAATGGGACTATTTATGAGATTTTAGCTGCACCTATATCCGCTTATGAAATTGTTTTGGCATTTGTAAGTGCTGGAGCTACTAAAACACTGATTGTTGGTTTTGTAATTTTTTTGACAGCACAATTTTTTGCTGATGTACAAGTTCAATATCCATTGCTAATGATTTTTTTATTAGTTCTCGTTTCTTTTACATTTGCATTATTTGGATTTTTAGTTGGTTTGGTTAGCAAGGACTTTGAACAGATGTCAATAATCCCATCTTTTGTGATAACACCAATGGTATTTTTAGGTGGAAGTCTTTATTCATTAGATATGTTACCTGAATTTTGGCAAGTGGTTACTTATTTTAATCCAGTCGTTTACCTAATTAGTAGCCTTAGATACTCTTTCTATGGCATATCAGATTTTAATATTTGGATTAGTGTAGGTTTAATGGTGTTATTTTTATCAGTTTGCGTGATTATTGTCTCTATATTACTTAAAAAGGGTTACAGCATAAAGTCTTAAAAGATTTATTTAAAAATTTTTTTGAGTTTTTTGAGGTTGTCTAAATTGTCAACTGTGTACCATTTTTTTGGCATTACATCAGAAACATATAATTGTCTGATTTTAATTAGTTTTTTCCAGAGAATATTAAAGTCATCAGTTGGTTTAATTTTATCATTTATCTTTTTTGGATTTAATATTTGAATACCAGTACAGTAAATATCAGATTTTTGTGTTCTTGAGAGTTTTTTAACAATATTTTTTTTTTTAAAAATAAAATCTCCCGCTAATCCTTTAATTGGTTTTGTTGGAATTAACATGCATAGAGGCTGACCTTTTTTATAATAATCTTTCTCAAGTTTTTTAAAATCAATGTTAGTGACGTTGTCGCAAGTTAAGACATAAATTGGAGAGTTAAATGATTTAAATATAGAGTTGAATATCCACCAAGAATTACCTTTTTTATCTGTATTTATTATTGATGAAACTTTTTCCTCTATTAAATGTTTAGCTAAAATAGGCCCTTTATAACCAACTGAAATATGAACAAAATTTATATATTTTTTGAGTCTTTTGATACCCCTTGCTATTAATGAGGTTTGTTTAAATTTAACTAAACCTTTAGGTATTTTTTTGGTAAGTGGCATTAATCTGGTTCCACGTCCAGCCGCCATTATAAAAGCATGATTTATTTTTCTATAAGTCATTAGATTTCAGACCAAATTTGATAATTTTTTCAATTTCAGACTGCGCTAATCTCTTTGCATTTTCAGAAGATACTACTTCTTTAAGTGGTTTTTTTAAAAGATTATTAAAATCAATTACAAAATACTTTCTGTTCTTAATTTTCATCTCTTTAGCATATTTCAACTCGTCCTCACCAATTAAATATTCGTCTTGTCGATCACCTTTTCTGGATTGAATTATTTTATATTTACCACCAAATTTTTTTGTCCAGACTTTTAAGAAATCAATCATTTTTGCAGATTTCATTTCTGCTGAAAGAATTTTTCCATTTAATTTATTTTTAAGTTTTAGAGCCTGATCAATTAAACTTACAGCTTCATTGACTGAGAAAAAAAACCGCCTCATGTAAGGACCAGTAGTAAGAATAGTCCTATTTTTTTTATACATTTGTTTCCAAATTGGCAAAACAGATCCAGTGGACCATGTTACATTGCCATATCTAACACAAATAAATTTAGTTTTACTATAAGATTTTATCGATGAAAAAAGCCTTTCCATACATGACTTACTTAAACCATAAATATTCTTAATTGGCGGCGATGCTTTATCAGTTGATACACCTATAACAGTTGGAACTTTTTTATTTATACAAGCACGAACAACATTTGTAGATCCAAGTATATTTATATCAATACATTCAAATGGAAACTTTTCTGATAAATCTACAAACTTGGTAGCTGCAGCATGAATTACAATATCAGGTTTAGTATAATTTAAACAATCATTAACTGACTCAATACTAGAAACATCTAGAGGGACAACTTCACAATTAGTTAAATTTTTTACTAAGAAATTTTGTTTATTATTACGAGCACCAAGAAAAACTTTATATTTTTTCTTATAAAAATTAGCTAAGCTTCTTCCGAGATAACCAGTGCCACCCGTTATTAGAATTTTTTTCATTATTAAATATTGTAAATTTGTTTATAATTTCAAATTAAATAATGTCTATATCTATTCATATACCTTTTTACAATCCAAATCCTGAAAAAAAAGAGGGTTATAGAAATTTACGACGATTTGATTATCTCAAAGAAAATATTGATAACTTAAAAACTCTTTCAATTAAAAATGATATTTTTATTCATACACATAATGAGTTTTTAGATGATAAAAAATTAAATGCTAAAATTATAAAGCATCAGATAAATGATAGAGATTTAGATAGAGGTTATTTAACATGGAAGTGTCGACCACTAATGGAAGAACAAAAAAATGATTATGATTATTTTTTGTATTTGGAGCATGATATAAAATTTTCAGAGAATAATTTACAATATTGGCAGAAACACCAAGAGCAATTAAATAAGAAGAATTATCATCTTGGTTTTTTAGTTTATGAGAAGAACCACGAAGACAAAGAAAATTATAGTATTCATATACTAAAGAAATTGAATAAATACATAGAGCTAGAGGGCAATAGATTTGTAGTAAATGATTGGGACAATTATTGTTGTTGTTGGATATATAATAAGGATCAATTTCTTAAATTTTTGAAATCAAAATGGTGGTCTTTTAAAAAAAGAGCCCATAATTTTAAAATTAATTATGGTATTACAGAGAGGTCATCAATAGGATTTCATTCTTTTAATATGAATTATTTTAAAGCTACATTAATTCCTGAAATTAACAATCAACCTGATCCTAATTGCTTTATAGAGCATATGACTAATAATTATTTTGATAAATTTCCTGAATTTAAAAATCAGAATTATACAGATATTAGAGGTGTGTGTTCTTTAAAAATTAAAGATATTTTTGAAGACTCAAAAAATATTAAAAAGGTTAAGGAGAATTTTATTTTAATAAAACTTTATAAATTACTTTTATGGAAGTTTAGATTTATTACTAGAAAATTTAACTGACCCATTTCTGGGCCAGTTAATAGACTAATATATAAGAGGAATTGTTTTATTAGAATTGTTCTGACTCGGTTGAGCCATCCATTGCTGTAGTTGAACTCTTTCCACTACTTATAGTATTAGAAACAGCATCAAAATAAGATGTACCTACTTCTCTTTGGTGTTTTACGCTAGTGTAACCATCTTTTTCACGAGCAAATTCTTGTTGTTGTATCTTTGAATAAGCAGCCATACCTTCTTTTTTGTATTTTTCTGCTAATTCAAAAATTGCAATATTTTGTGTATGAAAACCAGCAAGCGTTATAAATTGAAATTTATAGCCCATTTTACTTATTTCTCTTTGAAATGAAGCAATTTCTTCATCTGACAAATGCTTCTTCCAATTAAATGATGGAGAACAATTATACGCTAAAAGTTTTCCAGGAAATTTTTCATGAATTGCATCTGCAAATTTTTTAGCTTCTTCAAGATTTGGTGTAGCTGTTTCACACCAAATTAAGTCTGAGTAAGGCGCATATGCTAATCCTCTTGAAATTGCCTGTTCAATCCCTGATTTTACATAATAAAATCCTTCTGGAGATCTTTCACCAGTTAAAAAAGGTTTATCGTTTTCATCAAAATCATTTGTAATTAGTTTTGCAGCATTTGCATCTGTTCTAGCTAAAATTATCAATGGAACTTCAGCAATATCAGCTGCCAATCTTGCAGCTTTTAAATTTTTAATCATAGTCCCTGATGGTACAAGTACTTTGCCACCCATATGACCACATTTTTTTTCACTCGCTAATTGATCTTCAAAATGAACACCTGCTGCACCAGCTTTAATAAACTTTTTTGTAAGTTCAAAAACATTTAATGGACCTCCAAAACCTGCTTCACCATCAGCAATGATTGGAAGCATATAATCAATTCTTTTCTCTTTTTTCATATCACCATCTTTTAGTTCCATATGTTGAATTTGGTCTGCTCTTAGCAAAGCGTTATTCATAGATTCAACAAGTTTTGGAGCACTATCATATGGATATAATGATTGATCTGGGTACATTTCGCCAGCACTATTAGCATCTGCAGCCACTTGCCAACCACTTAGATAAATTGATTTTAGACCAGCTTTTGCATGTTGAACTGCTTGATTTCCAGATAAAGATCCTAAAGTACTAATATAATTTTCTGTATTAAGAAGTTTCCAAAGTTTAACTGATTGTTGTTTACATAGGGAATATTCTATTTTAATTGAGCCTCTTAATCTTTCAACTTCATCGGGGGTATAATCTCTTTTAATGCCTGCAAATCTTTTTAGTTCGTATGAGATGTTTTCTGCACTCATAATTGGTAGTTACCTCAGAAGTTAAAATTAAAATGAAAAAGTAAAATTTGATTTAGTTAGAGTCGTTAAGAGTCTCAACTAAATCTTTCATTCCACTTGAACCCCAATCACAATGATCATCTCTCATGTAAATACCTCTACTATTATGTCTAGCAAGGTCCTCATTTTTTATGATTTGAGCCTCATTTTCTGTGTTTTTTTGTTTATCAGTCATGTAAATCTTATAATTTACAAAATTTACAAAATCTACAAAAAAGGATAAAAAGCTTGTAAATTAAGGAAAATAATTGTAAATATAAATTTACAAAATTTACAAATAGAAAATATGAGTCAAAATGATTTAAAAATAGGACCAAAAATCAAGGCTTTTAGACGTCAACTTGGTCTTCAAGCGAATAAACTCGCGCAAGAAATAAATATTTCACCTAGTTATTTAAATTTAATCGAGGGAGGAAAAAGAAAAATTGATGGGGATCTACTTTTAAAAATTTGCGAAAAGTTAAATATCGAACTTTCTCAATTAACATCAAAAGATGACGTAAATTTAGAAAATACATTATCAGAAATTTTAGATGATAAATTATTTGAGGATCTTGATATTTTGGGACCAGAAGTTAAAGATCTTGTGGGGACTAATCCAAAAATTGGAAAAGCAATTGTAAGATTAGGAGATATTTTAAAAAAAAAAGACCATGAATTAGTAAACAAGATTGAAAAAATTTCTGGAAAAATTGTTGATAATAGAAAGAACTCATTTCCAGGTGAAGTTATTTCTGACTTTCTTCAAGAAAATAAAAACTATTTTCCAAAATTAGAGGATTTTGCTAATAAAGTTTTTGAAAAGGTTCAAAAAAATAATCGTACAAGATATGTTGCTCTTTGTGATCATTTAAAATCTGAATATGACATTATTGTCAAAGATGTTATTCCAGAGGAAAATAAACCTTTTTCTAAAATTTATAACAAAAGTAAAAAAGAGCTTCTGTTGAGTGATTATAGTTCTCTTGAAACAAAAAAACTTCATGCAGCTGCACAAATTGCACAAGAGGGAGCAATCAAAGAAATTGAGGATTATTTAACTAAATTTACTTTTCCATCAGAAGAGTCTAAAAAATTAACTAAAATTGCTTTGCTTAATTATTGTGGTGCTGCAATATTAATGCCTTACAAACTTTTTCATTCAGAGTGTAAAAAACTTAAATACGATCTTGAATTATTACAAAATACCTTTGCAACATCTTTTGAACAAGTAGCTCATAGAGTAACCTGTTTGCAAGATCCAAAACTACCCGGAATTCCATTTCATTTTTTAAGGGTTGATATGGCTGGAAATATTTCTAAAAGATTTTCTTTGTCTGGAATTGAGATTCCACGTTATGGTGGTGCGTGTCCAAGATGGAATGTTTATTCTGCATTTACAAGACCTGGAGTTATTCAAAGCGCTGTAAGTAAAATGACGAATGGAGAAAAATATGTTTGTATTGCACGAACTGTTGAAAAAGGGATTGGAAGATTTGGAAGAGCAAAAAGTATTTTGTCTATTGGGTTAGGTTGTGAAGCTAAATATGCCAAAGATTTTGTATATACTGAAAATGTTAACTTAAGTGAAAAGTCATCAGAGATCCCAATAGGTGTGTCATGTAGAACCTGCGATAGATTAGATTGTTCTCAAAGAGCTTTTCCTCCTTTACACAAAAAATTTGATGTGGACATAAATTTGAGAGGCGTTTCGGTTTATGTAGGAGATAAAAATTAAAAATATGCTTAAATTTATAATTCCTGCAGTCATATTCTTTTTAATTGTTCTTTTTTGGGAAAAGATTAATGAGAAAATTTACCAAAAATTTAAGGTTAAAATTAATTTAGTTGTTTTAACAGCAGCCTTATTATTTGTATTAGCAGTATTGGTTTTATTATACTTTTAGTTCTCATGAAAAAAATTTTTAAAATTTTTATAATTTTTATAATTTTTTTTTCAAATTTTAGTAATTCAATTGCAGATAAAAGAATTAAAAAACTTAATCAATTGTTTGATGATTTAAAAACTCAAAATTACTCAGCCGCATATAAAATTGAACAAGAAATTTGGCAAATATGGAGCACACATCCAAATGATGAAAATTTGACAATGTTATTAAATAAAGGATCAAGTTTAGTAAATGAGTCAAAATACAATCAAGCAATAGATATATTTTCTAAAGCAATAAATTTGGATCCATTATGGGCTGAGGCATGGAATAAACGTGCAACTGTATTCTATTTATCTGGTAATTTTGAAAAGTCGCAAAAAGATATTGATAAAGTTTTAGAATTAGAAAAAAGGCATTTCGGCGCTCTTGCTGGACAAGGTCTTGTAAATATTCAATTAAAAAATTATAATAAGGCAATTGAGAGTTATGAAAAAGCTAAAGAGATATATCCCACAATGAAATCACCAGATATGATGATAAATCAAATTAAAGAACTAATTAAAAAACAATCCATCTAAGATGATAGATTATATATTACCATTTTTAATACTTATCATGATTGTGGTATTCATTCATGAATACGGTCATTATTATTTTGCAAAAAGATATGGTGTCGCAGTAACTGATTTTTCAATTGGATTTGGAAAGGAAATATTTGGTTGGAATGATAAATCTGGAACCAGATGGAAAATTTGCTGGATACCTCTTGGTGGATATGTAAAATTCTTTGGAGATCGAAATGTTTTTTCACAAGCTGATCAAGAAAAATTAATAGAGAAATATAACGAAGAAGACAGGAAAAAATTATTTGTTTTAAAACCACTTTATCAAAGAGCTTTAATTGTTTTTGGTGGACCACTAGCAAACTTCTTACTCGCATTATTAATTTTCTTTTCCATTTATACTTTTGCAGGAAAAGATTTTACTCCTGCAATGATCAATGAGGTACAAAAAGATAGTCCTGCAATGATTGGCGGTTTAAAACAAAATGATATTATTTTAGAGATAGATGGAAATGAAGTTAAAAGTATTATGGATGTTTCTAAATTTATAACGTTATCAACAGATGATTTTATAGATTTTAAGGTTAAACGTTCATACGATGAAATATTATTAAAAGTTAAACCCAAAATGGTTTTAAGTGAAGATAATCTTGGAAATAAGATTAACAAAAGAATAGTTGGAATTAAATTAAGTGCTTACAACAATGAGATTAACCATGTTAAATTAGGACCTGCCCAAGCTATATACCACGCAGCAAATGAAGTATATTTCGTAAGTATATCCTCACTTAAATATATCGGTGCGATGATTTTTGGAAAGGCTGATACCTCACAACTTGGAGGACCAATTAGAATTGCTAAAATTTCAGGTCAAGTAGCAGAGTTTGGTCTGTTGGCGTTTATTAGCATGATGGCTTACATTTCTATAAGTTTAGGATTAATTAATTTATTTCCGATACCAATGTTAGATGGAGGTCATTTAATGTTTTATGCTTTCGAAAAAGTGTTAGGACGTCCTTTATCACAAAAAACGCAAGAGGGTTTTTTTCGAATCGGGATGTTTTTGCTCTTAACTTTGATGATATTTACAACATTTAATGATCTTAAAGATCTAGGCTTATTTAGTTAAAAAATTTAAAGTCTTTAAATAACCCTTTAAAATAGAGGTTTTTTCACTACACTAGATATTGTGTATAACTTTGAGCCAGATACTAAAAAAAGGCTTGATTTATCAATACTTTTGATAAAGATAGTAAATAACCTAATAAAACCGGAGCTAAAATGAACAAAAAACAATTAGTTGTCAAATTATCAGGCGCTTTAAACCTAAGTAAAGCTGATGCTGAGAGAACTTTTGACACGATTACCAACACTATTTTAGATGCACTAAAAGCTGATGATTCAGTCAAAATTGCAGGATTTGGTACATATAAAGTGGCTAAGAGAAAAGCGAGAGTTGGAAGAAACCCTAGAACTGGTGAGCAAATTCAAATTGCTGCATCGCAAAAGGTTAAATTCTTACCTGCCAAAGCTTTAAAAGAAGTATTCAATAAATAGTTAATTTTACAGCCTTAACGTCAAAAAGCGTTAAGGCTGTCTCTATATGCAAAATCTGCATACCCAATTTTCATAATCAGCGTTAGTTTTTAGGAATTATTAAAATACAAGCACCTTTTATAACAGGGAGGTCTTATGACTAAATTAATAAAAAAAATAAGTGCGCCACTTATTAGTTTAATTTTTTTATTGAACATGAGTAGTGCAGGTATGGCAGATACAACAGTTTCTGCTGAAGTAGGTTTTATTTTTAATACCTTATTATTTTTGATTTGTGGATTTCTAGTAATGTTCATGGCATGTGGTTTTGCTATGCTAGAGTCTGGAATGGTTACATCAAAAAGTGTATCCGTTATTTGTGCAAAAAATATAGGGTTATTCTCAATTGCAGGTATAATGTTCTGGCTTGTAGGTTATAACTTAGCCTATGGTATCAGTCCAGGTGGTTATATTGGAAAATTTATTCCGTGGGCAGATGGTAGTAAATTAGACACAGGATATTCCGATGGTTCAGATTGGTATTTCCAAATGGTATTCTGTGCAACTACTGTTTCAATCGTATCAGGTACAATGGCTGAAAGAATTAAATTATGGCCATTCTTTACATTTGCTGCAATTCTATCAGGAATTATTTATCCAATCGTGATGGGTTGGCAGTGGGGTGGAGGCTGGTTAGCAGAGTTAGGATTTTCTGATTTTGCTGGTTCAACTTTAGTACACTCAACTGGTGGTGCAGCTGCTTTAGCTGGTGCAATGATAATTGGTCCAAGATTAGGAAGATTTACTAAATCTGGGGCTCCAGCACCGCTTAAACCGTTTGCAGCATCTTCGATACCATTAGTAACAATTGGAGTATTTATTTTATGGCTAGGTTGGTTTGGATTTAATGGTGGTTCACAATTAGCAATGGGAACTGCTACGGATGCAATCGCTGTATCAAAAATATTTATGAACACATTCCTTGCTGGTGCAGGTGGTGTTATGGGTGCAGCAGTTATAACAAGATTGCATTTTGGTAAAACTGACGTAGTTCAAATGTTAAATGGATGTATCGGTGGTTTGGTTGCTGTAACTGCAGAACCATTATTACCATCACCATTTGCTGCAATTTTAATTGGTGCTGTTGGTGGATTAATCGTAGTGTATGGTACTAAACTATTATTCTCTCTAAAAATTGATGATGTAGTTGGTGCTATTCCTGCCCACTTATTTGCTGGAATTTGGGGTACGTTAATTGTACCTGCAACAAATTCTGGTGCAAATTTTAGTACCCAGTTAATTGGTGTATTATCAGTAAACATATTTGTGTTTATTGTAGCTTACATAGTGTTTAGCGCTATCAAGGCAACAATTGGCCTAAGGTTAAGTAAAGAAGCTGAAACCAAAGGTACTGATGTCACTGAAACTGGCGTGATTGCATATGCAATACGTGACTAATTGTTAACAATAAGGGACTCTTCGCTCTCTGTGTATCTCCGCGATTACTCATCGAAGGGTCCCTAAAATTCTCTCTTAAAGTTAGTTAAACGAAAAAAAAGCCCCTCCCCCAAGGGGCTTTTTTTATTTTCATAAAACTTTAATGATTACAAATTTTTAATAATCTGATTAAACACTTCATCGGGCTTAAGATTCTTCATCCCTTTTCTATCCCTATGCCAGACGTTATCTACATAATCCTTTGGAACTATTGGAATAATTTTACTATATTTTAGCTCACTAACTGGGTCATTAGCTATTAATCCAAATGACTTAATTCCAAGGGCTGCTGCAAGATTTAATGGACCTGAATTATTTCCAAGAAAAAAATCTGAATTTTTAATTGCTAATATTACTCCTTGTAGATCTTTATTAGAACAATCGATAAAATAATTTTTATTAGACTCAGTAATTATTTTTTTTGCAATATGAGATTTTTCAGGGCTACAAACAAGATATATGTAATCAAATAATTTTTTTTCGAACAAAAGATCGGCAAGTTTGATAAAATCTTCCTCATACCACATTTTGTAATCTTCAAAAGAATCAATCCCAAAAGCAATTTTCTTTCCATCAACAAGAAGGTCTGAATTGTTTTTTTTGAGACTCTCAACATCAATTTCTAAATTTGGATATTTATTCTCTATGTTTATTGAATTAATCTTGAGTAATTTTTGAGATCTTTCTGAATAATTTAACTTTAAATCCTCCTCATTAAGAAAATTTTTAATAGTAAGCCATTTTTTTTGGTTCTTAAATCCCGGTCCAATAATATTCTTAATTTTTGCTATTTTAGCTGCGATGGCAGGTTTATTGACTTTATCTAATATATAAACAAAATCATATTTCTCAGATTTAAATACTTTAATTAATTTGAATACATCAACCCAATAAAGTAAACCCTTTCTGAAATCATTATAAAAAATTTGATTTATATGTTTTAGGTCTTTAAGAATATTTTGGGCTTGAGTTTTTTCTCTGACAACTAAATCTATGTTTGTTTGATGATGTTGACTGATAGCTTTTATGTAGGGTAATTGCCAGATTAAATCACCTAATTTATGATGAGTATAAACAATACAAATTTTATTCATTTTTATTTATGTGATTTCAAAAAAAACTATATAATAAATTTAGTTCTATGAATATAAAATCGTCAAAAACATTAGTCACAGAAGCTTTAAACGAAATTAAAACAATTTCACCAGACGAAGCATTATCAATGATGAATGAAGATAAATGTAATCTAATTGATATTAGAGATATAAGAGAACTTGAAAGAGATGGGCGAGTTGAAAATTCAAATCATATTCCGCGAGGCATGTTAGAATTTTGGTTAGATCCTGATAGTCCATATTTTAAAGATGGTAAATTAGATATGAATAAAGAAATGGTTCTTTTCTGTGCTGGCGGTATGAGATCAGCATTGGCTGCAAAAACTCTTAAAGATATGGGGTTTGAAAAAGTTTCACACATTGATGGTGGGTTTGGAGCTATTAGAAATAGTAAATTTAAGATTGTTTAAGAAACACACTCTTCTAAAGCATATTCAAGTCTATCTTGTCCCCAAAAAAGTTTATTGTTGACTATGAAGGTTGGGGCACCGAATACATCATTTTGAAAAGCTTTGTCAGTTAAACTTTTTAATTCGTCTTTTACTTTTTGATTACTTATATCTTCAAAAAATTTTTTTTTATCAATTTTACAATTATCTAAAATTTCGTTTACGTTAGCTTCGATTGATATATCTATATTATTTTTCCAATAGGCATCAAAACAAATATCAAAGTATTCACTTTTTTTATTTGCATCAATTGAAATAAATCCTCTCATTAAATAAAGGGTATTAATCGGAAATTTTTCGTTCCATTTAAAAGATATATTATTTTTGTTAGCTATAATTTCGCAATCATTCTTCATATTTTTCATTTTTCGTTCATTAAAAGCAGGAGCAGTTATGTTACCTAACTTATGTAAACCACCTAGCAAAATAGGTTTATAATTAAAATCGACCCCATTTTTATTCTGCATTGATTTAATTTTTTTATAGGCAATGTAAGAATATGGACTAATAAAATCGAAGTAAAAATCGATGATTTTACTCATATAGGTTAATACTTTTTGCGTAAAATATTCTAATCAGCCAATAAATAAAGATGCCTAAAGGACCAATTAAATAAGTGATTATTAGTGGGATGCCAACAAGAACCTTATTTATAAAAAACTTTTGTGAGTCTCTTACAATCCAGCCACCGACGAATAAATTAATTGATACAAAGTGGATCCAAAATAACATTAAAAAAATATTACTTGAAAACAAACCTGATAAATTACTAATACTTAAATATAATTCAAAATTACTATCGAAATCATAAGCACTTAAATAAGCTTTATAAAGCACAAATATGTAAGCACCTCCTAATAATGTGATTGGAAAAATAGAAGTAACAAAATATTTTGTAAAGTTTGATTGTGGAAAAAATATTAATACTAACCAAAAAGGCAAAACTCCTAAATTCACCCAGAAGTAGAGAATTTCAATTGTAAAGTAAGCATAAATTTGTTCGATCATTTTAAATTATATTATATTAGATCTTACAATGATTCCTATAAGAAATAAGAGAAAAACATTACAGGTGACTGTAGATGAAATGAGAAATTTTGCTTTAGCATATGTTGAAAAATATGCCCCATCTAAACAACAATTAAGAACATATTTACTAAAAAAATATCTCAAATTATCTGTTCCAAATGTAAAAAAACAGGATGTGACAAATTTAATTGATATTGTTTTATCTGATTTAGAAAAAAATAAATTTATCAATGATAAATTTTATTCTGAAAGTAAAGCCAAAAGTATGATCCGAAGAGGAAGTTCGATTAATAAAATCAGAAATTACTTAATTGGCAAAGGTGTTAATGATGAATTTATAAAAGACACAGTCAATAAAATTAATGAAGATAATTCAGATCAAGATTTTTTTTCGGCAATTAAAATTTGTAAAAAGAAAAGAATTGGACCCGCTAGGATAGATGACAATAGACCACTTTTTTATAAAAAGGATATATCTTTATTGGCGAGAAATGGCTTCGATTTTGAGACATCAAAAAAAGTTATGGAATTAAAAAAAGATGATTATTTAAAAATAATAAAACTACTTTGATTTTTTTTTCTTTTCATCTTCAACTAATTGATTGATTTTATTTCTGATATAATTTTTGACATATACAAATACTAATAAGCCAAAAATAGATACCGATACAATAATTATTAGTATTATTCTTAATTGCTCATCCATATTAGATATTTTTATTTTTTAAGATTAAACTTGGATTCTTAAAATTTTTCTTTCCATATTTAATTTCTTTGCCTTCAAAATCTGTAATTATTCCTCCAGCATGTTGTAAAATTGCATGACCAGCCGCTATATCCCATTCACAAGCTCTAGGCTCAGCCACATATCCATCATATTCGCCAGCAGCGATTACACAAAATTTAAGAGAACTTTTCATTCTTACATATTTCTTTACATTAAATTTTTTATGTAATTTTTCTATTTCAGGTTTAATATTGTTTGAATAGGATACAAATTTCACATCATTTTTATCAAAATTTTCAGAACAATTTAAATTCTTGGTTTCACCATTTGTTAACTCATAGGCATTATTTGGACCATAGGAGTAAAACATTCTTTTTTTTGAAGGGGCATAAATCAATCCAGCTACTGGATTTTTGTTAATTATTAATCCAGCATTAATTGTAAATTCCTCTAGATTATTTATGTAGTCGTAAGTGCCATCTATAGGGTCAATTAACCAAAAGTTTTCAAGATTGTTTATTGATTTATTATCAGAGGTCTCTTCAGAAATGATGGGAAGTTCAGGTGTTAATTCTTTAATTTTTTGAGTAACAATTTTATTAACTTCTAAATCTCCATT
>CACEDX010000004.1:0-96300 GCA_902558445.1 uncultured Pelagibacteraceae bacterium | reverse complement strand
CTACATTAATTAGATGTATTAATAGATTAGAAGAGCATCAAGAAGGTAATATTGTTGTTGATGGAACTGAATTAACAGAGGATACAAAAAATATTGAACAAATTAGAGCTGAAGTTGGAATGGTATTTCAACAATTTAATTTGTTTCCTCACTTATCTATTTTGGATAACTGCACATTAGCTCCTATTTGGGTTAAAAAGATGCCTAAAAAAGGGGCGGAAGAATTAGCATTAAAACATCTAGAAAGAGTACAAATTCTTGATCAATCACAAAAATATCCAGGACAATTATCTGGAGGACAACAACAAAGAGCTGCTATTGCAAGAGCTTTATGTATGGAGCCAAAAATAATGCTTTTTGACGAACCTACATCTGCTTTAGATCCCGAAATGATTAAAGAAGTGCTAGATGTTATGGTAAATTTAGCAAAACAAGGAATGACTATGATTGTAGTTACACATGAAATGGGTTTTGCAAAAGAAGTTGCTGATCAAATGATATTTATGGATGAAGGAATGATAGTAGAAAAAGCTGATACCAAAGAATTTTTTGCTAATCCAAAGAGTGATAGAACCAAACTTTTCCTCAGCCAGATACTATAGTTCAAGCTAATTTCAAGAAATATTTCTCAAATTATAGCTGAAGTAATGCTTGACATATTTCCCTTAATACGGGTTTTTAGGCAAAAAAAATAAAAATTTATTGTTGCAGTAGGTATTAAAAACTAGTTCAATTAGTTTTTTAAAAAATTAAGAGGGGTCTTAATGGAAGATAATTTTAATAAGCATTTAGGCAATAAGCTTAAGCTTAGAAGGCTAGCACTAGGTTTAACACAAACTAAAGTAGCAAAAGCAATCCACGTCACATTTCAACAAATTCAAAAATATGAAAAAGGCACTAATGGGGTAAGTTCAATAAGGTTATTACAATTATCGAACTATCTTAAAGTACCAATTAATTATTTTGAAGATTTTTCAGAATATCTGATAAATTTAGAAAAATCACAAGAAGGTCATATGAATGTAAATTATAACTTTTTAGTGAAATTATATTCTGAACTAAATGCTGATCAAAAATTGAAATTTAATAAATCATTACAGGCAGGAAATAACAATATTTCAAAGGTCGTTTAATTTCTGGCTCCTCGGGCAGGACTCGAACCTGCGACCAATTGATTAACAGTCAACTGCTCTACCAACTGAGCTACCGAGGAATATCAAAATCTCAACTTACTTTTTTTTTTCACTAAAACAAGATTTTTTTTGGAGGCAACGCCCGGAATCGAACCGGGATACAAGGATTTGCAATCCTCTGCGTAACCATTCCGCCACGTTGCCATATGTTTTAGAAGATAGCTACATTGAGTTTTATATAAAATATTTGCAATTAGTCTATTAAATAACGTTCCAATTTGATTATTGTTAATTTAGATTATTAAATTATAAACTAATAACACCCATGATAAGCGATAAATATATACATTCAAAAGTTGAAGATAAAATTTATGGTTATTGGGAAAAAAACAAATTATTTAAACCACAAAAAAATTCAAAAAAATTTTCAATTGTAATTCCACCACCTAATGTAACTGGAAGTTTACATATGGGTCATGCTTTAAATAATTCAATTCAAGATTTATTAGTTCGTTATTATCGAATGAATAATTATGAAACTTTATGGCAACCCGGAACTGATCATGCAGGTATAGCTACCCAAGCACTCGTAGAGAAAAAATTAGAAAAAGAAAATTTAAGTAAAATCGACCTTGGTAGAGAAAAATTTATAGAAAAAGTATGGGAATGGAAAAATGAATATGGGGACATAATCATTAATCAACTAAAGAAATTAGGATGTTCATGCGATTGGTCAAGAAATGCATTCACTATGGATGAAAATTTATCAAAATCAGTCATTAAGGTTTTTGTAGAATTACATAAAAAAAAATTGATTTATAAAGCTGAAAAACTTGTAAATTGGGACACTGTTTTAAAAACCGCAATTTCAGATTTGGAAGTAGATCAAAGAGAGATGAATTCTAAGATCTACTATATTAGATACCCAATAGACAATTCCTCTGAATTTATCACTATTGCCACAACAAGACCTGAGACAATGTTAGGAGATACTGCGATTGCGGTAAATCCGAAGGATAAAAGATATAAAAATCATGTTGGCAAAACTGTCACAATACCAATCGTAGGTAGAAAAATAAAAATTATTAAAGATAATTATGCTGATCCAGAGCAAGGAACTGGAGCACTTAAGATCACGCCAGCACATGATTTTAACGACTATGATGTTGGTCAAAGAAATAAATTAGAAATAATTAATGTTTTTACGGAAGAGGGAAAAATAAATGATAATGCTCCAAAAGATTATATTGGCTTAGATAGGTTTGATGCCCGTAAAAAAATATTAAATGAATTAAAAGAAAAAAATTTTTTTGTAAAAGAAGAAAACATCAAAAATAAAGTTCCATACGGTGATAGATCAAATTCAGTAATTGAACCTTTTTTAACAGAACAATGGTTTGTTGATGCAAAGAAATTAGCGATCAAAGCTAAAAAAATTGTGAAGACAAAAAAAACAAATTTCTTTCCAACTAACTGGTCTAAAACTTATTTTCAGTGGATGAATAATATTGAGCCATGGTGTATTTCACGACAATTATGGTGGGGACATCAAATACCAGCTTGGTATGGACCTGATCAAAAAATTTTTGTTGCGATCAATGAAAATGATGCAATTAAACAAGCAAAAAAATATTATAAAAAAGATGTAAAACTTACTAGAGATCCTGATGTTTTAGATACATGGTTTTCTTCAGGATTATGGCCATTCGCAACTTTAGGTTGGCCTGATAAAAAAGATTACGTAAAGAAATTTTATCCAACAACAGTTTTGGTAACAGGTTTTGATATTATTTTTTTCTGGGTAGCTAGAATGATTATGTTTGGTATGGAATTTTTGAACAAAGAACCATTCAAAGATATTTATGTCCACGCGTTAGTTAGAGATGAAAAAGGACAAAAAATGTCTAAGTCAAAAGGGAATGTTATTGATCCATTAGATCTCATTGAAAAATACAGCGCTGATGCATTACGTTTTACTTTGCTTTCTATGGCATCCCCAGGAACTGATGTTAAACTTTCAGAAGATAGAGTTAAAGGATATAGAAACTTTTTAAATAAATTATGGAATGCTAACAATTTTTTAATCACCAATAAATGTGATTTTAAAAAAACCAATAAAGTTCCAAAAATCTCATTAAATATCAATAAATGGATTTATTCTGAGTTAATAGAAACTAAAAATAAAATTCAAAAAAATATTGAAGATTATCGATTTGATGAAGCAGCAAAAATTGCTTATCAATTTGCATGGCACTCATATTGTGACTGGTATATTGAGCTGTCTAAAACAATTCTTTACTCTGAGGATAAAAAGGTAAAAAAAGAGGTAAAAGAAGTTTCTGCTTATGTTTTTAAGCAAATATTGGTTATGCTTCATCCTTTCATACCATTTGTAACTGAGGAAATATGGTTAAAGAACAAATTTGATGAGTCTAATAAAAATTTCCTTATGTATAAAAATTGGCCTACTGGAAAAATTAAAAAAGACCAATCTCTTAAAGAAGTTGAAAAAATTATCAAAATTATCTCTGAATTAAGATCATTTAAAAATGAATTAAATGTCAGCCCTGGTTCATTTGTTGATGTTGCGATTAATAAAATTGCCAAAAAAAACAAACTATTAGTTAATAATAATGATGTTATTTTGAAAAAACTGGGTCGTATCAATAATTTTTTTGATAAAGAACAGGATAAACCCTCTGCAACACTTGTCATTTCTGGTGATATTTTTAAGATTTATTTTGATGAAAATATTGATCTTAATTTGATTAAAGAAAACTTACAAAAACGTCAGAACAAATATCAAGACGAACTAGATAAGATTTCTCAACGATTATCTAATAAAGGCTTTACAGATAGAGCACCAAAAAATATTGTTGAACAAGAAAAAACTAACTATAGTAGTCTTAAAGATAATATCAAAAAAATATCTTTAACTATTGAGAGTTTATAATGCAGAAATTTAATAAAAAAAAATTACCTAGTAGACATACATCCTTAGGTCCAGATAGAGCACCTCATAGATCTTTTTATTATGCAATGGGTGAGACTGAAAAAGATGTATCAAAACCATTTATAGGAGTTGTATCAACTTGGAATGAAGCTGCTCCTTGCAATATTGCCCTTATGCGACAAGCGCAATCAGTGAAAAAGGGGGTTAGAGCATCAGGAGGGACACCAAGAGAATTTTGCACAATTACTGTTACTGATGGTATTGCCATGGGTCATGAAGGAATGAAATCGTCTTTAATTTCAAGAGAAGTCATAGCTGATAGTGCTGAATTAACTGTAAGAGGTCATTGTTATGATGCATTAGTAGGTATTGCAGGTTGTGATAAATCTTTACCAGGATTAATGATGTCCATGGTTAGATTAAATGTACCAAGTGTATTTATATATGGTGGCTCAATCCTTCCGGGAAAATATAAAGGTAAAGATGTAACTGTAGTTGATGTTTTTGAAGCGGTTGGAAAACATTCATCAGGTCAAATGTCTGCAAAAGAATTAAGAAAATTAGAATTAGTAGCGTGTCCTACAGCGGGTGCGTGTGGTGGTCAGTTTACAGCAAACACAATGGCATGTGTTTCAGAAGCAATCGGTTTAGCATTACCTTATTCAGCAGGAACACCAGCTCCTTATGAAGAAAGAGATAAATATGCAAAAGCAAGTGGTCGAATGGTTATGGAATTATTAGCAAAAAAAATTAAACCAAGAGATATTGTTACAAGAAAAGCATTAGAGAACGCTGCAACAATAGTTGCTGCAACAGGGGGTTCAACTAATGCAGCATTACATTTACCAGCAATTGCAAATGAAGCAGGAATTAAATTTGATTTAATGGATGTTGCAAAAATATTTAAAAGAACACCTTATCTTGCTGATTTAAAACCAGGTGGAAAATATGTTGCAAAAGATATGTGGCTAGCAGGTGGTGTGCCGATGCTTTTAAAAACTCTTTATGATGGTGGCTATATTCATGGAGATTGCATGACGGTTACAGGTAAAACTATGAAAGAAAATTTAAAAGGTATTAAATTTAATCCAAAACAAAAAGTTTTAAGAGCTTACAACAGACCTTTATCACCAGATGGTGGTGTTGTAGGATTAAAAGGAAATTTAGCTCCAGAAGGTGCAATTGTGAAAATTGCGGGTCTTAAAAAATTACAATTTACTGGAAGAGCAAGATGTTTTGATAACGAGGAAAGTGCAATGAAAGCTGTTCAAAGCAGAAAATATAAAGATGGTGATGTAATCATTATTAGATATGAAGGACCAGTTGGTGGACCAGGTATGAGAGAAATGCTTTCAACAACTGGTGCAATTTATGGTCAAGGTAAAGGCGAAAAAGTTGCTTTAATTACCGATGGAAGATTTTCAGGAGCAACAAGAGGATTTTGTGTTGGTCACGTAGGTCCAGAGGCAGCTTTGGGAGGACCTATAGCTCTTTTACGTAATGGTGATTTAATTGATATTGATGCTAAAAAAGGAACAATTAATGTTCGTTTAACAAGAGCACAATTGGCATCAAGAAAAAGAAAGTGGAAGGCTAAAAAATCTGATTTTGGCTCAGGAACTCTTTGGAAATATGCACAAACAGTCGGGCCAGCAAGTTTAGGAGCCCCAACTCACCCTGGTAAGAAAAAAGAAGTTAAGGAATATTCAAAAATTTAATGAAAATTCGCCCAGTTATTTTATGTGGTGGCGCTGGAACTAGACTTTGGCCAAAAGCTAAAAAACATCAAGCAAAACAATTTATTGATTTTGGTAATTGGACTTTATTGGGTAAAACTTTAGAAAGAGTTAAAGCATCTATATATGATGCACCAATTATAAGCACTAATGCAAAATATTTAAGACAAGTAAAACAACATTTAAAAAAACACAAAATAAGAAAATTCAAGATAGTTTTAGAGCCAGCAAAAAGAAATACTGCACCAGCTATATTAAGCACGGCTTTAATTAAAGACATTCCAAACGAACAACCATTAATGTTTTTGGCTGCTGATCACTTGATAGAAAAAGTTGGTTTATTCAATAAAGCTATCAAAAAAAATCAAAAGAAACTTACTCATAATAATATCTTTATCTTTGGGATTAAACCCAAAATGCCCTCTAGTGAATTTGGTTATTTTTTAACAAAAAGTAACAAAGTAACTAGATTTGTAGAAAAACCCAAAAAGGCTAAAGCTAAACAAATAATTAGTAAAAAAGGTTATTGGAATTCTGGAATGTTTTATTTGAGAAAAGACTCAATAATAAATAATTTTAAGAAATACCAACCAAATATTTATCGAAATTGTAATAAAGCAGTATTAAAAGCAAAATATAAAAGTAATGTATATTATTTAAACAAACAATCTTTCACAAAAGCAAAAGCCAAGTCTTTTGACTATGCAATATTAGAAAAAACCAAAGATATAAATGCTATCAAATTAGATATTCCTTGGTCTGATTTAGGATCTTGGAAAGAAATCTGTAAGATGTACGGACGAAATAAAAGACATTATTTTAAAAAGAAGAATGTATTTCATAGACCTTGGGGTAGTTATGTAAATCTATTTAATGGTAAGGAATTCTTAATTAAAGAATTATATGTAAAACCAAAAGGTATATTAAGTCTTCAAAAACATCATCATAGAGCTGAACATTGGGTAGTTACTCATGGTGAACCTAAAATTACTTTAAATAAGAAATATTTCACTATGAAACCTGATGAAACTATTTTTATTCCACTAGGTGCAATCCATAGAATAGAAAATCCCTATAAAAAACCAGTTAAAATAATTGAAGCTCAAGTAGGCTCGATTTTAAAAGAAACAGATATAGTGAGATATCAAGATATTTATGGCAGAGTAAAATAATTATTTTACAAGAAAATTCACTTTTTTATTTGATAGATTTAAATGAATTTTTTTATATGAACCAAAATTATCTCCATCAATTTGAACAGGTATCAAATCATTTCCATCAATAGTAATGTTTTGTGAATAAGTAGTAATAACATTTTTATTTTTACTTAAATCACCATTAAGAATTATTAAAAATATAGAATATAATAAATTGATCCTAGTTAAATCCTTAAATATATATGTGACTATTTTATTTTCAAAAATATTTGTTTTATTTATTTTATGATGTCCAGCGTAATATTTGGTATTTGAGGATAATATCCAGTCTGCTTGATAAAATTGTCCATCAAAAGTAACATTTAATTTTTTATTATTCATAAATAAGAAATATTGAAAACCCTTGATACCGAATATCACTTTTCCAAGAATTTTTTTAATTTTTGAATTAATTGAATGAACAATTTTTGCATCCCACCCTATACCAGCCATTAAAAAGAAATAATTCTCGTTAATTTTTATAAGATTAGAGGATTTATAATTATTAGAAATCAATACATTGACTATATCATCAATCTTTTTATTCATTGATAATTCAGCTTGCAGTAAATTTGCAGTCCCAGCAGGTATATAGCCTATAGCAAAATCGTCTTTAAAATTAAAATCATTCTTTATTAATTCATTAATTGCAAAAGAAACAGATCCATCTCCACCAGCAACTATTAATCGATCATAATTTTTTTGATTAAAGTTTTTAAAAATTTTCTTAGCTTGATTTATTGTTTTGGTCTCAAAGTATTCTACTGAATTATTTTCTTTTAACTTAGATAAAACCCTATTTATGAATTTTGATTTTCTTCCAGAGGAAGAGTTTTGATTGTAAATTAAACAATACAACATAATTAATCCTTAAAAAATTTTTAACAAATTTGTAACATTTAAATGAAATAAGAAATACATGATTCGTGTTACAGTTGTATTAAAATATAGGTCTTTAAATGCCTAACATACTTAAATACAAAAGCATTTTTATTTCTGATGTGCATTTGGGTACCAAGGGTTGTCAGGCGAAAAAACTTTTAGAGTTTTTTAAAAACTCAAGATCTGAAAATCTTTATCTTGTAGGAGACATTATAGATGTCTGGGAAATGCAAAAAAGTTTTTTTTGGCCTCAAGAACATAATGATGTAATCCAAAAAATTTTAAGAAAAGCAAGACATGGCACTAAAGTTTTCTATATTATGGGCAACCATGATGAAATGTTAAGAAAATTTATTCCAATGAATTTTGGTGACATCCATATGGTTAATAGAGTTATTCATGAGACAAATGCTGGAAAAAAATATGTTGTTGTTCATGGTGATGCTTGGGATGGTGTTATGAAACATGCTAAATGGCTATCTAAACTTGGATCAATAGCTTACAATTTATTGTTACAAATAAATGTAATAATTAATTTCTTTAGAAGGTTGAGAGGAAAAGAATATTGGTCTCTTGCAAAATATTTAAAATATAAGGTTAAGAACGCCGTCAAATATATTGGTGAATATGAAAAAACACTCTCAGATTATGCAAAAAGAAAAAAATTTGATGGAATAATTTGTGGCCATATCCATCATGCTGAGGATAGAGATTTTAATGGGGTCAATTATTTAAATTGTGGAGACTGGGTAGAATCTTGCACTGCATTAGCCGAAAATTACGATGGTAGCTTTGAAATATTATATTGGGATAAAATAAGAGAACAATATTTAGACACTCAAGAAATAATTAAACCTATTAAAAATGAAGACTTAAAAAAAGCTTCGTAATTAATGAAAATTTTAATCGCAACAGATGCATATTTTCCACAAGTAAATGGTGTTGTAAGAACCTTGCATGAAACAGGTAAAATTTTAAAAGAACAAGGTCATAGAATAGAATATATCACACCAGAATTATTTTTAACTTTTCCGATGCCAAAATATAATGAAATTAGAATATCTATTAATGTTTGGCCAAGAGTTGGTAGCTTAATAAAGAAAATAAAACCTGATGCAATTCATATAGCTACTGAAGGTCCTATAGGGACTATGGCAAGAAGATATTGTTTGAAGAATAAACTAAAGTTTACCACAAGTTTTCATACAAGATTTGATAAATATCTTAAGCTTTACTTTCCTATTATACCTGCAAAATGGGCTGAAAAATTCTTAGCAAACTTTCATAACAAGGCTGAGAGAATCTTAGTAACAACAGAATCTATGAGAAAAGAATTAATCGATATAGGTATAGATAATAATAAAATGATTACTTGGACAAGAGGAGGCAATCATGGAGCTTTTAAGAGTCCGAAAAAAATTGATTTACCACATAAAAGACCGATTTGGATTTATGTTGGAAGAGTTGCAGTTGAAAAAAACATAAGAGCTTTTTTAGAATGTGATTTAGAGGGTACAAAAATGATAATAGGAAAGGGACCTGATTTAAAAAAATTAAAAAAAGAATTTCCTAAAGATATTTTTTTAGGAGAAAAAACAAACGGTGAATTAGCGTCTCATTTTGCATCTTCCGATGTTTTTGTATTTCCAAGTAAAACAGATACATTTGGAATTGTAGTTTGTGAGTCTTTAAATTGCGGAACACCTGTAGCTGCTTATCCTGTTCCAGGTCCTAAAGATATATTTGAGGGTTCCAAAATAAATTGTTTAGATAATGATCTTAAAGTTTCAGCTCATAAAGCTTTGAAAGTTAATAGAAATGATTGTCTTGAATTTGCAAAAAAATTCACTTGGGAAGAAACAGCAAAAATATTTTTTAACAATATTTCACCAAATCATTAGTTAATTTTTCCTTAATTTATTTGCATTAAAAAGTGTAATGATGCAAAATTAAGCCGTCTAAATTTATGGAATATTTCATCATTCTACTTATAGTTGTTATAATTTATCTCCTCTATTTACTTAATCAAAAAAAAAACAAATCAATAAATACTGCTACAATAATTAATAAAAGAGAGGAAAAAACCAAAAGAGTAATTATTGATGAACTTGAGGATCAGTTTTTTGCATTAAATAAATTTAACATAATTAAATATGCTAATCCAAGTGCATTAAAAAGATTTGGAAGTAATTTAATTGACAAAAACATATCCTCTGTAATTCGAAAACCAGAATTAATAGATAATATTGAAAAAGCTATTGTTGAAAATAAAACAAAAAATATTGACATTGAAATAGACCTCCCATCATATCAATTTTATAAAATTTATATTATTCCTGGTCCAACTCATTTATTTACTGAACCAGATTCTGTTGTGTTATTTTTAAAAGATTTTACTGAAATTACAAAAGCACAAAAATTTAAAACTGATTTTGTCGCTAATGTAAGCCATGAATTAAGAACACCTTTAATGGCAATAAAAGGATCATTAGAAACTATCGAAGGCCCAGCATCTGATGACGAAAAGGCTAAAAAAAAATTTATGAAAATTTTATCAGAACAATCATCAAGGATGGAAAGTTTAATTAATGATCTATTAATTCTTACACGAATTGAACTTGATGAACATATAAGACCTACTTCAATAGTAAATATTAATGAACTCTTTGAGACTATTATAAGTAATTTTGAAATTGTTTTAAAAAAGAAAAATATAACTGTTAAAAATCAATTTACAGATACATCAAATGTTGTAGGTGATGAAAAAAGATTAAATACAGTTTTTTCTAATCTTTTAGATAATTCAATAAAATATTCTCCGGAAAATAAAAATATATATATTTCTAAAAATGAAAATAGTAACAAACTATTAGAAAAGAATATAATGATTAGTATTAAAGATGAAGGTTATGGCATTCCCCATGATCACATTTCACGTGTTACAGAAAGATTTTACAGGGTTGACATAGAACAAAGTAAAAAAGTTGGTGGAACTGGTTTAGGATTAGCTATTGTTAAACACATAATTACCCAACACAGAGGTGATTTTGAGATTCTTTCAGAGGTTGGTAAAGGTACTGAAATTAGAATATATTTGCCCTCGAAATAAAAATTTAAAAAAACTTCATTTTACAACCCTTATTTGAGAAAACTTTAACATTTCTTTGATTGATTCGTGTGTAGATTTTATTTAAATTTTTACAATGATTAAAATACTCAAAAATATTTCAATATTTTTTTATTTAATCTTGTTTTTCACAACTAGTGTATATTCAAAAGACCTTTCTACTCTTTTACGTACTCAGCAATTAACAGTTTTTGACATAGGTATTTTTAGATTAGAAGAGGACTTAAAGAGTTCTTATCCTGCTGTAAAGAAACATAAAGATGTGCCTTATGAAGATATATATATGGATGTTGTCAGTTCCTATTGGAGAAATACAGTAGATTTAATTGTTTCAATCCCAGTAAATGAAAATTTAAAAAAAGAGAATTATATGTCAGACTCATTTAGATGTAGAAATATATTTAATTCAGTAAGAGATCATTTGTTGAGAAACGAAAATTTAAGTAATTATAGGTTTACTATGGCAACTAGTTATTTAACATCTGTTTTTTCTACTCCAAGCACATGGCCAAGGTGGCGATACGATCAAAGCGTCTTAGAAGAATTAGTTAATTTAGTGAAACTTGAAATTATTTTGAGACCTACAACTGAACTTGCTTTTAAAGATAAAGTTAACCCTGTTTCTTGTAAAGGTGGTTTAGAAACAGAAAATGAAGAGATTATAGTCTCAATGAAATACAACTAAAAAGTTATCTTTTTAACAAAAGTGTAACAATTCTGTAATATTAAAGATTCAATTAATTTATACGAGTCTCTCATCTTTATATTAATTAATAACGAAAGGATTAAAGATAATGAAAAAACTAACTATAGTGATCGCTTCTCTAGTTGCTTTATCAATAGCAACTGTTGCTCAAGCAAGAGATCAAATTAAGATAGTTGGTTCTTCTACAGTATTCCCTTACGCAACAGTTGTTGCTGAAAGATTTGGTGGTTCAGGATTTAAAACTCCTGTAATCGAGTCTACTGGTACTGGTGGTGGAGCTAAACTATTCTGTGCTGGCGTAGGTGAACAACATCCAGATATTACAAATGCATCAAGAGCTATGAAAGATAAAGAAAAAGCTCTATGTAAGAAAAATGGTGTTAATGATATCGTTGAGATCGTAATTGGTAACGATGGTATTACATTAGCTTACAGCAAAGATGCAAAACCAGTAAACTTTACTAAAGAACAATTATATTTAGCACTTGCTGCTCATACAGTTGTTGATGGTAAATTAGTTCCAAATATTTATAAAACTTGGGACCAAATTGACCCTAGCTTACCAAAACAAAAAATTTCAGTGATGATCCCACCAGGAACATCAGGAACTAGAGATGCTTGGAATTCTTTAGTAATGAAAAAAGGTATGACTAAAGAAGCTAAAGCTCTTTATAAAGCTGGTTTTGAAGCTGGAAATAAAAAATACAAAAAACCTCAAAAACTTTACAGAGAAGATGGTGCTGCTATTGAAGTTGGAGAAAACGATAGTTTAATCATCCAAAAGTTAACTCAAGATAAAGAAATGTTTGGTTTCTTTGGTTTCAGTTATTTCTTAGCTGCAAAAGATAAATTGCAAGCAGCAAGTATTGATGGTGGACAACCGTCATTAAAGTCTATTCAAGACTACAGTTATGCTGTTGCTAGACCTTTATTCTTCTACGTGAAAAAAGCACACGTTGGAGTAATTCCAGGCTTACATGAGTTTGTGAAAGAATTCACAACTAAGAAAGCTATTGGAAAAGGGGGTTACTTAGCAGACATTGGTTTAGTGCCATTAGACTCTAAGTTGTATAAAACAACTAGAACTAATGCTACGAAGCTAGTTGCTATGGGTAATTAATTATTCCTCAGTTAACAAATGATTCAAAAGGGGGTCTTTTTAGACCCCTTTTTTTTAAAAAAAGAGTAAAGTCCTCACTTAAGGAGATTCTGTGAACTTAATATTATTTGCATTTATTGTTCTTCTAGGTTTCACAAGCTATTATTTTGGACGGAGAAAAGCATATACAATTCAATCTACAAAAAAAAGATTAACCGCATTACCACAATTTTATGGTTATTATCTTGCAATCTGGTGTGCAATACCAGCCTTTATAATTTTTTCATTATGGGCAATTTTTGAGCCCACAATTGTAAAACTATTAATCTTAAGTGATTATTCAAATCAAGGTTATCTTGATGATGAATTAAATTTATTATACGAAAAATCAAAAGCATTGTCTCGAGGGCAATTCACTGGAGAAATTACACCTTTTATTGAAGCTTCAGCTGAAAAATATTTAAGTCTTCGATCAATAGCTCAAAGTTCAAAAGTTGTTATAGTATTATCTGCAATTATTGCCTCTGTTGCTTATGCGTATAAAAGAATTTCATCTAATTCTAGAACAAGAGAACCAGTTGAAAAATTTTTGAACGCAGTTTTATTTACAGCTTCTTTAGCTGCAATATTAACTACTGTTGGAATAGTTTTCTCACTTATATTTCAAACTATAGATTTTTTTAAAGTAATTCCATTATTTGATTTTGTCTTTGGAACTCACTGGTATCCAGCAAAAGCTTTTGTTAGAGATTCTTCTGAGGCTTTAGATCCGACAATGTATTCAGATACTTTTGGAGCAGTCCCTATTTTTGCAGGTACTTTTTTTATTGCATTTATTGCTATGTGCGTTGCTATCCCAATTGGATTAATGAGTGGAATTTATTTAGCTGAATATGCATCAACTAAAGTTAGACAATATGCAAAACCATTAATTGAAATTTTAGCTGGTATACCAACAGTTGTTTATGGTTTTTTTGCTGCCCTAACTGTTGGACCATTTTTGAAAGAATTAGGAACTTCAATGGGTCTTGAAGTTTCAGCTGAAAGTGCTTTAGCAGCAGGAGGGGTAATGGGTATTATGATTATACCATTTATTTCAAGTTTAAGTGACGATGTAATTACAAGTGTGCCTCAAAGTTTAAGAGATGGAAGTTACGCTATGGGAGCAACTAAATCAGAAACAATTAAGAGAGTTATTTTTCCCGCGGCATTGCCGGGGATAGTTGGATCTATTTTACTTGGTGTTTCAAGAGCTATTGGAGAAACAATGATAGTTGTTATGGCCTCTGGTTTAGCTGCTAATTTAACTTTAAATCCTTTAGAGTCTACTTCAACGATTACAGCTCAAATTGTAGTTATTCTAATTGGTGACCAAGCTTTTGGCGACCCAAAAACGCAAGCTGCTTTTGCTTTAGGTATGTCATTATTTTTAGTAACACTTTGTTTAAATATTGTGGCCTTGAGAGTAGTTAAAAAATATAGAGAAAAATATGAATAAAAATAAAGAACAATTATTAAATAAAAGATATAAAGCTGAACAGCGATTTCGCTTATACGGTCTGAGTGCAATTTTTATGGCACTTTTATTTTTAACAATCTTTATTTTTAAAATTTTTTCAACTGGCTATTCAGCTTTTCAAAAAACATGGCTTATTGTTCCAGTAACTTTCGATGCTGAATTAATGATGTTAGACCAAAATCCTTCTAAAGAAGATTTACAGGACGCTGATTATTACGATATAGCATTAAAATCAATGGCTGATTTAGATCCAAACGCCAATGAAGATCAAGAAAATGAATTGAAGAGAATGGTGTCTTATTTTTTTGAAAAAGAAATTAAAAATGAACTTTTAAATGACCCTAATTTAATAGGAAAAACAAAGGAAGTTTATCTAACTGCTTCAGATGATTTAGACCAAGTCTTTAAAGGAAATTATCCAAGAGATTTACCTGAAGACCAAAGAAGAGTAAGCGATTATCAATTAAAAATTTTTGATCAACTTGTTGCAAATGGTAAGGTTGAAAGTAAATTTAATATAAGTTTTTTTACAAATGCTGACTCAAGAGAAGCTGAGCTAGCTGGAATAGCAAGTTCATTTATGGGCTCAATTTTTTCTATACTTGTTTGTTTAATGATAGCTTTTCCTGTTGCGGTTCTAGCTGCAATCTATCTTGAAGAATTTGCCCCTAAAAATAGATTTACTGATTTTATTGAAGTTAATATAAACAACTTAGCAGCGGTTCCATCTATAGTTTTTGGTCTATTAGGGTTAGGAGTTTTATTGGCTATATTTCAATTACCAAGGTCTACCCCATTAGTTGGAGGTATCACTTTGTCCTTAATGACTTTACCAACAATAATTATAGCTGCTAGAGCATCTTTAAAAGCAGTTCCACCAAGTATAAGAGAGGCAGCACTTGCTATGGGAGCAAGTCGAATGCAAACCACAATGCATCATACAGTTCCTCTTTCTATGCCTGGCACGTTATCAGGAACAATAATTGGTTTAGCTCAAGCTTTAGGAGAAACTGCACCCTTAATTTTAATTGGAATGGTTGCTTTTGTTAACACGATACCTGGATCACCCATGGATCCTGCTGCAAGCTTACCAGTTCAAATTTATATTTGGGCTGAAAGTGCTGAAAGGGGATTTGTAGAAAAAGTTTCGGCATGTATAATGGTCTTACTTGGCTTTTTAATAATAATGAATTTATTTGCCCAAATAATAAGACATAAGTTTGAGAAAAAATGGAGTTAAAATGATAAAGATTAAAGCAAAAGATGTTGATGTTTTTTATGGAAAAAAACAAGCGCTCTTTAATATAAGTTTAGATATTGAGGAAAATCAAGTAACGGCATTAATTGGTCCATCTGGTTGTGGTAAATCAACTTTCCTAAGATGTCTTAATAGAATGAATGATGTAATTGATATCTGTAGTGTTAAAGGAGAAATTTTAATTAATGATTTTAATATCAATGATAAAAGTTGTGATGTCGTAAGACTAAGAGAAAAAATTGGTATGGTTTTTCAAAAACCCAATCCTTTCCCAAAAACTTTATATGAAAATGTGTCTTACGGTCCAACAATTCATGGTATGGCTCAATCAAAACAAGAAATGGATGAAATTGTTGAAACTAGTTTGAAAAAGGCTGCACTATGGGAAGAGGTAAAAGATAGGTTGCATGAACCTGGAACTGGATTATCTGGAGGACAACAGCAAAGACTTTGTATTGCTAGAGCGATTTCTGTAAGACCTGAAGTTATATTAATGGATGAACCTTGTTCAGCATTAGATCCAATAGCAACAGCACAAATTGAAGAATTGATTGATGAGTTAAAAAAAGAGCACACAATAATAATTGTAACTCATTCTATGGCTCAAGCAGCACGTGTTTCTCAAAATACAGGTTTTTTTCATTTAGGACAATTGATTGAACATGGATCTACTGATAAAATATTTAAGAATCCTGATAATAAAAAAACGCAAGATTATATAACAGGGAGGTTTGGATAATGTCTGAAGCACCACATACAGTCAAATCTTACGAAGAAGAACTAAAAAATCTTAATGCTAATATAGTTAAAATGGGAAGTGCATGTGAAGATTCTTTAGGTAAAGCAATTCAAGCCATTACAACAAGAAATAGCGATATTGCAGAAAATGTAATTCAAGATGATGAAAAAATAGATAAATATGAATCCTTGATTGAACAACAAGTTGTAAATTTAATTGCTTTAAGACAACCCATGGCAATAGATTTAAGAGAGACAGTAACGGCTTTGAAAATGTCTTCAGATTTAGAAAGAATAGGTGATTTAGCAAAAAATATATCCAAGAGAACACTTTTGCTTAACGAAAATCTTCCAAAGAACTTGGTAGACTCATTGAATAGAGTATCTACCAATGTTCAAAAACAATTAAAATCAACATTAGATGCTTATCTAGAAAGATCTGCGCCAATGGCAGTAAATGTTTGGGAAGGTGATGAGCAAATAGATGATCTAACAAATCTTTGTATGCAAGAAGTTATAAAATATCTTAAAGAAAATGAAAAAAATTTAGAAGATGGAACCCATTTATTGTTTGTAACTAAAAACATAGAGCGTATTGGTGATCATACTACAAATGTTGCAGAACAAGTTTATTATTTAGTTAAAGGCGAATATTTAGAAGGTGATAGACCCAAGGGAACAGAGCCAATTGTAACCGGAGAAAAATGATTTATGTCAGCTCATGTTTTCATAGCTGAAGATGAAGCATCAATTGTTAGTTTGTTAAAGTACAATCTTGAAAAAGAAGGTTATAAAGTCAGTCATTCAGAAAATGGAGAAGAGGCTCTTAAACAAATAAAATTAAAACAGCCAGATTTAATATTAATGGATTGGATGTTACCAGAATTATCTGGTGTTGAAATTTGTAAAAACTTAAAAAAAGATAATAAGTTTAATGATATTCCTGTCATTATGTTAACTGCAAAAGGGGAGGAAGAAGACAAATTAAAAGCATTTGATACAGGTGCAGATGATTATGTAACTAAACCTTTTAGTCAAAAAGAATTGAATGCTAGAATTAAATCTTTATTGAGAAGATCTAAACCTCAATCATCATCAGACATTGTAGAATTTACTGATTTAAAAATAGATCGGATTACAAAAAGAGTTTATAGAAAAGATAAAGAAATTACTTTGGGTCCAACTGAATTTAAACTCTTAGATTTTTTTATCAAAAATCCAAAAAGAGTTTATTCAAGAGAACAACTCTTAAACAATGTTTGGGGAGAAAATATATATGTTGAGTCTAGAACAGTTGATGTTCATATTAGAAGATTAAGACAAGCAATTAACATACAAAATACAAAACCTTTAATTAGAACAGTAAGATCAGCTGGTTATTCTTTAGAATCTTGAAGATCTTTGGGTCTTATAAATTTTTTTAATACTCCCTTTTTCTCAACTTCATTCCAGGATTTAATATCAAACTCAATTTTTGCAAATGCTGCTGTTGGGAATTTATAATTCATTAGTTTAAAATTATTCGTATTATGATTTTTTGTAAGATTTCGTACTAAATTTTTCACTGATGGTTCGTGGTTTATAATCAAAATTGATTTATATTCACTGGATATTTCTTTAATTTTTTTTACAATTGCATTCTCATCAACTAAATATAAATCTTTTGAAAAATTAACTTTTTTTGGTTTATTAATTTTCTTGGATAAAATTTGAAAAGTTTTTTTTGTTCTTTTTGATGATGAAATTAATGCATAATCAAATTCAAATTTTTTTTTAACAAAAAATTCACAAATCATTTTTGCATTTTTCTTGCCTCTTTTAGTAAGTGGTCTATCAAAATCATTAATACTTAAATCACCCCAACTAGATTTTGCGTGTCTCATGACGTATAATTGATACATAAAATCTAAATATATGACTGCTTTAAAAAAACAACATAAAGAAGAGTTGAAATCTAAATATATAAATAGAGAGCTTTCTTGGTTAAAATTCAACGATAGAGTACTTTTAGAGGCGCAAAATATCGAAAATCCTCTTTATGAAAGAGTAAAGTTTTTATCAATTGCTGGGTCTAATCTAGATGAATTTTTTATGGTCCGTGTAGCTGGGTTATATAGTCAAATAAAACAAGAAGTTGACTCACTAAGCTCTGATGGTTTGACACCTGAAGAGCAAATGGATGAGGTAGTGCTTGAAACTAAGAATCTATTAAAAAAACAGAACAAAATTTTTATTCAACTGATTATGGAATTAAAAAAAAATAATATCAATTTAGTTAAACCAGTTAATTTAAATACTAAGGATAAAAAAAAACTTTTAGAAATATTTAAAGAAGAGATTTACCCTTTATTAACACCATCAGCAATTGATCCTGCACATCCATTTCCATTTATAATCAATCAAGGAAGAGCAATTGTAATGAAGTTAAGAAAAAAAAATAAAAAAAGGATTTTAAACTCAATAATAGTAATACCAAAAGCATTATCTAGATTTATTGAAATTGAGTCTTCAAAAAATCATAAGAAATTTGTGATTCTAGATGATGTAATAAGTTTTTTTGCTAATGAAATTTTTCCAGATCATGATTTAGAAAAGAAAATGATTTTTAGAGTAATAAGAGACAGCGATGTAGAGATTCAAGAGGAAGCAGAAGATTTGGTTAGATCTTTTGAATTGGCTTTAAAAAGACGTAGAACGGGTGATATTGTTCGTTTAGAGGTTCTTGAAAATAGTGATAACGAATTGATAAGATTTATAACTAATAAATTAGATATAAATCCTGACTATATTTATGATGTTGCTGGCCTTGTTGGAATTCAAGATATAGATCAAATATGTAAAGTAAAAAATCCAAAATTAAGATTTAAACATTTTACACCTAGAGAAGTTGAAAGATTAAAAGAATATAATGATAATTTTTTTGAAACTATTAAAAAGAAAGATTTAGTTGTTCATCATCCTTTTGAAACATTTGACTCAGTAATTGAATTTTTAAACCAAGCAGCAAATGATAAAAAAGTTATAGCTATAAAACAAACTCTATATAGAACAACTCTAGACTCACCTATTGTTAAAGCTTTAATAACAGCTGCAGAAAACGGAAAAACAGTTACCGCTTTAATTGAAATTAAAGCTAGATTTGATGAGGAAGCTAATATTCAACTATCAAGAAGTTTAGAAAAAGTAGGTGTTCAAATTGTTTATGGTTTTGCTAAATATAAAACTCATGCAAAATCATCATTAGTTTTAAGAAGAGAACAGGGTAAAATACAAACTTATTTTCATTTAGGAACTGGCAATTATCATCCAGTAAATGCTAAAATTTATACTGATTTGTCTTTATTTAGTTGTGATAAGAAAATGGCATCAGATGTTGAAAAGTTTTTCAATTATGTAACAGGATACGCAAAACCAAAAAATTTAAATAAAATTTCTATTTCGCCAGTAAATATGAGGCAAACCTTAAATGAAAATATTGATGCTGAAATTAAAAATTCTAAAAATGGAAAATTTGCAGCTATTTGGGCAAAAATGAACTCTTTAGTAGATCCAGAAATTATTGATAAATTTTATGAAGCTTCGAATGCTGGTGTAAAAATTCATTTATTTGTAAGGGGTGTTTGTTGTTTAAGACCAGGAGTAAAAGATAGATCAGAAAACATATTTGTAAAAAGTATCATAGGAAGATTTTTAGAGCATTCTAGAATTTACTGCTTTAGTAATGGTACAAAAAAAATGCCTAATAGAAATGCAAAAGTATATATTTCGTCAGCTGATTTAATGCCGAGAAATTTAAATCGAAGGGTAGAACTTCTAGTCCCAATTGAAAATGAGACTGTTCATGAACAGATCTTAGATCAAATAATGTTGGCAAATTATCTTGATACTAATCAGAGCTGGGAACTTGAAGCTGATGGTAATTATAAAAAAATTAAATATAGTAAGAGCGATTCCTTTTCAGCTCATGAATATTTTATGAATAATCCGAGCTTATCTGGAAGAGGTAAAGCTAAACTAAGAATGCAGCCTAAACAACTGCACTTAAGATTGATTAAAAGTGGAAGTAATTAAAAGTAAAAATAGTTTAAAATTAAATCAGGCAAAATTAGCTATAATAGACATTGGATCAAACTCTATAAGAATGCTAATTTATGAAGATTTCAGTTCTTCTCGTGTGCCTTTTTTTAATGAAAAAGCAGTTTGTGAACTTGGAAAAAATTTAGATAAATCCAAAAAACTTCACAGATCTGGTACCGAATATGCTTTAAAAGTTTTAAAAAGATTCTCTGAAATTTTAAATGTTTCAAAAATCACAAATCTTAAAATCATTGCAACAGCAGTTTTAAGAGAAGCGACTGATACAAAACCATTTATTAATGAAGTTGAAAAACTTTTTAAAACTAAGATTAATATATTATCTGGTGAAGAAGAAGCTGAATGCTCAGCTGAGGGAGTAAAAATAGGCTTTGAAAATGTCAATGGATTAGTTGCTGATCTTGGAGGTGGAAGTTTAGAATTAGCTCGAGTTGAAAATAATATAGTTACTAATAAAACCTCATTACCTGTTGGAGTTTTAAGATTATTAAATAATCCTATAGTTAAAAAAAGAAATTTAGCAAAATATATCAAAAAATTATTAAGAGAAGAAAAATGGCTTTCAAAAAAGAAATTTAATAATCTATATTTAGTTGGAGGTACCTGGCGAGCATTATTTAAATTACATCTTTTTCAAAATAATCATCCGGTACATATAATTCATCAATATAGTATTGATAATAATGTTTTATCTAAGTTTGTTGAAAAAATTTCATCTTTTAATAAATCTAAACTTAAAACAGTTGAGTATATTTCAAAATCTAGAACAGCGTATTTACCTTATAGTTGCATTATACTTGATGAAATTATGAGAGTTACAAATCCAAGAAATATAATTTGTTCTATAAGCGGTTTGCGTGAAGGTTCTTTATCAATTGACTATTTTAAAGATGTAAAAGAATCAGAAATTTTTCATAAAGCACTTGAGAATATTGCAAAAAAAAGAGGTGATCTAGGATCGAACTATAAAAAATATTATGATTTTATTCAGCCAGTTTTTGAAGGCAATGAACATTTTAATAAGAAATTATTATATCTGGCATGTGTATTAAGTCATATGGATTGGGGATTAGGAGCATTTCAAAAAGCTGAATTGGTATTTCAAGAAACAATAAATACTCCTTTACTTAGATTGACTCATAAAGAAAGAATACAATTAGCTTTGTCATGTTATTGGCGGTACTGTAGTATCAAGTATAATCCAAAGATGGAGTATCTAACTTTTTTAAATAATAATGAAATTTTTTCAAGCAAACAAGTTGGAGCAGCATTGAGATTTTCACAATCATTGACCTCGATATCTACGATATTTCTTGAAGAGTTTAAATTGTATAAAAGAGGTAATGCTGTATTTTTAAAAATTCCATCACAACATCAAGAAATAATCTCAAAACAAGTTACTAAAAGATTTAAAGCTCTTGCTAGAGAATTATTTTTAGAACCAAGAGTAATTTACTCAAATAATTCAAGATAAATTAAATTTAATTCTATTTTTAATTGAGTGATATTTTTTTGTAACATTATTTTAATTTAAATTCATTTAACTTTAACAATAAGTAAATAATTTTGTAATTTAGTTTATGTATAAAGCACCATCAAAGTTTAAATATTCATTATTTCTTCCCCTGTTTAAATTTTGTTGATTAACTACTTTCTTCCTTCTCTTAAATGAGAAGGGAGAAAGATGATTTGGAATTAATTATTTATAGATGCAGGAGACTGCTCTGCATTTTTCTTAGCAAGCTTTTTTGCTTTTTTCTCTGCAACCTTTTTTTCTAGACCAGCAATTTTAATATTAAGGCTTGATAATTTTTTTTCTTTTGCTGTAATTTTATTTTTAAGTTTGTCTATTGATTTTAATATCTTTGTTTTTTTCTTTTCATTTTTTTTTAGTTTTTTTCTCATTACTGCCTCCGAATTATTTAATATTTGATTTAATCATATAATCCTTAAATAAAAAAGATATTTTGATACAACCTTTAGTTTATAGTTTTTTAAGAACTGTTATTAAATAAAAAAACATTGCTATATGAGAACTATTATTGAATTTTTGATTTAATATTAATTTAAATATCTCTCTTTGATTAAAAAGATGAATTCTAATACCTTGTTCTGGTTTCGAAATTTTAATTAAGTCTTCTGTGTAATAACCAGTAATTTTAGTAGTTAGTCTTCCAGGTTCATTATAAAAAGTTATTATTTTACTCAATTTTGATCTTGATCTATATCCTGTTTCTTCTCTTAATTCCTTATATGCTGATTGGAGAGTTGTTTCCTTTTTTTCCACTATGCCAGAAGGAAACTCGTAGTTAATTTTATTAATTGGAACTCTTTTTTGGGAAACTACTACATATTTGTCTTTAATCTTAGGTATTACTAATGAAAGATTAGAAGTTTTAAGATAATGATAAAACTCTTTTTTTTTAAATTTTTGGTTAATTAAACTTATTCGATTGGTAAGTTTTATATTTTTCAATTTTTTTCTAAAAATAACTTTTTAACAATAAGTACAGCAATTAACATTCCTACAAGCTCGGCTAAAATATAATAAGGAGTGTTTAGATAACTAATACCTGTAAAAGACTCTGTAAAGGTTCTAGCAATTGCAACAGCTGGATTTGCAAATGAAGTTGAGGAAGTAAACCAATAACCAGCAGTAATATAAAGACCAACACTAGCAGCAACAGCAATTTTACCTGACTTCATTGAACCAAAAATTATTATTATAAGCCCTAATGTTGCTATTACCTCAGATGTGAATATGTAAATTCCATCTCTTGATTTAGTAGACAATTCATAAATTTCATGTTCAAAAAAGAAATTAGCTAAACCAACACCAATTAAGCAACCAACCAATTGAGCAATAATATAAAAGGGTAGTAGTTTCTTTTTTAATTTGCCTGTTATTGCCATAGCGATACTTACAAATGGATTAAAATGAGCTCCTGATACATCAGCAAAAACTGTGATAAGTACAAATAAACCTGCTCCTGTTGCTATAGTATTAGCTATTAACATTACAGCAACGTCATTAGTTAAGTTCTCAGCCATTAAACCTGAGCCAACAATAATCATCACTAAAAAACAGCTTCCTATTAATTCAGAAAGAAAATAACGACTTTTATTTTTCATAAAGCAGTTCCTTTATTCTTTTATGAATATTATTGTAAACTTTTTCAATAATCTCATCTTTTCTATTTATGTCATTTGTTTCATTAAGTAATTTAACAGGATCCTCTATATCCCAATGAATTATCTGATCTTTATTTGGCCAAATAGGGCAGACTTCGTTATTGGCATTACTACAAACTGTAATCACATAATCCATTTTAATTTGACTATTAATAAACACATTAAAATTTTTAGATCTATAATTTGAAAGATCGTAATGTTTTGACAATAAATAATTCTTCACATCTTCATTTACTTTTCCTGTTGGATTACTCCCGGCACTAAAACCTTTATACAAATCGTCATACTCATTATTTATAATACTTTCAGCAATAATACTTCTTGCTGAATTACCTGTGCATACAAACAATATATTCTTCATTTAAAAAATAATCTTATAAATCCCAATAACAAATAATGGAATTTGTAATCCAAAGTTTGTTAGTATCGCTTTATCTTTGCTGATAAATCCAGCGATAGTCCATCCAACAACTCCTAATCCATGAAAATATATATTTAATGGATATATATTTAAATTTGTAAGAAGTATTCCTACTAAAACTAAAAACGTACTAATCCATTTTAGATATTTTTTTATAAACATAAAATTTCCTTTCATTATTATTATTTCAGTTATGTTAAGAATTTATTAAAATAAAGAATTATCTACACTTTTTACATAATCCAAAAAACTCAAGATTGTATTTACTATATTTCATACCATCTTTGTCTTTGAAGTTAGCTAAGTATTTGGAAAGACCTGCACTACTTATTTCTGTTACTTTCTCACAAATCTCACAGATAGAAAACGCTGTAGCTTTAGCCACTCGACAGCTTGAATTGTGACACGCAATAAATGCATTTCGACTCTCTATTTTGTGAATTTTTCCTATTTCCACTAGCTTATCTAACGCTCGATAAACTTGTAGGGGAGCTTTAATACCTTTTTTTTGAACATTAAAAAGGATTGAATAAGCTTTCATTGGTTCAGGAGATTTATCAATTAAATCAAAAATAATTTGCTGATTTTTTGTGAGAGTATGTTCTTTATGCATTGTTTTCATTTTACAGATTCCTCATTAATTTTTCAATTTAATAGATTGTTTTATTTTAAATAATGAAAGTATGAATAATAATAAAGCTGCTGTTATAATTGATGGTCCTGAAGATGTATTAAACTCTAAAGACGTAAACAATCCTATAATTACAGATAACAAGCCTCCTACAATTGAATAGATAACCATACTTTGTGGACTTGATGATAAATTTCTAGCCATTGCAGCAGGGATAATTAACATCCCAGTGATTAACAACAATCCAACCATTTTAATTGAAATAGCGATGATTGCTGCCATTAAAATAGTAAAGATTGCCTTAGCTCTGTCTGGATTTAAGCCTTCTGCTTCTGCTAGTTCATAATTTACTGTTGAAGCGAATAAAGGTTTCCAAATAAATTTTAGAGTTAATAAGATTAATGCTCCTCCAATCCATATGATCAACAAATCATTAACTGAAACTGCTAAAATATCTCCAAATAATAATCCCATAATATCAAACCTGATAAATGTTAAAAAACCTATAACAACAAGTCCAACTGCCAGAGATGAATGAGCTAGAAGACCTAACAAAGCATCACCAGGTAGATTGGTTTTTTTTTGAAGTTGAATTAAAATAAGTGCTATCATAGATGAAATGATAAATACCGATACCGCAATATTAAACTCCATAGTAAACGCTAATGTCACTCCTAATAGAGCAGAGTGAGCTAAGGTGTCACCAAAATAAGATAATCTTCTCCAAATAACAAAACAACCAAGAGGTCCTGTTACAAAAGCAACCCCAATTCCAGCTACCAAAGCTCTTATAAAAAAATCATCAAACATTTAATTTTTTTTTATTTCACCTTCATCTGTATGGACATGGTCGTGCTTATGTTCATATCTTGATAATATTTGAGAAGCTTGTTCACCAAATAAAGCTTTATACTCATTATTTTTTGCAACATCCATTGGTGAACCTGAACAACAAACATGACCGTTTAAACAGACAACATGGTCAGTGGCTGTCATTACAGTGTGTAGATCATGAGAAATCAATAAGATACCACAACTTAATTCATCAGAAATTTTCTTAATTAGTTCGTATAAAGCAATTTCACCAGTAAAATCTACTCCCTGTACTGGTTCATCTAGCACTAACAGCTCTGGTTTTTTTGATATAGCTCTTGCAAGTAAAACTCTTTGAAACTCACCACCAGATAAATCTCCTAAATTTTTATCTTTAAGATGAATGACACCAGTTAAAGACAAAGCTTCATCAATTGTCTCTTTATTAAGATTCTCAGTTAATACCATGAAATCATTTACTCTTAGCGGCAACGTCCAATCAATTGAAATTTTCTGCGGGACATATCCAACTTTATGGGTATATTTTTCAACTGAACCATCAATCTTTTTGTAAATACCTAAAGCAATTTTAGCTGTTGTGCTTTTTCCTGATCCATTTGGACCTATAAGAGTAACTATTTTACCTTTTTCAACTTGTAGTGAGACTCCTTTGACTAACCATTTGTTGTTCAACTGTAAACCAGCATCATTTAATTTTACCAATATATTTTGATCAGTGCTCATTTTATTTCTTGACTAATAAGTGTTATATTATTACATAGTGTTATATTATAACAATTTAAATATACAACATATGAAAAACATAAAGAAATTACCATTAATCCTATCAATATTATCATTCTTAACAATTTTTGTGCCAGTAAATGCTGAAATTAAAGTAGTGGCAACAATAAAACCAATCCATTCTCTTGCAAGTTATCTAATGGATGGTGTTGGTAAACCAGATTTAATCGTTGATGGTTATGCTTCACCACATGGATTTGCTCTTAAACCATCACATGCAAAAATGATTCAAAATGCAGATATTATATTTTGGGTAGGAGAGGACATAGAAAATTTCTTGGAAAAACCATTAAAAACTATTGCAAAAAAAGCTGAAAAAATTGAATTAATGGAAATTAAAGGTTTAACTAAACTTAAATTTAGAGAAAGAAATATTTTTGAAGAGCATGATCATGGTCATAAAGAAGACGATCATGATGATAATGCAAAAAAAGAGGATGATCATGACGATCACGATCATGATAAAAAGGAAAAAGAACATGGTCATGATGAACACGGACTTGACGATGAGCATAAAAAAGATGGTCACGATGAGCATGGTCATGAAGGACATGCGCATGGCGAATTTGATCCACATATCTGGTTAGATCCTATGAATGCAAAAGTAATTTTAAGCGAGATGGCTGAGCATTTAATCGAAAATGATCAAAAAAAATGAGGCTAAATATAAAGCAAATTTAAACAAAGCTCATAATGATTTAGATAAACTTACAAAAAAAGTTAAGTCTGAATTAAATAAAGATTTTAAATCAGTAGTCTTCCATGATGCCTATCAATACTTTGAAAAAAGATTTGGTATAAATATTCTTGGAGCATTTACAGTAAATACAGACGTAATGCCAGGTGCTGAGCAATTAGCTGAAATCAGAGAGGTAATTGAGCATGATAAAGTTAGTTGTATATTTTCAGAGCCTCAATTTAATCCTGATATTATTAAAGCTGTAGCAAAAGATACTAATGTTGCAACAGGTGTAATCGATCCATTAGGAGCTACACTTGATCCAGGTAAGGATTTATATTTTGATTTAATTGGCAATATGTCAAAATCTTTCAAAGGTTGTTAATTAGAAATTGATCTTTAGTTATAAATAATATCTAATAATGGGATGAGTACAGTTTCCCTAACTTTAGATGAAATTTTTGATTTAGCCAAAAAAACTTTATTAGCTAATGGTTGTGATGATGAAACAGCTTCTATTCTGTCTGACCTAATTAGAAATGCCGAACGGGATGGATCTTTATCTCATGGTTTGTTCAGATTACCTGCATATGTTAGTGGTTTAAAAAGTGGAAAAATTAATGGAAAAGGAAAGCCTGAAATTAAAAAAATTTCCTCCTCAGTTATAAAAGTTCATGGGAATAATTGTTTAGCCCCAGTAGTTTTAAATAAAGGATTGCCTGAATTGGCTAAGGCTGCAAAAGAAAATGGTGTAGCAGTGCTAGCAATAAATAATTCTCATCACATGGCAGCGATGTGGCCTGAAACAGAAAAGTTAGCAGAGGAAGGTTTGGTTGCCTTTGCTTGCACATCTTACAAACCTGCTGTAGCTCCTGCTGGTGCAATCAAACCATTGTTTGGTACAAATCCAATTTCATTTGCTTGGCCACGACCTGGCAAAACTCCAGTTGTTTATGATATGGCCACAGCATCAATGGCAATGGGAGAAGTTCAAGTTGCAAAAAGAGAAGGGCACAAAGTTCCACTTGGAACTGGTTTAACTAAAGATGGTAAAGAGACTACTGATCCAGGCGCAATTGCAGATGGTGGTGTATTACTTCCTTTTGGCGGCTATAAGGGTTCAGCAATAGCAATGATGGTTGAGTTAATGGCTGGTGCTTTGGTTGGTGATAATTTTAGTTTTGAAACAGCGGCTAAAGATAATAATGATGGTGGACCACCAAGTGGGGGAGAATTTATCATTGCAATTTCACCTGACAAAACCTCAGGAACAAATTGGCAAAAACATGCAGATGAATTTTTTGATAAAATGAAATCTTTTGATGGAGTTAGACTTCCAGGTGAAAGAAGACACAAAAATAGATTAGATAAAGGCCCTCGAAATATTAATGAAGACTTGGTTAATAAAATAAAATCTCTAAGCTAAAGTAATTTCAATTGGTGTATGATCTGAAGGTTTTTCGCGACCTCTTGGATCTTTATTAATATTTATACCTTTAATTTGATCAATCAAAGAATTTGAAACTAAGAAGTGATCAATTCGCATCCCATTATTTTTTTGCCAAGCACCTCTCATGTAGTCCCAAAAGGTATAACCTTCCTTAGTTTCATTAAAATGTCTATAGACATCACTAAAACCAAGGTTGATCATTTCTCTTAATTTTTTTCTTATCTCTAATCTAAACAGAGCATCATCCTCAAAACTTTTTGGATTATAAACATCTTCAGGTGCTGGAATAATGTTAAAATCTCCAGCAAGAATAATATTTGAATTTTTTTTACTTAAATTCTTTAATTGTTTAATTAAATCATCCAACCATTGTTTCTTGTATTTATATTTATCCGTATCTACAGGATTTCCATTAGGTGTATAAATGTTTATTAATTGAATATTTTTCTTTTTATACTCCACTTCAGCTGAAATTATTCTTGATTGCTTTAATTTATCTTTAATTAAGTCAGTTTTAATATTTTTTAATTTACCTTTAGATATAATAGCAACCCCATTATAACTTTTTTGGCCGAATACGTGACTTTCATAATCCATTGCTGAAAAATCATCATAGGGAAAGTTTACATCCTCTGTTTTGATTTCCTGCATCATTAGGATATCTGGTTTATATTTTAAGAGATAACTTTTGATATTATCTATACGAGCTCTCACAGAATTTACATTCCATGAAGAAATAATCATTAAAGAGAAAAAGAAACACCACAACCACAAGATGACTTAGTTTGTGGATTTGTTATCTTAAATTGTTCACCAATTAATTCTGAAACATAATCAACTTCAGAGCCTTTTAATAAATCTGCTGAAGTTTTATCAATTAAAATATTTTCAAAGTTTAAATCATCTTTTGATTTTTCTTTATCAAAAGTGAATTCGTATTGAAATCCTGAACAACCACCACCTTTAATAGCGATTCTAAAAAAAGACCCTTTATCTTTTTTAGACAGCAATACATTGATCTGTTTTAGTGCTTTATCAGTAAATTTAATTTCTTTAATCATAATTGATCACTGGTATTAGTAATATAATACTTAATATTTTATTTTAAAGGATGAAAAAATACTCAAAGATAGGTCAATTCAAAAGTAAAGGTAGGATATTTAAGGAATCTTTGTCAAAATATAGATCACCTTATCAAAGAGATAGAGATCGTATTATTCACAGCGCTTCATTTAGAAGATTGAAACATAAAACACAGGTATTTGTTAATACTGAAGGGGATCATTATAGAACTCGAATTACTCATTCTATGGAAGTTGCTCAAATAGCAAGATCCATCGCTAGATATTTCAGTTTGAACGAGGACTTAGCAGAAACACTCAGTTTAGCGCACGATTTGGGCCACACTCCTTTTGGTCATGCAGGTGAAGATGCTTTGAATGAATGTATGAGCATTCATGGAGGGTTTGATCACAATTTACAAACATTAAGAATTGTTATGTTTTTAGAAAATAAGTATTTGAAATTTAGTGGCTTAAATCTTTCTGTTGAAACATTAGAGGGACTTTTAAAACACAATGGTCCAGTCGAAGATTTTCATTTAGTTGATGAATTAATAGGTGTTAAAAAATTTAAAAACATGATTAATTTTAATACCTTTCCATCACTAGAAGCTCAAATTTCATCTATATCTGATGATATTGCTTATAATAACCATGACATACAAGATGGCATAAAAGCAAACTTATTTAGATTAGAAGAGTTAGTAGAAATAGATTTTTTTAAAAATATTTATAGAAAATATAAAAAAAAGATTAACAAAAAAAATTACAAGATTGCAACTTACCAGATTATAAGAGACTCAATTGATTTAATGATCAAAGATTTAATAAGTAATACCATCAAAAATCTTAATCAAAATAAAATTAAAAGTAGAAATGATTTGAATAAAACTGATTTTCTTATGGTTGATTTCTCTGATAAAATTAAAAATTCTGATAATGAAATTAGGTATTTTTTAAGGTCTAAAATGTACAATAACAAGAATGTACTAAATAAAAATAATAAAGGTAAATTAATAATTAAAAGATTGTTTGATAAAATAAGTAAAAATCCAGTAAAATTTATTTCAAAAGAACATTTATCTAAAAACAAATATCGATCAGTTTCCGATTTTATTTCTGGTATGACTGACAGATATGCTATCAACCTTTATAACGATATCAAATGAACATTTTTGATCAATACTTAGACAAAATAAAAAAAATTATTTTAGATTTATCGAAAAAGGGTAAAATAATTTTGCCAGATAATTTAGATGGAATAAACACAGAAATTCCACCTGAGAAATTTAATTGTGACATTTCTACAAATGTTGCGATGGTTTTGTCAAAAATAAATAAAAAACCTCCTTTAGAATTAGCTGAAATATTAGCAAAGAGTCTTGAAAATGAGGACAAGTCAATAAAAGAGGTATCAATCTTTAAACCCGGATTTATAAATATCAAATTTCAACCTGAGTTTTGGACAAATTTTTCAAAAGAAATTATTAAGAACGCTAAAACATTTGGAATAAATACAAATGAGCAAAAGAAAAATTATTTAATTGAATTTGTTTCTGCCAACCCAACAGGGCCTTTACATGTGGGTCATTGCCGAGGTGCTATTTTAGGAGATGTAATTTCAAATGTTTTATCATTTAATAATCATAAAGTTACTAAAGAATATTATGTAAATGACTATGGCAATCAGATAATTAATTTCACAAAATCAGTATATTTTAGAATAAGAGAAATCAAATTTAATGAAACTTTTCCAACAGATAATGAAGATCTTTATCCTGGTGAATATTTAATTGAGTTTGCTAATAATATTATTTCTTCAAATCCAAAAATAGATTTTACTAATTACGATGCAATATCTGAACAATTAACTAGCCTTTCTATAGACGAGGCAATAAGATTAATTAAAAAAAATCTTAGTAGCCTTGGTATAATTCACGATAATTTCGTTAGTGAAAAAAAATTAGTGCTTAATCAAGAAGTTGAAAAAGTAGTAGAAAATCTTCAAAAAAATGAATTTGTTTATAAAGGTAAAATTAAGGCTCCAGCTGGTGAGAATGATAATAATTGGGTTGAAAGAGAACAATTACTTTTCAAATCAACTGATTTTGGTGATGACAAAGATAGAGCGTTACAAAAATCTGATGGAGCTTGGACTTATTTTGCCAGTGATGTTGCCTACCATAAAAATAAATTGGATAGAAAGTTTGACTACTTAATAAATATTTTAGGCGCGGATCATGCAGGTTATATTAAAAGAATTACATCCTCTGTTGATGCTTTATCAAACTCTAAAGGAAAACTTATTTGTAAAGTTAGTCAACTTGTAAAACTTATAAAGGATAAAAAACCATTTAAAATGTCAAAACGTAAAGGTGATTATATAACTGTCGATGATGTAATTAATGAAGTTGGAAAAGATGCTACACGATTCATCATGTTAAATAGAAGTAATGATGTCGAACTTGATTTTGATTTTGATAATGTAATTGAAAAATCAAAAGACAATCCTTTGTATTATGTGCAATATTGTTATGCTCGAATTTCATCTGTTTTTAGACATTTGGAAATAGATTTAAAAAAAGATTTAAAAATTGATGAATATAATTTTGAATATTCTGACCATGAAATAACTATCTTAAAAAAAATATCCGAGTGGCCAAAGTGCATCGAGATATCAAGCAAGAAGCTTGAACCACATAGAATTCCAGTATATCTTTATGAGCTAGCCTCTCTCTTTCATTCTTATTGGAACTTGGGAAAAGATAATCCTGAAAAAAGATTTATAAATGAGAATAAGAAGATATCAAATGACAAATTAGTTTTATTAAAACTTATATCAAATGTTATTAAATCTGGGATGAATATTGTAGGTGTGTCTGCTCCTGAAAAAATGTAATGTTTAAAGAAATCAAATATATTATTTTTGTTTTTATTATTGGTCTTTTTATTTTTTTTACAGCAAAATATTATTTTTCTGATGCCTATAAAAAAAAATCATATAGATCACTCAACAATATCGAAAATAAGATAAATACTTACTCAGAAAAATTACCAATTTTAGAGGATGATACAAAAAATATTATTGAATACGTTGAGCAAACAACCAATAAAAAAAAGAAAAAATTTAATTTTTGGAAATTATTAGAAAATAATGAATAAACGTCGATCTTTTATTGTTGGTATCAAATCAACAAAACTTTCAGCAAAAGAAAAGTCATTTCTTAAAAAATATAAACCCTGGGGAGTTATCTTATTTACAAGAAATATTAAAAATATTGATCAAACTCTAAAACTCACCACGTCAATAAGAAAATTATTTAAAGATAAAAAATATCCCATTTTAATTGATCAAGAAGGGGGTAAAGTTAACCGGTTAAAAAATATTATATCATTCGATAATTTGACTTCAGAATTTTTTGGAAAAAAATATGTTAAAAATGTAGATAAATTTAAATTTTATTATAAATTATTTATTGATAAAACTTCATATTTATTAAAATCTCTTGGTATTAATATTAATACTTCCCCTGTCTTAGATTTAAGAATTAAAGGTGCATCAAATATCATTGGGAATAGATCTTTTTCCAATAATCCCAAAATTGTATCTAAAATAGGAGATTATTGTATCAATTATTTCCATCAAAATGGTATTGGGACAGTCATAAAGCATATTCCAGGACATGGTCTTGCAAAAGTAGATAGTCACCATTTTACTCCAATGGTAAATAAAAAATTGAGTTATCTAACTAAGAAAGATTTTCTTCCTTTTAAAAATAAAAAAACTTTTTTTGCAATGACTGCTCACATAATTTTTACTCAAATTGATAAAGAAAATTGTGTTACTCACTCAAAAAAATTTATTAAATTAATTCGCAATAAAATTGGTTTTAAAGATATTTTGATTTCTGATGATTTATCTATGAAAAGTCTTAAGGGTAATTTAAAGGAAAATACAATCAAAACGTTTAGTGCAGGTTGTAATTTAGCCTTACATTGTAATGGAAATTTAAATGAAATGAAAATTGTAGGAAATAATTCACCATTGATAAATCCTTTTCTCATAAAAAAAACATCACAATTTTACAAAATTTTAAGTTAATATTGATTGATGATTGAAAATGATTCTGAACTTTTTAAAGTAGATGTTGAAAACTATAATGGTCCATTAGATGTTCTTTTAGATCTAGCAAAAGCTCAAAAAGTTAATCTTGAGGATATATCTATTACAAAATTAGCAGATCAGTTTCATGATTTTATTACTCAAGAAAAAAAATTAAATTTAGAGATTGCTTCAGAATACTTGTTAATGGCAACATGGTTAGCATATTTAAAATCAAAATTACTATTACCAGGCACTCCTGAAGAAGAATTTAAAGTTCAAGAAGTAGCTGAAAAATTAAAACTTCAACTTAAGAAACTTGAATTAATAAGGTTATTATCTGAACAGATGCTTAAAAGAAAAAGATTAGGCAGAGAAATTAGAACTAGAGGTATGAGAGCAGGCATAAGGCCCATCTACAATAGTGAGTATAAATTAAATTTATTTGACCTCATGAAAACATACTCCACTATAATTATGACTAAAGATTTTCAGAGAATTAATATTCCAAAATTACCAGTTTTTACAACAGAAGAAGGTATAAAAACTATAAAAGATTTTTTTGGAAAATTAATGGATTGGAAAAAACTAGATGATTTAATACCAAAAAATTTTAAAAGTGGATCAAAATATAAACGAACTGGTAAAGCAGGAATATTTGCAGGGTCTCTTGAGTTAGTCAAGGAGGGCAACCTAAGCATAAAACAAGAAAACCTTTTTGATGATATTTATATAAAAGAAAACAAATGATAAAAAAAAAGATTAAGAAAAAAGATAATATTATTAATTTTCCAACTAAATTATCTACAATTGAAAAGGAAATTGAAGGTATTGTTTTTGCTGCTGCAGAACCATTAGATATTGAAACTATTGAAAATAAGATATCTAAAAAAACAGATGTCGAAAAAATTTTGTTAAAATTACAAGCTGAATATTCAAACCGAGGTATTAACTTAGTTTGTATTTCAAAAAAATGGTCCTTTAGAACTTCACCTAATCTTTCTAATTTAATGACCCAAGAAAAAACTGTTGAAAAAAAATTATCAAAAGCTGCAATAGAAACTCTTGCTATAATCGTTTATCATCAACCAGTTACTCGTGCAGAGATAGAAGAAATAAGAGGTGTAGCTTTTGGAACCAACACCTTAGAAATTTTGATGGAATTAAATTGGGTTAAACCTGGTGGACGAAAAAATGTTCCTGGTCGACCTATTCAATATGTCACGACGGATGATTTTTTAAGCCATTTTAACTTGCAAAAATTATCTGATTTACCAACAGTAGATGAACTTGGAGCTGCAGGTTTAATTGATAGTACCAATATTGATAATGCTATTTTTGGTACTGGAAAATTCTATAAAGAAAAACAAGACGATAAAAAAGAGGACATTTATTCAAATATTGATGAAATGTTAAGTAGCACTCTTGACTCGGATGAGAAGAACTAAGCCTACAAATTAGACTTTTCAATTATTGATAAAAAGGTTATAAGTTTTCTATGAGCATTGGAATTTGGCAAATAGCAATCGTTGTAATACTTGTGGTATTATTATTTGGTAGAGGAAAAATTTCTAGCCTTATGGGCGATGTAGCAAAAGGAATAAAAAGTTTTAAAAAGGGTATGGCATCAGATGTGACTGATGACAATGAACCTAAAAATATTTCTGACGATAATCAAGATTCGAACAAAAAAGAATAAATCACATGCCTACTATTGGTTGGTTTGAGATTTTAATTGTAGTTGCAATAGCTATTGTAGTCTTGGGACCTAAGGACTTTCCGATAATGCTCAAAAAAGTTGGTTCATGGATCGGCTCTGCAAAAAAATATGTCAATAATATTCAAAATGAAGTCTCAAATATTGATCTTGAAGATAATAAGATAGAAAAAAAAGAAGAAAAAAAAGATGAGTCATGACGAGAATGAAGGTGGCTTTGTAAGTCATTTAGCTGAGTTAAGAAAAAGACTAATTCATAGTTTTATTTTTCTAATAATCTTTTTTATAGGATGTTATTTTTTTGCTGAACATCTTTATGGTTTTTTAGTAGAGCCATATGCACAAGCGGTTAAAGATGATGGAACAGATAGACGATTAATTTTCACAGCTTTACAAGAAACTTTCCTTACCTATTTGAAAGTATCTTTTTTCACAGCTTTTTTTGTTACTTGTCCATTTATTTTGATGCAGGTTTGGAAATTTATTGCTCCTGGTCTTTATAAACATGAAAAAATTGCAATTTTACCTTATTTAGTTTTAACCCCAATCTTATTCTTACTAGGGGGCATGTTGGTTTATTATTTAATAATGCCGCTAGCGATAAAATTCTTTTTATCTTTTGAAAGTTCTGGTCTTTCAACAAATTTACCAATTCAATTAGAAGCAAAAGTAAACGAATATCTTTCATTGGTAATGAAACTTATATTTGCGTTTGGCATAAGTTTTCAATTACCTGTTGTGTTGAGTTTATTAGCGAGGGTAGGGTTAGTTGATTCTGATTTTTTAAAGAAACGAAGAAAATATGTTGTGGTTATTATATTTGCAGCCGCAGCTTTACTCACACCCCCAGATCCCATCACACAAATTGGTTTAGCGATACCATTATTAATTCTATATGAATTATCAATATTTTCAGTAAAACTTATTGAGAATAAAAATTTAAAAAATTCTGATGCATAACATTAAAGAAATTAGAAAAGATTTTGATGCATTTTCAAAAGCATTAAAAAAAAGATCGATCGATATAGATCTCAATAAACTCAAAAAATTAGATATAGATAATAGAGATTTAATTCAAAAAAAAGAGACATTAGAAAAAGAAAAGAAAGATATTTCAAAAACAAAAGATAAAGCTTTATTTTCTAGGTCAAAAGAAATTACACAATCTATTGATAAAATTACTGATCTACAATCAAAAATTAAATCAGACTTAGATGAAATTTTATCAAGTATTCCTAATATACCTCACGATGATGTGCCTATAGGATCTAATGAAAATGAAAATGTTGAATTAACTAAATCGGGTCAGATTCCTAATTTTGAATTTACTCCAAAATCACACTACGAATTAGGTGAAACACTTGGCATGTTAGATTTTGATCTTGCCACAAAAACCACTGGCTCACGATTTGTTTTTGTTAAGAATAAATTAGCATTACTTGAAAGAGCAATTTCAAATTTTATGCTTGATATACATACTTCAAAAAATGGATATGAGGAAATTTCACCACCTTTATTAGCATCAGAAAATACAATGTTCGGAACTGGTCAATTACCTAAATTTGAAAATGATCAATTTGAAGTAAAATTAGAAGAGGGAAGTGGTAGAAAATTTTTAATTCCTACAGCAGAAGTTATCTTAACCAATATTGTAAAAGATAAAATTTTAGATCTTAAAACATTACCAATGAGATTTGTTGCTTCTACCCCATGTTTTAGAAAAGAGGCTGGTAGTTATGGTAAAGATACAAAAGGGATGATAAGACAACATCAATTTTATAAAGTTGAATTAGTAAGTATTGTGGAACAAAATAAATGTCTTGAAGAATTAGAGAGAATGACAAATTGTGCCACAGGAATTTTGGATTTGTTAGAGTTACCATATAGAAAAATGATTTTATGTAGTGGAGATATGGGATTTAGTGCAGAAAAAACTTACGATATAGAAGTATGGTTACCTTCAGAAAACAAATATAGAGAAATATCTTCATGTTCATCATGTTCAACTTTTCAAGCAACAAGAATGAAAGCTAGATATAAAAATTCAAATAAAGAAACAGTATTTGTTGGAACGCTTAATGGAAGTGGTTTAGCAGTGGGTAGAACTCTTATTGCCATATTAGAAAATTTTCAGCAAAAGGATGGGTCTATAAGTATTCCAAAAGTGCTTAGACCTTATATGAATAATCTAGAAAAAATTAGTCTGAATTAAAGTTGTTTTAACTTAAGAGATAGTATAAAAATTCATTTTTAATTAAGGAGTTTTATGGAAAGTTCAGGAATAGGTCAATTTATACCACTAATATTAATTTTTGTTATTTTTTATTTTTTCTTGATAAGACCACAGCAAAAAAAAGTTAAAGAGCATAAAGCTATGGTCGAGGGTTTAAAAAAAGGTGATAAGATTGTAACTTCAGGCGGTATCACAGGAACCATAACTAGAGTTGTAGACAACGATAAAATTGAAGTTGAGGTTGCTGAAAATGTGACTGTTGAAGTTATCAGAGGTACAGGTGTACAAAGTCTGATGAACTCTCAAGAAGTTAAAAAGTAATTTTGTCAAAGTAAAGTGTTATATTTTTCAAAATTCAGAATAATTTCAGTAATATTAATTTCTCTTTTTTTTATTTTAATTGCTTCATCAAATTTATTTAAGTTTGAAAATAACTTACTAAATAAGAAAATTAATCTTGGATTAGATCTTCAGGGAGGTTCTTACCTCCTACTCGAAATTGATAATAATCCAGTTATTGAGCAAAAAATACAAAATCTCTCAATTACCATTAGAAATTATTTTAAAGAAAAAAATATTAGAATTAAAAATTTAAAAATTTTAGGACAAAAATTATCTTTTTCTGTAGATGAAAACTTTAAACAAACTGTACTAGATACATTTAATGATGAGGAAAGTGAATTAAATCCTTATTATCCAAGATTTAAGTCTCATCAATTAGATATCAGTGAGGAAAATAATATTTTTTTTGTCAATTACTCAACCCAAGGTATCGTTAAACTAAAAACATCATCCCAAGATCAAGCATTAGAAATAGTAAGAAGAAGAATTGATGAGATAGGAACTAATGAACCCAATATTCTAAAAAGAGGAAATGACAGAATTCTTGTTGAATTACCTGGATTAGATGATCCAATGAGAATTAAATCATTGCTTGGTAAAACTGCAAATCTTACATTTAGATTTGTAACTAATAACGATCAAGACTCTTTTGGAGCGGAAAAACTTAGTTATGAAGATGAGTCTGAAGAAGATGCTCTTGTAAGTAAAAGAATTATTTTAAGTGGAGACAATCTGCTAGATGCTCAACCAAGAATGGATAGTGAGACAAATGAAACGGTAGTTACATTTACACTTGATAGAGTTGGAGCTAAAAGATTTGGTAAAGCCACATCGACTGGTATTGGCAAACAATTAGCAATAGTATTGGATGGTAAAATTATAAGCGCACCAGTTATTAGAGATACTATTGCAAGTGGATCAGGTCAAATCAGTGGAGGATTTACTTTTCAATCAGCAACAGATTTAGCTCTTTTATTAAGATCTGGTGCATTACCCGCACCTTTAAATATTATTGAGGAACGAACAGTTGGTCCAGACTTAGGACAAGACTCAATTAATGCAGGGATGATTGCATTAGCAATTGGTTTTGTATTAGTAATAGTATTTATCTTTGTTAAATATAAGATATTTGGCTTAATTACCAATATAACATTAATACTTAACCTTTTCTTACTCATTGGAATATTGACTATATTCGAAGCGACTTTAACTCTTCCGGGGATCGCTGGAATAATTTTGACAGTTGGTATGGCAGTCGATGCAAATGTTTTAATTTTTGAGAGAATTAAAGAAGAGCTAAAAAATGAAAAAAATAATTTAATAGCTTTTGATAGTGGTTACACAAAATCTAGAACCGCTATACTTGATGCAAATATAACAACATTATTAGCAGCTATAATCTTGTTTTTTATGGGCTCAGGTCCAATCAAAGGTTTTTCACTCACACTTGGGATTGGAATATTTACAACATTATTTTCAGTTTATTTTATAGCGAGGTTATTGACTGTTTTGTATGTGTTCAGAAACAAAGAAAAAGAGGGTTTAATTTAAATGATTGCTTTTAACAAATACTATAATCAATTTAACATACTCTCTATATCCTTAGTAGTTATTTCATTATTTTTACTAACTTTCAAAGGTCTTAACTTTGGAATAGATTTTAAGGGCGGAACCTTAATTGAACTAAGATCAACTGACAGCAAAATTAATGTGTCATCTCTAAGAGATAATTTAAATTCTATGAATTTGGGTGACGTTTCAGTAAAAAATTTTGGCAATGAGACAGACTTTCTAATTAAATTTGAAATTAATAATAACAAAAATATTATCGAGGAAATTAAAGCAAATTTAGATAAATCATTTGGTAATACTTTTGATTTTAGAAGAGTTGAAAACGTAGGACCGAAAGTAAGTGCTGAGTTGCTCAAATCTGGAGTAATAGCTATCGCAGTGGCATTAACTTTAATGTTAATTTACATTTGGATCAGATTTGAATGGCAATTTAGTTTAGGAGCTATATTAGCTTTGTTTCATGACGTGTTGGTAACCCTAGGTTTATTTTCATTGCTTGGTCTTGAAATCAATTTATCTATTATTGCAGCTGTATTAACTATCGTTGGTTACTCCATGAATGATACAGTCGTTATTTTTGATAGAGTAAGGGAAAATTTAAGAAAATATTCTGACATTAAGATTTACGATTTAACTAATATCTCTATCAATGAAACATTATCTAGAACTTTAATTACATCAATAACGACTTTATTAGCTTTGCTTTCAATATTTTTCTTTGGTGGTGAGATACTAAAAGGTTTTTCTTTGGCTATGATATTTGGTGTAATTTTTGGAACTTATTCATCTATCTATATTGCTAATACCGTTTTAGTTAGACTAAGAGTTTCACAAAAAACTGTTTTAAGAGAAGACGAAAGTAGTTAATAAAGGTTTTGAGCAGCTACCATAGTAAGCAGCATTGGTATTGATAACAAAGTATTAGTTCTCGAAAATAACATAGCTGTTCTTGCTGACTTGGCTTTTAGATCAGGTTCACACTCAACAATACCTAAAGCTCTTTTTTGATTAGGCCATATTACAAACCACACGTTAAATGCCATAACTAAGCCCAACCACATACCAATTCCTATGGCTGTGTGTTTTGGAATGCCAGATCCAATACTTAAAGTCATTGCATCATGCAAATATCCATTAAGACCTGCAAGTGCTAAACCTGATAGAACTGTAAATGCTGCACCCCATCTAAAATAAAATAATGCAGCTGGCGCAATTACTTTACCAATAGCTGGTTTCTGTTCATCTGGAATTTTTGCCATGTTTGGGATTTGAACAAAATTAAAATACCATAACAAGCCAATCCACATTATACCAACTACTACATGCACAAATCTCGCAAACCAACTCCAGAAAAGTGCATCAAAACTAAAACCATCATTTTGATAAAATAAGCCTAAAAATAACAGAACTGCAATGGCTAAAGAAACGTGAATAGTTTTTGATAAAGATGAAAGTAAATTGCCCATACTTAATTTTATACTGATTTAGAGTGAGATGACAATGGTATTTATTGTAAAAGATTTTTTAAAAACTTACCCGTGTAACTTCCATTAACTTTACAAATTTCCTCAGGTTTTCCCTCAGCGATAATTTTTCCACCTTTTACACCACCCTCAGGACCCATATCGACAATATAATCTGCAGTTTTTATGACATCTAAGTTGTGTTCTATAACAACCACTGTGTTACCTAATGAAACAAATGTATGTAAAATTTCTAATAATTTTTTGATGTCGTGTTGGTGAAGACCAGTAGTTGGTTCATCTAATATGTACATTGTTCTTCCTGTCGATCTTTTTGATAATTCTTTAGCTAATTTAATTCTTTGTGCTTCACCCCCTGATAGAGTTGTAGCTTGCTGACCAATTTTTATATATCCTAGACCAACTTTCTTTAATGTAAGCAATTTAGTCTTTATATTTGAAATATTTTCAAAATATTCACATCCTTCATCAACAGTCATGTTCAAAACATCTGCAATACTTTTATCTTTGAATTTTATCTCTAATGTTTCCCGATTATATCTGGTTCCTTTACACTCATCACATTGTATATAGACGTCTGGGAGAAAATGCATTTCATATGTAATAACTCCATCTCCCTCACATGCTTCACACCTACCTCCTTTGACATTAAAAGAGAACCTTCCTGGTTTGTATCCTCTTGTTTTTGATTCAGGTAATCCTGTGAACCAATCTCTAATTGGCCCAAAAGCTCCAGTATAAGTTGCTGGATTTGATCTTGGGGTACGACCAATTGGTGATTGATCAATATCAATTATCTTATCGATTAATTCTGTACCTTTGAAACCTTTGAATGGTTTTGGAATTTTTCTAGATTTATTATTATTCAAAGTTAAGTTTAATGCGTTATATAATGTCTGTAAGATTAATGTTGACTTACCACTTCCTGATACACCGGTGACACAAGTCAAACTACCTAAAGGTATTTTTAAATTAACATTATTCAAATTATTACCAGTCGCACCTGTTATTTCGAGAAACCTTCCATTTTTTGCTAATCTTCTTTTCTTGGGAACATCAATTCTTAATTTGTTTGAAAGATATTTTCCTGTGATACTAATTTTATTTTTTGTTATCTCATCAAAAGTTCCTTGCGCAACAACTTCACCACCTTTGTTTCCCGCTTCAGGACCAAGATCAATAATATGATCTGCATTTTCCATCGTTTCAGTATCATGCTCAACTACTATTACTGTATTTCCCAAATCTCGTAATCTTTTAAGAGCATTGATCAGTTTTACATTATCTTTTTGATGCAAACCAATAGATGGTTCATCTAAAACATATAATACTCCAGTTAAACCAGATCCAATTTGAGATGCTAAACGGATTCTTTGTGCTTCTCCTCCCGATAAAGTACCAGACTCTCTTGATAATGTTAGATAATCAAGACCAACATTTAAAAGAAAATTTAATCTTTCATTAATTTCTTTGAGGATATGTTCGGCAATTTTGACTTGTCTTTTATCTAAATTGAATTTTAAATTTTCAAACCATTTTGCAGCATCTAAAATTGATTTTTCAGTCACTTCACTAATGTGCAAGCCATCAATTTTCACACATAATGCCTCATCTTTTAATCTATGACCACTACATCTCTCACATTTTGTATCTGACTGATATTGGGCTATTTCTTCTCTTTTCCAATCACTATCGGTTTCTAAATATCTTCTCTCTAAATTATTTATTACCCCTTCAAATGTTTTTTTATGTGAGTATTTTTCGTAACCATCATCATATGAAAATTTGATTTCTTCGTCATCAGATCCATAAAGAATAATATCCTTTGTTTTTTTTGAAAGTTTTGACCATTTTTCATCTAATGAGAAGCCATAATGTTTTGCTAAAGAAGATAATGTTTGTGCATAATATAGAGTGGTTGTTTTAGCCCAGGGTTCAATAGCTCCATCCGCAATACTTTTTTTATGATTTGGTACCACCAAATTTGGATCAACATTTAGTTTAATCCCAATTCCCTCACATTCTTCACAAGCGCCAAAAGGACTATTAAATGAGAAAAGTCTTGGCTCAATTTCCTCAATTGTAAAACCACTTTCAGGACATGCAAATTTAGTAGAAAATATTAATTTTTCTGCTTTTCTATATTTTTTTGGTAAGGTTTCATCCTCATATTCAACAAATACTAATCCATTCGCTAGATTTACCGAAGACTCAATACTTTCAGCTAATCTGTTTCCTAAAGATGAATTTAGAACTATTCTATCGACCAGAATATATATGTCATGCTTAATTTTCTTATTTAATTCAGGAACTTTATCAATATCATAAATTACATCGTCTACTTTGATCTTTCGAAAACCTCTTTTTTTATAATTTAGGATTTCTTTTTTATATTCTCCCTTTCTCCCTCTGACTACTGGAGCGTAAATATATATTGTTGACTTTTTTGGCAACTCTTTAATTTTATCCACAATTTGTGTAATCGTTTGTGATGTGATTGGTTTACCTGTAAAAGGAGAATAGGGTATACCCGCTCTTGCATATAAAACACGCATGTAATCATATATTTCAGTTACTGTAGCAACAGTTGATCTTGGATTTTTAGAAGTATTTTTTTGTTCTATTGATATAGCTGGGCTTAACCCCTCGATTAAATCAACATTTGGCTTTTTCATTTTATCTAAAAATTGTCTTGCATAAGCGGATAGACTCTCAACATACCTTCTTTGACCTTCTGCATAGACTGTATCAAAAGCTAAAGACGACTTTCCTGATCCTGATAGACCAGTTATGACAACAAATTTATCTTTGGGTATCTCTAAAGAAACATTTTTTAAATTGTGTTCTTTAGCTCCTTTAATAACTATCTTTTTCATCATAATTTTTGTTGCTTTGACTTAATAAAATTAATATTCAGAGTAAATTGTGGTATAGTTCTAATTAACAAATTTAACAAATATTAAAATATTATGGCTGGAAGTTTAAATAAAGTACTTTTAATTGGTCGTTTGGGCGCAGATCCAGAGATCAAACAAATGGTAAATGGCAAAAGTGTTGCACGATTAAGTCTGGCAACAAGTCAATCTTGGAAAGATAAGAATACTGGTGAAAAAAAAGAAAAAACAGAATGGCACCGTATAGTTGTATTCAATGAGGGATTAGTAAATGTTGTTCAACAATATTTAAAAAAGGGAGCCCAAATATATGTTGAGGGACAATTAACAACTCGAAAATGGAAAGATGAGCAGTCTGGTCAAGACAAATACTCGACTGAAATTGTTATTCAAGGATATAACTCATCTTTAACTATGTTAGGTGGAGGTAATTCAGGTGGAAGTATTTCAAATGATAATACTCAATCTAATAATGATGACATGTCACAAATTTCAAATGACATGGATGATGAAATTCCATTTTAATAGTTATGCAAAAAACTGAAATTCCTGAGGATAAGAATATAAAATTAATCTCAATGCATGATGAGATGAGTTCATCTTATCTATCATATGCAATGAGTGTTATAGTCAGTAGAGCACTTCCTGATATACGAGATGGTTTAAAACCAGTTCATAGAAGAATTTTGTATGCGATGTACAAAGGTGGATATGATTGGTCAAAACAATTTAGAAAATCTGCAAGAATTGTTGGAGATGTTATTGGTAAGTATCACCCGCATGGAGATCAGTCAGTTTATGATGCTCTAGTAAGAATGGTTCAGGATTTTTCAATGAGCTTACCTTTAGTTGATGGACAAGGAAATTTTGGATCTATTGATGGTGATCCCGCTGCTGCGATGAGATATACAGAAACTAGATTATCTAAAGTTTCACAATATCTAATTGATGATATCGAAAAAAATACAATTTCATTTAAAAATAATTACGACGAAACAGAGAAAGAACCAACAGTTTTACCAGCTCAATTTCCTAATTTATTAGTAAATGGCGCAGGTGGGATTGCAGTTGGAATGGCAACTAGCATACCACCACATAATCTAGGTGAAATAATTAATGGGACATTAGCTTTAATTGAAAATAAAGATATTAAAATTAAAGATCTTATGAAGCATATTCCTGGACCTGATTTTCCAACAGGAGGAGTAATAATTGGAAAAGATATGATCAAACAAGGTTATAACAAAGGCAGAGGTTCTTTTAAAATTAGAGGTGAAATTTCTATAGAAAGTTTAAAAAATGGAAGAGAAAGATTGGTTATCACATCAATTCCTTATCAAGTTAATAAATCTGTTTTGAATGAGAGAATTGCTCAGCTTGTTAGAGAAAAAAAAATTGAGGGTATAAGAGATATAAGAGATGAGTCTAATCGAGAAGGAATCAGAGTTTCAATAGATTTGAGAAGTGGGGTAGAACCCGAAACAGTAAAAAGACAACTTTACAAGAATACGCAAATTGAAAGTTCATTTGGATTTAATACACTTGCAATAGTAGATGGCAAACCTGAAACTTGTAACTTAAAAGATTTCTTATCAAATTTTTTATCCTTTAGAGAGGACGTTGTAGTCAAAAAAACAAAATTTGATTTACAAAAAACAGAAGAGCGAGCACATATCTTAATAGGTCTATCGGTATCAGTTGAAAATTTAGACAAAGTTATCAAAATAATCAGATCATCAAAAAATCCAGAAGATGCAAAGAAATCTCTTTTACAAACTAAATGGAAAATTAATAAGTCAAAAAAATTAATTTCACTTGTAGAAAGTTCAAAATCAAAAACTTTATACTCCTTATCAACTTTACAAGTGAATGCTATTTTAGAATTAAGATTACAAAAACTGACGGCGTTAGGAATTAATGAAATTGAAATAGAAATTAAGAAGTTAGCTGAATTAATTACAAAATATAAAAAGATAATTTCATCTAAAAAAGAATTGTTAAAAGTAATCAGTGAAGAGTTAAAGAATATAAAAGATAAATATTCATCACCTCGAAGAACTAAAATAATTGATGCTGTATTAAATTACGATATAGAAGAAACCATTCAAAAACAATCTGTGTTGATTACAGTTACATTGCAGGGTTACATCAAACGTGGATCTTTGAATAGTGTTAAGACACAAAAAAGAGGAGGTAAAGGAAAAACTGGCATGACTACTAGAAACGAAGACTCTGTAGTCCAAACTCTATCAGTCAATACACATACCTCAGTTTTGTTTTTCTCTACAGAAGGTTTAGTTTATAGAATAAAAGCCTGGAAAATACCTGAGGGATCTTCAGTTTCTAAGGGAAAATCGTTGTTTAATATTCTTCCACTAAAAAACCATCAGTCAATAAGTTCTATTATGCCTTTTCCCGATAATGAATCTGAAATGAAAAATTATCAAATTGTATTTTCTACTGCTCAAGGGAAAATCAGAAAAAATAGTTTAGAGGATTTTTCTTCAATCAATACATCTGGAAAAATTGCAATGAAATTAGACAATAATGATAAAATTGTGGGAGTTAAAATTTGCAAGGATGATCAAGATATAATTTTAAGTACCAAATTAGGAAAATGCATACGTTTTGAGTCTAAAAAATTAAGAGTTTTTAAGGGCAGATCCTCTAAAGGGATTAAAGGTATTGTTTTGTCTCCAAACGATCAAATTGTCTCTCTTTCAATTATAGATAATGATAAATCAAAAAAAAATGGGAAGAAATCAAAAGATGAGCAATCAGAATTAAAAGCTAAAGAAAAGTTCATATTATCAATAACAGAAAATGGTTTTGGTAAAAAAACTAGTCATACGGAATATAGAGTAACTAATAGAGGTGGGAAGGGAATTATCGGAATTATAAATTCACCAAGAAATGGTAATATTTCATCCTCTTTCCCTGTATATGATGGTGATGAAATACTTATATCTACTAACAAAGGAAGAGTAATACGTGTAGCGGTAAAAGAAATTAGAACTGCGGGTAGAAATACTCAGGGTGTTAGAATTATTAAATTAACTGGAGAAGAAAAAGTTGTTTCGGCTGATAAAATAGATGATAACTTAGTTTAATGAATAAAGTTGCAATTTATCCTGGAACATTTGATCCAATTACGTTTGGCCATATTGATGTTATTAAAAAAGGTTTAAAACTTTTTGATAAGATTGTTGTTGCAGTATCTAACGTTGAAAATAAGGATTATTTATTTGATTCTGATGAACGAATTGAAATTGTAAAAAAAGCTTTATTCTATGATTTGAAACTGAACAAAAAAAAAGTTGTCGTAATTTCTTTTAGCTCTTTAACCACTGAATTATGCAAAAAATATAAATCAAATATTATTTTAAGAGGATTAAGAGCAGTTTCAGATTTTGAATATGAATTTCAACTAGCAGGAATGAATAGAAAATTAAATAGAAATATTGAAACTCTTTTTTTAATGTCTGATGTTGAAAATCAGATTATTTCATCAAGATTTGTTAAAGAAATAGTAAATTTAAAAGGTGATATCAAAAAATTTACTACCAAAAGTACAATTAAATTACTAAAAAGAAAATATGAATAAGATTTTAATAAATATATTTATTTTCTTTTTTTTAACCATAAACCAAGTAATGTCAGAGGAGAATATTATGATTTTGAAACTTAAAGATGGAGATGTTAAAATTGAATTATTTGAAGATGTAGCACCTAATCATGTTAAAAGAATTAAAGATTTAGCCAATAGCGGTAAATATGATAATGTTGTTTTTCACAGAGTTATTGATGGTTTCATGGCACAAACTGGTGATGTAAAATTTGGAAATTCATCATCAAGTGATTTTAATTTAAGAATGGCAGGAATGGGAGGATCAGATTTACCAGACTTAAAACAAGAATTTAATAATTTACCTCATGATAGAGGAACTTTATCTATGGCTAGATCACAAGATCCAAATAGTGCAAATAGCCAATTTTTCATTTGTTTTAAACCCGCTCCTTTTCTAGATAATCAATATACTGTTTTTGGAAAAGTGATCGAAGGAATGGAATTTGTTGATAAAATTAAACGTGGTGATGAAAACAATAATGGTGCCGTCACTGATCCAGATAAAATAATTAGTTTTAAATCATTATAATATTTAATGGCATTAAAAGAATTTGCCTTTAAATTATTGAACAAAGACAACTATGCAAGAGAAGGAATTATAGAAACGCATAGAGGTATTATTAGAACTCCTGCTTTTATGCCAGTTGGAACTCAGGCAACTGTAAAAGCTTGCACGATCGATGATATTAAAAAAACTGGCTCAGATATAATTTTAGCTAATACATATCATTTAATGATCCGTCCAGGAGTTGAACGAGTTCAAAATGCTGGCGGATTACATTCCTTTATGAATTGTGATTTACCAATACTTACTGACTCAGGTGGTTTTCAAGTAATGTCTCTTTCAAAATTAAATAAAATAGACCGAGAAAAAGGTGCAATTTTTAACTCTCATGTTGATGGAAAAAAATTTTATTTGAGCCCTGAAGAAAGTATAAAAATTCAACTTGGCTTGAACTCAGATATTTTAATGATCATGGACGAATGTCCAAAGAAAACAGATGATTATGAACTTATTAAAAAATCAATGGAGTTATCATTATATTGGGCTGATAGATCTAAAAAAGCCTTTGGAAAAAATCCTCACAAAGCTCTTTTTGGTATAGTCCAAGGAGGTCTTTTTAAAGATTTGAGACTTTTATCTCTAAAAGGTTTGTTAAATCTAAATTTTGATGGATATGCCATTGGTGGTCTTGCAGTTGGTGAATCACAAGAGGAAATGTTTAAAGTTTTGGATGACATTAAGGAAAATCTTCCAGAAAATAAACCACATTATTTAATGGGTGTAGGCACACCTTCTGATATTTTAGGTGCAGTTAAGAGAGGCATAGATATGTTTGATTGTGTAATGCCGACTAGATCAGGGAGAACAGGCCTGGCTTTTACATGGAATGGAAGAGTAAATATTAAAAATAATAAATATCAAAACGATAATTCACCTCTTGATGAAAAGTGTAAAAATTTAAATTTAAACAAATATTCAAAAAATTATTTAAATCATCTATTTAACACTAATGAAATTTTAGGATCGATGCTTTTAACGTTAAATAATATCAATTTTTATCAAGAATTAATGAGCGAAATAAGAAAAAATATTCAAAAAGGCACTTTTAATGAATTTCATGATAAATACATAGATAAGTTGTGATAAAGAAACTATATGTCTCATCAATTCCTATTTGAAATATTAAAATAAATATGTATATACGAAGTAATTTTGGGCCGTTAGCTCAGTTGGTAGAGCAATTCCCTTTTAAGGAATGGGTCGATGGTTCGAGTCCATCACGGCTCACCATTAATTAATGTTTTATATTTTAATTGGTGGATAATCTAAAATAATACTATTTGTCCACTCATTAATTTTTTTTATTCTATTTTCAGCTGAAGGGTGTGTACTAAGAAATTCTGCTTGTCTTTTACCTTTAGTAAATTTTTTCATTCTTTCCCAAATTTTAGGTGTTTCTCTTATATCGTAACCAGACAAAGAGGCAAAAATCATACCCAAATAGTCTGCTTCAGTTTCTTGCTTTCTATTAAAAGGGTTCATTATACCTAGTTGAGAGACCATTCCAATAGTATTCATACCTGTTGATCTATTAACTTGAGATAATTTTCCACCAGATAATATATCAATAACATTTGTCCCTACGTTTAAAACAACACCTCTGCTCGCTCGTTCTACGGAGTGTTTTGCTACAGCATGTGCAATTTCATGACCCATGACAGCAGCTAAGCCATCAGTATTTTTGGTTACTTCTAATATGCCTGAAAAAACTGCTATTTTACCTCCTGGCATACAAAATGCATTTCTTATATTTTTTTTATCAATTAATATATATTCCCAATCAAAACCAACTGTCGGATCATCAAGTTTTGATTGATAAAAATATTCTCCTATAGAATTTTCCATTCTTTTGCCAATTTCTTTAATTTGATTAAGTTTTGGTCCTGTTATTAATTTTTCTTTTTCCTTAATCTTTTCAAAAATTTGGGCTGCCTGAGCATTTAATTTAGCTTCAGGGATTAGTTTTAATTGTTTTCGATCAGTGATTGGTGCAGTAGCACATGAATTCAGAGCTAAACTACAACAAGTACAACCAATATAAGTTAAGAATTTTCTTCTATCCATTTATAATTATCATTGATAATATATTTTAAAATGAATCTAAATAATAAAATATTAGTATTTTTATTTATTATTGCGATTTCTTTTGTAGTTTACTCTAGTTTTAAATAAATTTTATGAAAAAGAATAAAAAAAAACGACCACTTACTCTTATTCTTAGAAATTATTTTATAACGGGTGTAGTGGTATTAATTCCTATTGGTTTTACTTTATATTTAAGTAAAATTTTAATAGGAATTTCTTCTAAAATAATTCCAGAAAATATAAATCCTAATAACTACTTACCTTTTGCAATACCTGGAATAGAAATAATTATTTCTGTAGTATTTATAACAATTGTTGGGGGATTATCATTATCCTTTTTAGGTAAACGAATTCTCAAACTTATTGATGATCTATTTAAAAGAATTCCTGTTTTAAGGACTATTTATTCGGCAATAGTACAAATGACCGACACATTTTCCAATAAAGATGACAATGATAAAAAAAGTGTTGTTTTAGTAGAATACCCAAGAAAAGGTGTTTGGGCTGTTGGATTTGCAACAAAAGAAAATAAAGGTGAAATGGCTGAAAAAACAAATAAAAAATTAATAAATGTATTTGTTCCAACTACACCAAATCCTACAAGTGGTTTTTTACTAATGTTTTCTATAGATGAAGTTATATATCTGAATATGACATTTGAAGAGGCATCTAAATTTATTGTTTCTGCAGGAACATCCACAGGTAAGAATTAAGCTATATCGTTAATTATATCTGCACGATCATATAATTTAATTAATGGTTTAAATCTCCCTATATCCTCTTTTTCATTTTCAATTCTTTTAATTTCTTTTTCAGCTAGAATAAAAAGATTATGATTACGTATTGGATCTGCCAATTTAAAGTTTTTTATTCCACTTTGTTTAAAACCAAGAATATCTCCAAAACCTCTTAATTTCATATCCTCTTCAGATATTTTAAATCCATCATTAGAGTCTTTTAATATATTAATTCTTTTTTTAGCATTTTCACTTAGATTTGACTTAAACATTAATACACATGAAGATTGTTTGTTGCCTCTTCCAACTCTACCTCTAAGTTGATGTAATTGAGACAAACCAAACTTATTTGCATTTTCTATTATAATTACATTTGCATTAGGAAAATCTATACCAACTTCAATGATAGTAGTAGAAACTAATATCTTAAATTCATTTCTTAAAAATTTGTTTAAGATTTCCTCTTTTTCCTCAATGGTTGTTTTTCCATGGAGTAAATAAACCTCATTTGGAAAAATTTTTTTTAGATATTCAGACTTTTTAATCGCCGAAGAATGATCAATTTTTTTTGACTCTTCTATAAGAGGGCATACCCAAAAAATTTGATTTCCAAGTTGTATTTCTTTCTTTATGAATTTAATTACATCCTCAATCTTACTTTCAATTTTACTATAAGTTTTAACAGGTTTTCGGTTATTCGGTTTTTCTCGTATAATTGAAAGATCCATATCTCCGTAAATAGTCATTGTTAAAGTACGTGGAATTGGTGTTGCTGTCATTAAAAGAACATCACAATCTTTCCCAGCTTTATCAGATAATTTTTTTCTCTGACTAACTCCAAACTTGTGTTGTTCATCAATGATTATTAAACCTAGTTTTTTGAATTCTACTTTTTTTTGAAATAAGGCATGTGTTCCAAAAATAATATCAATTTCTTTTTTAATAAGTTTATTTAAAATTTTTTTCTTATCTTTGTATGATGATTTTCCAGAAAGTAATTCTATTTTAATATTTTTTGGATATATTTTTTTTGCTAATAAAAAATGCTGTCTTGCTAATATTTCTGTAGGAGCCATTACTGCTACTTGAAAATCAGAAGTGATGGTATTGAATGCAGATAATAACGCTACAATTGTTTTACCACTACCAACATCACCCTGAAGTAATCTAAACATCTTATTATCTGAGCACAAATCTGTGTTAATCTCATTTAATGTTTTAGTTTGATCATTGGTTAAGGAAAAATCTAATTTTGATATTATTTCACTTTGTTTTTTAATATCGAATTTTTTCTTTGTTTTTTTTATTTTTTTGATCTTTTTTCTAATTTCTGAATTAACTAAAAAAGTTGAAAAAATTTCATCAAAAGCAAGTCTTTGATAGAAATTTTCCTTGAATCTACCTATGTTTTCTGGATTGTGTAATTTTTTGATTGAGTCATTCCAACCAATATTACCAAAATTTTTTAATATATCTTCTGAGTGCCACTCGTCAATTTGAGGTAAATTTTTAATAATTTGAAATATTATTTTATTATAAACCTTTTCACTAATTCCCTCAGTTAATGAATAGGTATTATGCTTTTGTTTTATTATAGATGAGTCTTCTGAAATATATTTAGGATTTGTTAATTGATATTTATTTCGAAAGTATTTAATTCTACCGCTAATTGTTACTTCTTTTCCAATAGGTAATATTTTTCTAATATATCCTTCGTAACTATTAAAAAAAACACAATCTATTTCACCAGTTTCATCTTTGCATAAAACTCGATTTGGTAAGTTTCTTACTCTTGGAAATAAATATTTTTGAGGAATTATAGTTATAGTTTGTATCTCATCTATTTTTAAATCTTTAATTTTCGAAGATAAACTTCGATCTGTATAAGATTTTGGTAATTTCCATAACAGATCAAAAATACTATTAATTTTTTTTCTTTTTAATAAATTTGAGGTTTTTAAACCAACACCTTTTATAGATTTTAGGTCAGATAATAAATATTCATAATTTCTTTTAATATCCATAAACTAATATTATATTCCTAATATGACCGCTGATATAGAACAAATAAAAAAAAAAATTATATACAGATCAAATTATCGCGGTACGAAAGAAATGGATAAACTTTTAGGAGCATTCACTAATAAATACATAGATCAATTAAATGCTGAAGATTTAAATGAATTAATAAAATTCTTAGAAATAGATGATAGTAATCTTTACAATTTTTATAATGGTTTAAAAACCAACATTGAATTTGAAGATAACAAAATTAATAATTTATTTAAAAATTTTAAATATTAACAATTATATGGCGGAGAGACTGGGATTCGAACCCAGGAAAGAGTTGCCCCTTTGCCGGTTTTCAAGACCGGTGCTTTCAACCGCTCAGCCATCTCTCCGTTTGCAAGGTTTTATAAGTATATTTTTTAAATTCAATCAAAAAAAAGTTATATTAAATTAGTAAATTTTTGCTTTGCTTATAGTTTGCTTATAGTTATCCTATAAAATCCTATTAAGTTTTGTTAGTATTTAATTATGAACAGATTTGGTAAGTCTCCTGACGATTTAGGTTTTGGTCAATCAATTGGTACTTGTTTAAAAAAATATGCTGTATTTGAAGGACGTGCAGGAAGAAGTGAGTTTTGGACATATTTTCTTGTTTATTGTTTTGGGTCATTAATTTTAGATGTAAGTGTAGAATCTACACAATCACCAGCACTTGGGATTGTATTAATAATCGTATCATTAGGTGGAATGCTCCCAATGATTGCTGTTGGTTGCAGAAGAATGCACGATATAAATAAATCTGGTTGGTTTCAAATTATACCTATCTTTAATTTAATTTTGTGGGCAATGGATTCATCAGAAGGAACTGATACGATAAAAAATAGTCAAACTAAAATATTTAACAAAACTAATTCTAGAAAACTAAAAGATAGAGATTTACTTGACGATTTAGAAGAACTTGAGGAGCTATATGAAGATGGAACTTTATCTGAAGCTCAATTTAAAAAGGCTAAAAATAAACTTTTAAAATAGATTATGAGTGCTTTATTTGGAGGAATATTTTCTTTACTACTTGTTGTTGGTGGTTTTTTTGCACTTTTATTTATTTTTTTAAAATCTTTAAATATTAGTGGGGACGGCGATAAAAAAAATAAAAGCTCAAATAAAAAAGTAGTTGATAATAAAACGCTTAAGTATTTAAAAGATTTAGAGGAGGAGGAAAGAGTAGAAAATAAAAACACAAAAAAATTTAGTGATTATGAAAACTCAATAATGAATAAAGTTAAACGACTTAAAATACTATACAAGAATGGTACCCTTTCAAAAAGTGAATTTGAAAAAGCTAAGAATAAGTTATTAAAGTAATCTTGCTTATAGTTTGCTTATAGTTTTGTAGCTTAGGCAAGCTAAGAATAATACGTTTTTAGTTAAACTATAATTTTAAAAAACAAGTAAAAGCTAAATAAGTATGTTAAACGTCGTAATGTAAGTAGGGGATCTCCAGTCTTTCAAGACCGGTGCTTTCAACCGCTCAGCCATCTCTCCATGTAGAAACTTTTATAATTAAAAATATTTAATTCAACAATAAAATAGTCTAATTACTCATGATATTTTATTCATTTAATAAGTATGAAAAATCATTTTAACAAAGGTTTGATATTAACTTCTTTAGGTTCTTTTTGGTGGGGATTTATTGGAGTTATATATTTTGAATCAGTTTCTTTTATTGGTCATACTGAATTAGTTGTTCACAGATGTCTATGGACAGCAATCATGTTAATTTTAACCACAACATTTCTATCTAAATGGAAAATTTTTTTAAACGAAGTAAAAGATAAGAAAAAATTAATTGCATTATTTTTGTCTGGTTTTTTAATTTTTGTTAATTGGTCTATATGGATATATGCTGTTGCATCAGAAAGGATTATTGATGCTAGTTTTGGTTATTTTATAATGCCAATAATTAGTGTTCTTTTGGGGTATATTTTTTTTAAAGAGGAACTAAACAAAAAAAGGATTTTTTCAATTATTCTAGTTTTTGTTTCAATATTAATTTTAATTTTTTTTAATCTTAAATCATTACCATGGGTCGGTCTCATTGTAGCTTTTAGTTGGGCCTTTTATAATTTAGTTCGAAAAAAAATTGAAATTGATACCGATATTGGGTTACTAATAGAAAGTTTATATATTTTCCCTTTTGCTTTAGTTGCATTTTATATAATTGCAAATAATGGTCTAAACGACTTTAACTTAAGTAATCCAGGCTTAAGTCTATATTTACTTTTAGCTGGTCCGATGACTGTGATTCCTTTGTTTCTATATGTAAGAGGGGTTGAGTTAATTGGATTAGGTCCAACAGGAATGATATTTTACATCACGCCAACATTACAGTTCATTTTAGGTTATTTTTATTATGGAGAGGATTTTTCATTAGTTAAATTTCTAAGTTTTATTATTATTTGGATTGCTGTAATTATATATCTAAATGACTTATATGAAAAAAATTAATATTTTTTTTTTAATTCTATTTTTTTTAAATTCTAACTTATTTGCAAATGAGAATACTGATTTTGAAAAGTGGAAAAAAGATTTTAAACAAAGAGCTTTAGCTAATAATATTTCTGAGAAAACTTTTGATCTAGTAATGACCGATACTAAGTTTTTAGCAAATGTTATAAAATACGACAGGTATCAACCTGAATTTTATGAAGACACTAAAACTTATGTATCAAAGAGATCTTCTACAAAAAAATTAAATAAAGGTATTGATTTCTATTTAGATAATAAAGATTTGATCAATGTTGTTGAAAGTAAGTTTGAAATTGAAAAGGAACTTTTATTGTCATTGATGGGTATAGAAACTAATTATGGAACTTATGTCGGAAAAATGGATATTCTTTCTTCTTTAGCAACATTGAGTTACGATAAGAGAAGATCTGAGTTTTTCACTAAAGAACTTTTAATATTATTGAAATTAATTGATGAAGATCAGATAGATTATAAATCATTGTATGGTTCATGGGCAGGTGCATTTGGTTTTTTTCAATTTATGCCCTCAACTATAAAAAATCATGCGATTGATTTTAATACTGATAATTATATTGATTTAAAAAATTCTCAAGATGCTTATGCCTCAGCAGCTAATTATCTTAAAAAAATTGGTTGGAAAAAAGATTCACCTTGTTTTTATAGAATAGATCTTAAAGAAGATATTCCAAAAAAGTATTTAAACGTTTCTGCTAAAAAACTACAAAATAAAAAAAAATTAGGATTTTTTAAAAAATATATTGATAATTACGATGATATAAGCTTTTTAAAATCAAATTATAATGTTGCAATAATTACCCCAGATAAAGATATTATTCCTGGCGCAGATACTTTAAACCCTGCATATATTGTTTTTGATAACTATGAAATAATTCTCCAATGGAATAGATCTCTAAGATTTGCTTTAGCAGTTTGTACCTTAAAAGATAAATTTAAAAATGAATTATAAAATTTTATTAATACTTTTATTATCAATATTTTTAATGGGTTGTGAACAAGTTGCATTGAAGACGGATAAGATTGAAACAAAAATAGAGAAAAAATATAGTAATAGTGGTTTTGTTTTAATTTTTGATGAAAATGTAAAAAAAATTAAAAAATTAGATGATAGATCATTAATGATTCATCACAAATCACTAAAAAGAAAATCTGCTGTTAAGATTACAAATCCAAAAAATGGAAAGTCTTTAATTGCAGAAGTGAAATCAAATAACCAAAAATTTTCAGATTTTTACAATTCTGTTGTCTCAAAAAGAATTGCTGAAGATTTAGATCTTGATTTCAATGAACCACTATTACAAATAGTCTTAATATCTAGAAATTCTACTTTTATTGCAAAAAAAAGTAAAACATTTGACGAGGAAAAAAAAGTTGCCGAAAAGGCACCAATTGATGGTATTCAAATTAATGATTTAAGCAAAACTAAGAAAAAAGAAAAAAAAACTACAAAAGAAAAATTCTCTTACTCAATAAAGATTGCTGATTTTTATTATAAATCTACAGCTAAAATGATGATTTCTAGAATCAAAGACGAAACTTCAATTAAAAACACTAAAATTAAAAAATTATCACAAACTAAATTTAGAGTATTAATAGGTCCTTTTAATGATATAAAAAGTTTGAAAGAGTCATTTGAAAAGTTAAAATCTCTTAATTTCGAAAACTTAGAAGTATTCAAAAATGTTTAAAAATTTTCTAATTATAATTTTTATAACTCTTTTTATTTCCAATAGTGCACATTCTAATATTGACATAAAAGCAAGAACAGCAATTTTACAAGATTTTTTATCAGGTGAAATTCTATACGAAAAGGAACCAGACAGATCAATTTACCCTGCTTCAATGACAAAAATAATGACCTCCATTATTGCTTTTGATTTAATTAAATCAGGTGATTTAACCCTAGATGAAAAATTTATTATTTCAGAGAAAGCTTGGCGGTTGTCAACATCTGGATATTCCTCAATGTTTGTAATGGTCAATGACGAGGTAAGTGTAGAAAATTTACTTAGAGGTATTATTGTTGCCTCAGGAAATGATGCTTGTGTTGCATTAGCCGAAGGAATAGCAGGTACAGAGGAAGAATTTGCTATTATGATGACTTCTAAAGCACAAGAAATTGGTATGAGTAATACAAATTTTGCAAACTCATCCGGAATAAATGATCCTGATAATTATTCAACAGTAAAAGATATAATGATAATGTCTCATTATTTAATTAAAAACTATCCAGAGTATTATAAGTGGTTCAGTGAAAAAGAATTTACTTGGGATAGAACTGGTGGTGATCCAATTACTCAGGGAAATAGAAATCCACTTTTATATAAAAATATGGGTGCAGATGGAATTAAAACTGGATATCTTGCAGTGGAAAAATATTCTTTAGCATCATCATTAGAAAGAAAAGGTAGACGACTAATTGCAGTGGCTAGTGGTTTTGAAACTAAAAATTCTAGATCTAGAGAAAGCTCAAAATTATTGACATATGGTTTAACGAATTTTGATTTAGTAGAAATAAATAAATCGGGAGAAGATTTTGATAGTGTTGATGTTTGGTTAGGAAAAAAGGATTTTGTTAAGGTTTATACTAAAGAAGATATCTATAAAATTATAAAAAAAGGTAAGAAAAAACTATTAAAAGTTAAAATGTTATATGAAGGACCTGTAGAGGCTCCAATTAGTAAAGACCAAGTTTTAGCCAAATTAAAGATCATTTACGATGATGAATTAATTGATGAATATGATCTTTTAGCAAAAGAACAAGTTAACAAAGTAAATATTTTTTCAAGATTAATGAAATCCTTAAATTATTTGATTTGGGGTGATGTCTAAAAAAATTATTATAGCCTTTGAAGGTATTGAAGGTAGTGGAAAAACTTTTCATATTGATAATGTTTCTAAATATTTAAAAAGAAAAAAGATACCTCATATAAAGATAAGAGAACCCGGAGGGAATAAAAACTCCGAAAAAATTAGAAAATTAATCTTAGATAAAAAATCTAATTTTAATAAAAATACAGACTTGTTACTTTATTTAGCAGCTAGAAGTGAGAACATAGACAATTTAAAAAAAAATTTTAGAAAAAAGATAATTTTATTAGATAGGTTTACCGACTCTACCATTGCTTATCAACATTTTGGAATGGGTGTAAATTTAGGAATTATTAAAAAGATTAATAATCACATTTTAAAGTCATTTAAAGTAGATTTTACATTTTTAAGTATTGTTAACATAAACAATATGCAAAAAAGATTGAAACAACGAAAAAAACTTAATCGTTATGATAAATTCAAAGAAAAATTTTATAAAAAAGTACAAAATGGTTTTTTAAGAATATCAAAAAATAAAAAAAAATATAAAATTATCAATTCAAATCTTCCCATAAATTTAAACAAAAAAATCATAATTGAAAAAATCGAAAAATTAGTAAAATGAATTTATATCCTATCAGCCAAATAAATCTTTATGGACTACAGGATAACTTTTTAGTTTTTGCTAAATTATTTGAACAAAAAAGATTACCATCAAAGATTTTATTAACTGGTCAAAAAGGTATAGGCAAATGTACTCTCGCTTATCATCTAATTAATTTTGTTTTATCAAAAGATGAAGAAATGCCTTATGATTTAATTAAATTTAAGATAAATCCAGATAATCGCTCATTTAAATTAATTCAAAATGGTTCTTGTCCAAATTTCAATCTAATAGACATTAATTCTGATAAAAAGAACATAGATATAGAGCAAATTAGAGAATTAATAATTCAACTCAACAAGTCTTCATTCAATAGTAAGCCAAGATTTGTTTTAATTGATAATATTGAATACTTGAATTTAAATTCAGTAAATGCATTATTAAAAACACTTGAAGAACCAAATGAGAATATATTTTTTATTTTAGTTAATAGTAATAAGAAAATCATTCCAACACTTTTATCTCGGTGTCTTAATTTCAATATATCCTTAGAAAATGATAAGGTTAATGAAATTTGTTCACTTCTTTTTGATAAAAATATTGATGATCTCATAAATAAAGATTTATTAAGTTATTATTCAACACCTGGAGAAATTTATGATCTTTTAAAATTTTCTGAAGAAAAAAAAATTGATTTAAAAGAAATAAATTTAAAGAATTTTTTATTAAAATTAATAAGTGAAAATATTTATAAAGATGATAAGCAATCTAAAATATTTGTTTACAATATACTTGAATTATTTCTAATAAAAGATATCTCAGTTTCAAATTCAGATATTTACAATTATTTTTTAAAAAGAATAAATGATTTTAAGAAATTCAATTTAGATGATGAATCTTTATTTTTAGAAATAAATTCAAAGCTTTTAAATGGATAAAAATTATTATATTACAACACCTATTTATTATCCCTCAGCCAAACCTCATATGGGTCATGCTTATTCAAGTATTATTGCTGATTTTTTTGCTAGGTTTAAAAGAATTGATGGATATAAAGTCTATTTTCTCACTGGGACTGATGAACATGGTTTAAAAATTCAAAGAGCTGCTGAAAAAAAAGGAGTTGAACCTTTAGCGTTCTGCGATGAAATTAGCAAAACATTCAAAAATTTATCCAAAAATCTAAATTTAACAAATAATGATTTTATAAGAACAACCGAGTCTCGACATAAAAAATCTGTTCAATATTTATGGGAAGAATTAAAAAGAAATGATGATATCTATCTATCAAAATATTCTGGTTGGTATTCAGTATCAGATGAAGCGTTTTATAATGAGGATGAAATTGAAGATCTAGATAATAAAAAAGTAGCCATATCATCTAAATCTCCTGTTGAATGGGTTGATGAGGAATCTTATTTTTTTAGATTATCTAAGTGGGAAAAGCCATTATTAGAATTTTATGAAAAAAATCCTACTTTTATTTCTCCCGCATCTAGGAAAAATGAAGTCATAAGTTTTGTCAAAAGTGGATTAAAAGATTTGTCAGTAAGTAGAAAAAGTTTTTCATGGGGTATTAAAGTTCCAAACGATGATGATCATGTCATATATGTATGGTTGGATGCTCTGACTAATTATATTAGTGCTTTAAATTATCCCAATAAAGATGACGAATTGTATAAAAAATTTTGGCCAGCATCTGTTCACTTGATTGGAAAAGATATATTAAGATTTCATGCAATATATTGGCCTGCGTTCTTATTGGCTGCAAAAATTACTCCTCCAAAAAAAGTTTACGGACATGGATGGATATTATCTAATGAGGAAAAAATGTCTAAATCAAAAGGAAATATATTGGATCCATTAGAAATAATAAAACAATATGGATTGGATCCTTTGAGATATTATTTAATCAAAGAAGTTTCATTTGGAAATGATGGTAATATTTCTCAAGAAAGATTAGAGGATTGTATTAATAGTGATTTAGCCAATAATTTTGGTAATTTATGTCAACGTGTATCTGCATTTGTTATTAAAAATTGTGATAGCAAGGTGCCAGATAAAATTAAATTTGAAAATGATGATATAAAAATTTTAGATGAATATAGTCAGAATTTAGATAAGTTGAGATCGGAAATAGATAATCAAAATATCAACTATTATATTGATTATATCGTAAATCGATTATTTGAAGCCAATAAATATTTTAATGACCAAGAGCCGTGGAAAAAAAAGGATGATAAAATTAGGCTAAATACAATAGTTTATACAACTCTTGAAATTGTTAGAAAAGTAACTTTTTTATTATATCCAATTATTCCACAATCGTCTCTTAAAGCACTTAAAATTTTCAACCTTGAAGAAAAAGATGTAATTTTTCAGTCAATCGGAAATAATGAATTTTTAAAAAAAGGAAGTGCTATTAATAAAATTGATATATTATTTAACAAAATAGAAAAAGAAAATGATTGATTCACATTGTCATCTAGATCATGAGCCATTATTTAGCGATCTAAAAAATGTTATACAGCGATCAAAAGAAATTGGTGTTAAAAAATTATTAACAATCTCAACATCTATTGAAAGCTTTTCCAGAGTTAAAGAAATTGTAAATAAGGATGAAATTATATTTGGTACAATTGGAATACATCCGCATGAAGCAGATAAAAATAATATCAACTCAGAATTTTTTACAAAAAATTTAAATGAAAATAAAAAAATTATTGGGGTAGGGGAAACTGGTCTTGATTTTTATTATGATAATTCAGACAGAGATAAACAGATAGAAAGTTTCAAAATACACATTAAGGCTGCATTAAAAGCAAACATACCACTAATTATTCATTCAAGAAATGCTGAAGAAAAAACTTATGAAGTATTAAATGGATATAAAGATGAAAAGTTAAAAATTTTGATGCATTGTTTTACAGGATCTCAAAAATTTGCAGAAAAGCTTTTAAAATTTAATTCTTATTTTTCTGCAAGTGGTATTATCACTTTTAAAAATTCTGTTGATCTTCAGAATACATTTAAGTCTCTTCCATTAGATAGAATTCTTATTGAAACAGATAGTCCTTTTTTAGCTCCAGTGCCAAATCGAGGAAAAAAAAATGAACCATCATTTATAGATTTTACTGCAGCTAAACTTGCAGAAATAAAGGGCATTGAAAAATCTGAACTTATCAAAATTACCACTAATAATTTTAATAATCTTTTTTTTAATTAAAATTATATGAAGTTTATAATACTTGGTTGTGGTAGTTCAATGGGTGTACCAAGACCAGATGGCTTTTTTGGTAATTGTGATCCTAAAATCAAGAAGAATTATAGAACACGATGTTCTGCACTATTAAAAACCTCTAATCAAAATATATTAATTGATACTTCACCTGATTTACGTCAACAATTATTAAGACATAAGATTAAAAAAATAGATAAAGTGCTTTTTTCCCACATGCATGGTGATCAAACACACGGAATAAATGATCTAAGATCATTTTATATAAGTAGCAAAAATCAAATCGATGTATATGCTGATCCATTTACTTCTAAATATTTAAAAAATAGTTTTTCGTATATATTCAAAAGTTATTCTAGAGAATATCCTGCTACTTTAAAATTGCATAAATTACCAAAAACTTTTTTTACATCTAATAATAAGAAAAAAATTTCTGTTAAATCTATTAAAGTTGAACACGGAAAAGTTAAATCTAATTGTTTTATAATTGACAAGAAACTGGCTTATATAAGCGATGTAAGTAAAATTTACACTAAAGATTTTAGATATTTCAAAAATTTGAAGTTTTTAGTCATAGATTGCCTATGGTATAATTACCATCCATCACATTTTAATTTAGAGACCTCTCTTTCTATGATTAGAAAGTTCAAACCTAAAAAAGCTATTTTAACCAATTTATCTCCAGTATTAGATTACAAAGTTCTCATGGAAATTTTACCAAAAAACACAATACCTGCTTTCGATGGGCTTACTCTAAATTTATAAAATACTCTCTATTTTATTAATTATTTTATTTGATAATGGTTTAGTGAAAGAGGAAAATGTATCCTCAATTTTTCCCTCTTTGTTTATTAAAATCTTATGAAAATTCCACTTTGGTACTGCTGAGCTACCATGATTAGTTTTAGCCCATTTAAATAACTCATGTGCATTATTTCCTTTTACCTCAGTAATAGTTGAAAGTGGGAAAGTGATATTAAAATTTACTTCACAAAATTCTTTAACTTCTGAGTTTTTATTTTTCTCCTGATTAAATGAATTTGACGGTACAGCAAGAACAACTAAACCCTTATTTTTATATTTATCCCAAAGAATTTGAAGTTCTTCATATTGATTTGTAAATCCACAATAGCTTGCCGTATTTACAACTAATACTGCATTATTTTTAAAATCACTAAAATTTATTATATCGCCCGATATGCTCTCGATATTTAGATCAAAAAAAGTTTTTTCATAATTTGCTATAGCTGAACTTTTAAAAAAAAACATAATTATTGTAAAACCTAATATAAATTTTTTTGTCATTTATTAGGTGTAAGTAGTATTAAGAAGTAACCAAATAAAGTGGATAAAAGTGACCCAGTTAGTACTCCTATTTTTACACCATCCATATATTGCATATTCTCAATAAAAGCTAAATTTCCAACAAAAAGACTCATTGTAAAACCAATACCAGTTAGAACACCCACGCCATAAAAGTTATACCAATTTGAATTATTAGGCATTTGAGCAATTTTTGTTTTAATTGCTACATATGAAAATACAAAGACACCTAATTGTTTACCTAAAAATAATCCTAATAAAATTCCAAGTGGCACTTTGTCTAATAAAGAACTAAAAGATAAGCCCTCCAGAGATACTCCTGCATTGGCAAAAGCAAATAAAGGCATAATACCAAAAGCTACGTAGGGACTTATTGCATGTTCAACTTTAATTAATAGAGAAAAATCTTTTTCTTTTTTTCGGTGAGGTATTGTCATGGCTAATAAAACTCCAGCAATAGTAGCATGAATACCTGAATTATGTGTAAAGTCCCAAAGAAATATACCTACAACTAAGTAAGGTAAAAATTTTTTTATATTAAATTTATTTATAACTAGTAATAAAATAAAAGCTAACAGCATAAGAGTTAAGTATTTGATGCTTAAATCACCTGAATAAAATAAAGCAATGATAACAATCGCTCCTAAGTCATCAATGATTGCTAAAGCTGTTAAAAAAACTTTTAGAGATAATGGCACTCTCTTTCCTAACAGAGATAATACACCAAGTGAGAAAGCAATGTCGGTAGCAGAGGGAATGGCCCATCCATTCATAGTTTCGCTATCACCGAAGTTTATAAAAACATAAAATAGTGCAGGAACCAACATGCCACCTACAGCAGCAATTATTGGAAGTAAAGCTTGTTTTATATTTGAAAGCTCACCTTGTAAAAATTCTCTTTTTATTTCTAAAGTAACAAAGAAAAAAAATATTGCCATCAAAGCATCATTAATCCAATGTAAAACAGATAATTTTAATCCAAAGTTATTAATACCTATAAATAAGTATTTATTCAAAGTCGAAAAATATAAATCAGATAAATTAGAGTTACTGATTATCAATGCAATTATAGCAGCAAATAGCAAAACTAAACCGCTAGCCGATTCAAGTTTAAAAAACCATTTGAAAGGTTTGGATAAGTAATTAATCATGATTAAACTAAGTCTTTAATAAATAATTTAATATCTTTCAATATCTCAAAAAGACTAAATATAACAAGCTCAAGTGAAGGGAATAATTGATATAAGTATGTGCTAAAAGTATCTATAACAACTAATAAAGCAACAAATGTTATCAATAACACAATTAAATATGAAAGTAATTTAATAAATGATAGACTTTTCCTTGGTTTGTATTTAGTTATCTCATAATTTTTTTTATCTTTTAATTTAGAATAATCTTTTTCCTCAAAAACTTTTTGTTCGCTTTTATTAATTTTTTTTTTAGTCGGTTTTTCTGAAATATTAATTTCAACTTCCTGTTTTATATCTTTTTTAATATCTATGACTCTAGGATTATAAAACCAAACATGGTTACACGAACCACACTGAATAGTTCTTCCATTTTCAGGTATAAGTTCTGAGTTTATTTCAAAAACTTTTTTACAATTAATACATTCGATAATCATTATTTTTTAAATTAAATGTTATGCTTATCTTATATCTATTTATTAGCAAAAGTTAATTATAGTTTTCATGTAGAAATATTTGCTGGTCTTTTTAATTTACATTTTAATTGTGATGTATATGGTAAAAATATTGATAATTCTTAATAATAAATAAATGTTTTTTTTTAAAAGTAGTGTCAAAAATTTTAAGAATAGTAAACTGAAGATTTTATCTGGCTACAACTATAGATATAGAAATGTTGGAAAAGAATCAGAAAAAACCATAATTAAATATGCCAATCATTTTAAATTTGATTATGAAATTGATAAAAGAAGTTCATTTGAAAGACATTTTTATTGGTTAAAAATCAAAATGTTAATTGAACATCTTGAGGCTAAAACACACGAATTTTATTTATGGCTAGATGCTGACTCTTTTATATGTAGATATGAGAATATTCTAAATCATGTTGATAAATCAAAACATATTTTTATTCATAACCAATTTTTTAAATCCAAACATAAAACAAAATATATGAATGTTGATTTTTTAACTTGGGGACCTAATGTTGGAGTAATTCTTGTCAGAAATACTAATTGGTCTTTAAACTTTTTTAAAAATGTGTGGAACAAAAAAAAATATTTAAATCATTATTGGCCAGATAATGCAGCAGTAATGGATGAAATTGGTTTTAAAGCTGAAATTTCAAAGTTGTCGGATAATAAACCAAATAAGTATACTTTAAATAAGATAGAATTTTTAAGTGGAATTTGGAATAGTATGCCTAACAAGAATTTTAATGATCCAAAAAATAATGAAATATCAAATTTTTATTTTGATCCTGTAATAATTCATTTAGCTGGAATAAGAAGACGAGATAGAATTAATTTTATCAAAAAATATAAAAATTTATTTATTTAAAAAATATTAAGATTATTAGGATAAAAACTATTATTTCTTTATTCTTCGTCTTTTTATCTTTTTCTTTTTATTGAAAACATAAGTAAAAACGTTATAAGGAACATTCTCGGAGTGTAGCGCAGCCTGGTAGCGCATCTGGTTTGGGACCAGAGGGTCGCAGGTTCGAATCCTGCCACTCCGACCATTGATATGAAAAAAGCAAAAATTTACATACCTAATAAAAGTGCAATGCAATCTGGTTTAGGAAAACTTGATAAATGGATACTTGAATTTGAAACTAATGATCCAACAAAAAATCCTTTAATGGGATGGGAAAGTTCGAATGATACGTATACTGAGTTGAAATTAGAATTTTCAACCAAAGAATTAGCAATAAATTATGCAAAGAAGAAAAAAATTGATTATGAACTAATTGAGCCAAAAAAAAGAAAAATAGTAAAAAAATCCTACGCAGATAATTTTTTAAAATAGATAAATAATGTTTAAATTTTTTACAGATAGAAGATGGTATTTATGGAGTATAGGTGGAACGTTACTGATTTTAATGGCTACTTGGTATCAGGTTCAACTTGATGTGAGAATTAATGAATGGTTTGGTGAATTTTACGATACTTTACAAAAAGCCCTAACTAATCCTAACTCTGTATCTGAAAAAGAATTTATCTCGTATCTTTTTACATTTGCTAAAATTGCAGCGGTATACATTTTAGTAGTTATTTTTAGTGATTATTTTACCAGCCACTGGACATTTAGATGGAGAACTGCAATGGCAGATTTTTATCATGACAAATGGAATGATGCCTCTTCAATAGAAGGAGCATCTCAAAGAGTTCAAGAGGACACTCTTAAATTTGCTAGAATAATGGAAGGGCTAGGGGCTGAATTACTGAGAAGTGTAATGACATTGATTGCTTTTACTCCAATTTTATGGGGCTTATCAAAAAGTATTACAGTGTTACCATGGATTGGCGAAGTTGAACATGCTTTAGTTTGGGTCGCGATTATATCAGCACTGGGAGGAACAATATTATTGGCTAGTGTTGGGATTAAACTTCCTGGCATTGAATATGATATTCAAAAAGAAGAGGCTGCTTATAGGAAAGAATTAGTTTTAGGAGAGGATTTTAAAGAAAGCGCACAACCTGCAAAAATTACAGATCTTTATGGTGGTGTTAGAAAAATTCATTATAAGATGTATTTTCACTACCTTTACTTTAATGCAGTAAAATGGAGTTACTTACAAGGTATGGTAATTGTTCCATATTTGGCATTAGCACCAACGATTGTAACTGGTGCAATAACACTTGGTTTTGTTCAACAAATTATAAGAGCTTTTGGTCGAGTTGAAACATCACTGCAATATTTAGTTAGAAGCTGGCCAATTATTGTCGAACTAATTTCAGTTTGGAAAAGATTGAGAGAATTTGAGTCAAAATTAGAGAAAAATATATCTATTGAAACTGCAAAATAATGTCATTAGACAAAAAACTTGAAGACTTATTTTTAAATGTTTCAATTAAAGCAGCCTTATCATCTTACCATTTTGTTGGAAAAAAAGATAAAATAGCAGCAGATAAATCGGCTGTAGATGCAATGAGAAATAAACTTAATGAAATAGAAATGAGAGGAAAGGTAGTTATAGGAGAGGGAGAACTGGATGAAGCTCCTATGCTTTATATTGGGGAAACTTTAGGTACCATGAGTGGTCCTGAGTTAGATATTGCTGTGGATCCTTTAGAAGGAACTAATTTTGCAGCAAATAATCTGCCAGGAGCATTATCTGTTATTGCAGTTGCAGAAAAGTCAAATTTATTTAGTGCACCAGAGACTTATATGAACAAAATTTCTGCTAATGTACCCTCTGAAGGTATTATTGATTTGGATTATTCAGTTAAAAAAAATATTTCTAATCTTGCAGATTATAAGAATAAACAACCTAATGAACTTTCTGCATGTATTTTAGATCGACCAAGGCATAAAAAAATTATTGAAGAACTAAGGAATTTGAAGGTGAATTTAAAACTTATTTCTGACGGAGATGTATCAGGAGCTTTATTAGTTTCTGATAAAAAATATAATATAGATATTTTTATGGGAATTGGTGGCGGACCTGAGGGTGTGCTTGCAGCTTCTGCTTTGGATGCTTTTGATTGTTTTTTTCAAGGTAGATTCATTTTCGATAATGAAAATGATATAAATAGGGCGAAAAAAAATGGGTATAGATAATTTAAATAAAAAGTATTTGTTAAATGAAATAATTACAGGTGACTCAATTTTTTGTGCAACCGGCATTACAAACGGGGATATTGTTTCTGGAATTAAAATAGAGGAAAATAATTATATATCAGAAACACTCATTACTCATAAATCAACAAATTTGAAAAAAATAATAAAATCAAAAAATGAAATAGATGAATAAAGAAGACAATTCCTACAAAACTATAAGCGAAGTTGTTAAAATATTAAATTTAAAATCAAAAAAAGGAGACTCTTTACCCACTCATACCCTTCGTTTCTGGGAAAAAGAATTTAAACAAATTAAACCTAAAATACTTACTGGAAATAGAAGATATTATGACAAAAAAAACATTGAATTATTAAAAAAAATTCATTTTTTATTAAAAGATCAAGGAATGACTATTAAAGGTGTAAAGAAAATATTAAATAAAAAAGAACCTTTAAAGCTTGACGAAATGGCAGATAATTCTATAAGAGCAGATAATTTAAAAAATAAGTTAAATAAGATTTCAAATATTGTGAAAAGTTTGAAAAAATTTAAATAAGATGGCAAAAAAAACTCATATAAAAGTTCGTTTAGTCCCTGAAGAAAAACCTGATAGTCCTTTTTTTTATTATGTAAAAAAACCTGCTGGTGGAGAAAAAGCCAAAGTAAAATTAAAAGCTAGAAAATATAATCCTTCAACTAGAAAACATGAAATTTTTGTTGAAAAAAAATTACCACCACATAGTAAATAATCATTTTTTTTTAAAATTTCTTCTTTCGTAATCAATATAAGACCAGATCATATTTTTCCATATTCTATTAGTAATACGTGGATCAATTTTATTCTTTAAAGATTTTTTTCTTATATTACTAAGTATGGATTTAATTCTTTTTTGATCAACTATTTGATTTTTTCTATCTTTAAGTTCTAAAACTTTTTTTACGAGAAATGTTCTCTTTTTTATTATTTTTATAAGTGAATTATCTATTTTATCTAGTTCTGATCTAATTTTGCTTAGTTTTTTTCGTTTTTGTGGCGACATTTATATATTTGGATAATTAAAAAATTATTATATTTATGCGCATATGTACACAGCAAATCATAAGATTAATTATCAATTATCTCTCTGGTTAATTTCAATGTTTTGGATTGTGTCCATTATGATTGTTGTTGGTGGTTTAACAAGATTAACGGACTCGGGTCTTTCAATTACTAAATGGCAACTTTTCTCAGGATTTTTACCACCCTTAAATCAAGAAGACTGGATTTCATATTTTAATCTTTATAAGCAAATACCTGAATTTAAATTACAAAATTACAACATGAATATGCAAGAATTCAAAATTATTTTTTGGTGGGAGTGGGCACATCGTTTTTTAGGAAGATTAATTGGTATCGGATTTTTAATACCATTAATTTATTTTTCTTTTAAAATTAGTATTTCAAAATTGTATAGTTTGTATTTAATTTTTTTTCTAATATGTTTTCAAGGCTTTATTGGTTGGTATATGGTCAGTAGTGGTCTTGTAGATAGAGTTGATGTAAGTCATTTTAGATTATCTATTCATTTGTTAATTGCTTTTATTATCTTATCATTAATATTCTGGAACTATCTCAAGCTAAATTTGAGTTATAATACAACAAATAAAATAAATCCTTTAATACCACTCGTTTTTTTAACATTGGTCTTTACACAAATTGTTATAGGAGCTTTTGTATCTGGTATGGATGCTGGAAAAATTTATAATTCCTGGCCAAATATGGGTGCAGCATATTTTCCTGACGACAATGAATTTATTAATTTATTTAAACTATCTGCTTTTAGCGATCCATCTTTGGTTCAATTTATTCATAGAAACTTAGCTTATATAATCGGATTTTATTATTTATTTATGTTTTACAAAATTTATAGGGAGAAAATTTTTGATTTATACAATTCTATAAATTTATTGGGTTTCATTATTTTATTGCAAATTTTTTTAGGAATAATAACAGTTTTATATGGTGCACAAATCTATATAGCATCTATGCACCAAATAAGCTCAATCTTTTTGGTAAGTTCTTGTATCTATTTTCTATTTCTTAATACAAGATTTAACTAACTGCCCTTAATTTACCTTTAGAAGATTTGTTTAAAGCTTGGTTTAAATCCTCAATGATATCATCTACATGCTCAATACCAATACAGAGTCTTACATAGCTCTGTGTAACTCCAGATGCTGCAAGTTCTTTTTCATTTAATTGGCTATGAGTTGTGCTAGCAGGATGTATTGCTAAACTTCTTACATCACCAATATTTGCAACATGATAAAACATTTTTAAACACTCAATGAATGTTTTTCCAGCCTCTATACCACCTTTTAATTCAATACCAACCATTGGCCCATAACCACCCTTTAGGTATTTTTTTGCTCTATCAGCGATTGGTTTATCATGTTCAGTAGAATAAATTACTTTTGTAACCTCTTTGTGTTTTTTTAAAAAATTAACAACTTTCTCAGCATTCTGACAATGTTGTTTCATACGTAAGGCTACAGTTTCTAAACCCTGAATTATGGCAAATGCATTATCTGGTGCTAATGCGGAACCAAGATCTCTTAGTAAACATACTCTAGCTCTCACTGCAAAAGGAACATTTGCTCCTGTAAGCTCAGGCACTGCTTTACCCCATATTACACCACCATAACTAGCATCAGGTTCATTAAATAAAGGTTGTCTTTTTGGATCAGCAGTCCAATCAAAATTACCACTATCAACAATACTCCCTGCTACTGCAGTTCCATGTCCACCAATATATTTAGTAAGGGAATGAATTACTATGGCTGCACCATGTTCAATAGGTTTACAAATAACTGGTGATGCAGTGTTGTCCATGATTAATGGAATATTATATTTTCTGCCAATATCAGAAACTTCTTTAATAGGAAAAACTCTAAGATAAGGATTTGGTAAAGTTTCTCCATAAAAAGCTCTTGTTTTATCATCTACCATTTTTTCAAAATTTTTTGGATCACTTGGATCCGCATATCTAATTTCAATTCCCAATTTACTTAATGTATGAGTAAATAAAGATACAGTTCCACCATATAGATCTGTTGAACTTACAATGTTGTCACCCGCTTGAGCCACATTCAATATTGTAAAAGATGAAGCTGTTTGACCCGAAGATACTGTTACACAAGATAGTCCTCCCTCTAAAGCTGCAACTCTTTTTTCTAAAACATCATTTGTTGGATTCATAATTCTTGTGTATATGTTTCCAAATTCTTTTAATGCAAAAAGATTAGCAGCATGCTCAGTATTATTAAATTGATACGATGTCGTTCTATAGATAGGTACAGCTACCGCATTTGTGGCTGGATCACTTTTATAGTCACCACCATGAATGGCTATAGTTTCTGGATTATTTCTTTTTGTACTCATTTTTACTCCTTTTTTAGTGCTTATGCTTTATGCAAGGCGCACAATATAGTTCAAATACCTACCGATTTTGTGAGAATTTCCCTTTTAGCAGTTTATGCCCGCAATAGGATCAAATCGGCAATCTCTTTTTAACAGAATAGAGTTGTTTTACAAGGTAAATATAAAATTGACTTTAAACCTAATAATAGTATTAATCCCGCGTAATGACGAAATTTGTTAAAAAAAGCGAGCTTAATTCATCTTGGTTTGAAATTGATGCAAAAAATGCTGTTGTAGGAAGGCTTGCAACAATTGTATCTAAAATCATTAGAGGAAAAAATAAAGCAACATACACTCCTCATATGGATACAGGAGATTTTGTAGTAGTCAAAAATATAGAGCATGCAAAATTTACAGGAAAAAAATTTCAAAATAAGAAATATTACAGACACACTGGTCATCCTGGAGGTATTAAAGAAACAACTCCAGAAAAATTACATGAAAAAAAACCAGGTGAGGCATTAAAATTAGCAGTTAAAAGAATGTTACCAGGTGGTGTTTTAGGCAGAAAACAACTTACAAAACTTAAAATATATGCTGGTGACAGTCATCCTCACTCAGCTCAAAATCCTAAAGTAATTGAATTAGATAAGTTAAATAGCAAGAATATAGCAAGAAATTAATATGGAAAACACTCAAACTTCATCAAAAACAACAAAGTTAAAACTTGATTTCAAGGATAGCAAATATGCAACTGGAAGAAGGAAAACATCTATTGCAAGAGTTTGGCTTAAAAAGGGTTCAGGAAAAATTTATGTTAATGGTAAATTATACAATGAGTATTTCGCTAGCGAGAATCATAAAATGCAAATTACAAGACCTTTTGAATTAATAAATCAATCTACAGATTATGATGTGAGGTGTAATGTTAAAGGTGGCGGTCCAACAGGACAAGCAGGGGCAATGGTACATGGAATTTCAAAAGCTTTGGTATTATTTGATGAAAGCTTTAAATCTACTCTTAGAACTGAGAAATTAACCACGAGAGACTCCAGGGCAGTTGAAAGAAAAAAACCTGGAAGAAGAAAAGCTAGACGAAGCTTTCAGTTTTCTAAAAGATAATTTTTTTTTAATTTTTAACTGTTATAATAAGAAATGCCTAAGCTTAATGTATTAGTCGCTGGATCAACTGGTTATATTGGTATCCAATTGATAAAATTGTTAAATAAACATAAATATGTAAAAATAAAGTATTTATGTGGAAATAAATCAATAGGAAAAAAAATTTCTTATTACGATAAAACAATTGGATTAAAAAGATTACCCAAAATTGTAAAATTCAATAAAAAATTTTTGAATGAAATTGATGTTGTATTTACAGCACTTCCCAATGGAGAAGCACAAGTAATTTCAAAATATTTGAATAAACAAAACGTTTTAATTGATCTTGCCGCAGATTTTAGGCTTCAAAAAGCTTTAGATTACAAAAAATGGTATAAAAAAGATCATAAAGCAAAATATAATATTAAGAATAGTATTTATTCTTTACCTGAAATTACAGGTAAAAAAGTTCAAGATTATAAAATTATTTCTTGTCCCGGATGTTATCCGACTTCTATTCTATTACCTTTGATACCTTTATTAAAAGATAGATTAATAAAAAATCATAATATTATAATTGACTCAAAATCAGGATATTCTGGTGCTGGAAGAGGTGTACACAAAAAATATAAAGATAAAAATTTATATGAATCTTTAAGTGCTTATGGTGTTGCATCACACAGACATAATTCTGAAATTGAAGAAATGATCAAGAGATGCGTTAAAGGAAATATTCAATTTGATTTTACTCCTCATTTATCACCTATGTTTAGAGGCATTTTAAGCACAATTTATGTTGAGCTTAATCAGACTTCTTCAGTATCAAAAATATTAAACACGTTGAAAAAATATTATAAAAAAGCAAATTTTATAAAAATATTAAATAAAGACAAATTAATAAGCACAAATGATGTAATTAATACGAATAATTGCAATATATCTGTTTGTAAATCAAAAAATAAGAATAAGATAATTATACTTTCTGCTATTGATAATCTTATTAAAGGGGGAGCGGGTCAAGCAATACAAAACATGAATATGAAATTTAATTTTCCAAAAGATGCTGGTTTTAAATGAATAGATTATTATTTATAGCTCTCTTCATATTTTTAAACGCATGTTCATTTAATATTGACTCTAAATATTGGAATGAGAAAAGTGATAAAAAAAATGATAATAACAAACTGACCGAAATAATAAAAAAATCAAATGATATTAGATTAATGACAATTGAAGAGTATGAAATTTATATTAATGATTATATCAAAAAAAGTAAATTTCCGGATATTAACAAATGAATAAAAATATAAATATTGCACTAGTTGGATTGGGTCAGGTTGGAATATTTTTATACAATGAATTAAATTCAAAAAAGAAAGAAATAGAGATAAAAACTGGAAAAAAAATAAATATTGTAGCTATATCTGCTAAAAATAAAAATAAAAAAAGACGGTTTAACATAGATAAAAAAATTTTTTATTCAAATCCTTTAAAAATTTTTAAAGAAAAAAAAATAGATATTTTATTTGAATGTATTGGTTTATCTGATGGTATTTCCAAAAAGATAGTAGAATACGCTTTGAAAAATAAAGTAAATGTAATAACACCAAATAAAGCATTAATTGCTAAACATGGGGACCATTTATCTAAACTAGCTGAAATGAATAAAGTAAATCTAGAGTTCGAGGCTTCTGTTGCTGGAGGAATTCCAATTCTTCGAACTATTAAAGAGGGTTTAGCAACTAATAAGATTAAAAAAGTTTATGGAATCTTAAATGGGACAACTAATTATATCTTATCAGAGATGGAAAATAGTAACGAAAGTTTTGAAAAAGTTTTAAAGAAAGCTCAGGTACTTGGTTATGCTGAACCAGGTAATCCTAAATTAGATCTTAATGGTTTCGATGCTTTTGCTAAAATTAGAATTTTATCAGCGCTTTCATTTAATATCAAAATATCAAAAAGTAAGTGTATAATGGAAGGAATTGAAAACATTAAGTTAGAAGATATTAAAATAGCAAATCAATTAGGTTTGAGGATAAAATTACTTGGGATTTCTGAAATTATTAATAATCAATTATTTGAAACAGTACATCCATGTTTAGTGAGTAAAAACTCATATATCGGAAATGTGAATGGTGTAATGAATGCGGTTATTACAGAGGGCAAACCAGTAGGTCAAAGTATTTTACAAGGAGAGGGGGCTGGTCCTGGACCAACCTCATCATCTTTATTATCAGATTTATTATCAATTTTGAGAGGAAATATTAAACCCCCTTTTGGAATTTCTTATAATAAAAGAAAATCTATAAAACCCTTTAACAATCAAAATTATTCTAATTCATTATATCTTAGATTTGAGGTTAAGGATAAACAGGGTGTTTTATCTTTAATAACAAATCGATTATCTAAATTTAAGATCTCAGTAAAAAGAATTATTCAAACTCCTGATAAGAAAAATAAGAAGGCTACAATTGTTATTATAAGCCATAAAACTACTGAAAAAAATATAAAAAATTGTCTATCAATTTTTAAGAAAAATAAAAATATTCTTAAATTTCCAACTTTAATTAGACTCTATAATTAATGGATATTTATATAAAACTTTTTGAAGTTTTGTTTCCAGTATTCTTTGTTGTGGGTATTGGATATTATCTCGGCAAAAAAAATCCTAAAATTGACACTACATTTATCACTAATTTTGCTGCAAATGTTGGTACACCGGCAATGATTATTTATGCATTAAATCCAGTAAATATATCATTTAGTATTTTTATTAACTATTTTTGGTACTATGCAATTGCAATTGTTGGGTTCATTATTATTGGAATAATCATATTATTTCTTTTGAATACTAAAGATATAATAAGAGAACTTCCGCCTTTAACAATGCCTAATACTGGTAATATGGGTTTACCAATATGTTTATTCGCGTACGGGTCTCAAGGTCTTGGTGTTTCAGCCGCTATTTCTGCTTTAATCATTTTGTGTCACTTTACATTAGGTGTTTTTTTAGCAGATAGAAAATTTAGTTTACAAGTCATACTAAAAAGCCCACCTTTTTATGCAATCATTATTGCAGTTTTTTTACTTTATTACGATTATGAACTTCCAGGATTTATAGAAAATACTACTTTTTTATTAATGTATGCCACGATATTTTTAATTTTGATGTCATTAGGAATAGCACTAACAAGACTTAAAGTTTTTTCACTTAACAAGGCAATATTTTCTTCTTTAGGCCGAGTAATTGTTGGACCTATTATTGGTTATTTATTGATATTATATTTTGGTCTAGAAGGGTTCGCAGCTGGTGTATTACTGATACAATGTTCAATGCCTAGCGCGGTTCTTAATTATCTTGTTGCATCAATTTATTCACCTAAAAAAATTGTTGATAGTGTTGCTAGTACTATTGTTGTGTCAACACTCATGTCTTTTATAACTATTCCAATTGTTGTATTCTTTGCTTTAAAATACTTTAATTAATCTATATCCTTCTTATATGAAGGCTATTCTATTTAATCTTTTAGCGTGGGTAATGCTTCCTATTATGGATGGTTTTGCTAAATATTTAAGTGCAGAATTACCCGTATTACAAATCACTTGGGCAAGATATTTTTTTACTGTAGCGTTCACTTTACCAATTATGTTTTTCTTTTTTCGAGAAAATCTTGTTTGGACAGACAAACCAAAGCTACAATTTATAAGAGGCTTAATACTTTTAACAGCAAATATTTGTTTCTTTTATGCCATTTCAGTAATCTCTTTAGCAAAAGCATTAACTTTGGCGTTTGTTGCACCTTTGATTGTTACAGCTTTTTCTCCAATTTTTTTAGGTGAGAAGGTTGGATTTAGAAGATGGTCAGCTGTAATTATAGGATTTATAGGATCCTTGGTTGTTATAAGACCTGGTTTTGTAGAAATTAATTTAGCAAGTATTGCTGCGCTTGGAACAGGAATAATGTATGGATTTTATTTAATTATTACTCGTAAGTTAAGTACTTCAGACAACCCTTTATTAACTTTATTGTTAACTGGTGTAGTAGGGGCTGTTATTATTTCATGTGTAATTCCTTTTGTTTGGATAAAGCCAACAATTAATCAGTGGTCAATGATGGCTGCTATTGGTGTATTTGCCTGCGTAGGTCACTTATTTCTAATATTATCTCTAAAATACGCTGATGCTTCAAAATTAGCTCCTTTTAGTTATTTTGAGATCATTACTAACATAGTTATAGGCTATTATTTCTTTAGTGATTTCCCTGATAATTGGACTTTCTTAGGTTTGTTTATTATTGTATTAAGTGGTATCTACATTTCGAGAAGAGAGAACTTAGTTAAAAAAGTAAAATAAAAGGTAATATTTATTTACTATTATCTGAAGTATTACATTAAGTATCTATTATAAACTATTGTATTTATTGTATTTTTATAAAAAATATAAATAACAAAAATTTTTAAATATTTTAGACCATTGAATGTTAAAATCACTCTAATATGCCTTGCAAGAATGGAAATTTATAGCAATTTATGAAAAACATCAAATATCCTTTTAAAATAAGGACTTTTTTCGATTGTGGTTATGAAAATTCCAAAAAATAGGGGAGTCCAAAAGCATTGATATAGTTGAATAGTAGAGCGATGCACTAATTGAATATAGCATTTAAACGCCCATAGATGGGTCTATTTTTCGTATATGTTAATATATGGTACAACCGAAGGGTGAATTATGTTATTTGTAAATTAATCTCAAAAAAAGGTAAAAAACGTTGATTTTACTGACTTTTTAACTTAAAAAAGGTTTAAAATAACTTTAAATAGCTACTTTTTCAGATCTTAGTAATTTGAGCTTTTGCTTAATTCCACCTCTGCCTGAGTAACCTCCAAGTGCTCCATCAGATCTAATCACTCTATGACAAGGTATTTTTGGGGCATATGGGTTTTTAGCACAAGCATTAGCAACAGCTCTAGCTGATTTAGGGCTGTTTATAGCAGCAGCAACTTGTTTATATGTTCTTATTTTACCTTTTGGTATAGTTTTAAGGTATTTCCAGACTCTTAATTGAAATTTAGTGCCTTTAAGATGCATTTTTCCTCAGAAACCCCTGTTTCCTTGCACTTTTAAAGGTGCAAAGAACAGTTGTTTTGGCACGTCGTTGATGCGCTACCGCCATGCCTCCCGTTCTGCATGTTCAGCGATGCTTTGCAGAACTTTCTGCCCCTTGGATTTGTACCTCTCGGCTTTTGCCCAATTGGCCAGTTAAGGGTTGCCCCTTAATTCATTTAGACTTTAACAGATATGATTTTAAGGCTGTATCACCTTTTAATTGATTCTGAAAATTTACAGAAATTCCTGTGAATATTGGGGATAAATTAAGCTTTGAAAACTAAGATAAAATAGCTGATTAAAAATAAGATTGCTAAGATAGATAAAAAAATAGTTTCAATGCTTTTGCCATGATTTTTATACTGAATTGAACTTAAAATAATAAATCCCACAGAGGTAATTAAAAACCATACAGCAGGAATTTCTCCATCAATTGAACCCATAATTTTTATATTTAAACTATTGACATTAAAAATCACTTCATATATTACTAGTGATAATTAATTGTTATCAATAATAATAGTATGAATGAACTGACAACAGACCTAAAATCGCTTCATGAGGCAACTTTAAGTAACCTTAAAAGTTCTAAGGCAAATAATACTTTAAGAGCCTATAAATCAGATTTTAAGGATTTTGGGGTTTTTTGTGCCAAGCATGGTTTAAATTCTTTACCTTCAGAACCTAAAATAGTTTCATTATACCTTACCCATCTTTCAAAAAACTCGAAAATAAGCACTTTAAGAAGACGTTTAGTATCAATTAGCATGATACATAAACTAAAAGGGCATTATCTAGATACCAAACATCCAATAATTGTTGAAAATTTAATGGGAATAAGAAGAGTGAAAGGAAGCATTCAAAAAGGTAAAAAACCATTATTAATTAGTCATTTAAAATCTATAATTAATGTAATAAATCAACAAAAAATTGAAGATATTAAAAAATTCAGAGATAAGTCAATAATCTTAATTGGGTTTGGGGGCGGATTTAGACGAACTGAACTTATTTCAACTGATTATGAAGACCTTGAATTTGTTCCTGAAGGTCTTAAAATCACAGTCAGAAGATCAAAAACAGATCAATTCGGTCAAGGAATGATTAAGGGACTACCCTACTTTGCTAACGAAAACTACTGCCCTGTAGTTAATCTTAAAAAGTGGCTGGAAATTTCTAAAATTAAATCTGGACCTATTTTTAGAAGATTTTCTAAAGGTTTATCATTAACAAATAAAAGATTAACTGACCAATCTGTAGTTTTATTAATGAAAGAGTATTTGCATTTAGCAGGTATCGAGAATAAAAATTTTGCTGGTCATAGTTTAAGGTCAGGTTTTGCAACAGTTGCTGCTGATTCAGGAGCTGATGAGAGAAGCATAATGGCTATGACCGGTCATAAATCAACTCAAATGGTTAGAAGATATATTAGAGAAGCAAACATATTTAAAAATAATGCACTAAATAAAATTAAAATTTAAGGTGAGCCTAATGAAAATCAATTTTTTAATAAATCATTGAAAATAAGATATAAAAAGCTTGATTTTACATTTAATTAAATCTTTAAAGTATACAAAATTCTTAACTGGATCTTGAACAGGACCATTATATTCATTACATATGATTTTGTTATCGGAAAATACACCACCTCTTAAATAATGTTTAGTAAAAAATGTTGGAGTTATTTTCCATTTTCTTAAAAAAGTTCTAGTGCCATTATTAACAGACAAAGTTTTTTTTTTTCTTAAACTAATAGATCCAAAATGATAAACTTTAAAATTAGAAAGTCCTTTAAATATTCTAACTCCATTTTGCCACAATTTCATGTTCAAATCTGGATCAGAACCCATTCCAGGATTAAACTCCTCACTAAACCCCCCTATTTGATTCCATATTTTCTTATGAATTAAATGAGGAGCCCAATGGCTTCCTTGAAAATCGAAATAGCTTATATTTTCAAAGTTTTTTAAGAGTTTATCCTCATCAAAATCTGAAAAATTATCACCAGCATCAAACTGGATATGACCAGAATTTTTTTCAATCATAGAAGCTGATAAGTAAAACTTGTCTGTATTAAGTTTTTTAACCTCTTTTTCCAAGCAAGTATCCCAACCAGGGCAAAAATACATATCATCATGTGAGTATAAAATATAATTTGTTTTTGCTTTTTTTGCTGCAGTATTTACACCGGTACATAAACCTAGATTTTTTAGTGAATACGTAAAATCAATTTTTTTACCTTTTAAATAATCTAATGATCCATCAGTACCCTCATTTACGTGAACTATGATATCGTGTTTATATTTTGAGTTTTTAGAAATACTCTCTAAAGTTATCTTTAAATATTCTAAATTATTATAAGTTGGTAATATTATTGAAAACATTTAAAATAATGAACTTGATTTACCTAAAGATATATCAATCATATATTTAGTAATTCTTTTTTCGTTAAAAAGTTTGAAATATTTTTTTTTGCCATTTTGAGCAATTTTTTTTCTTAATCTATCATTTTTTGAATAATATTTAATTTTGTCTGATAAATCATTGATATTTTTATAAAAGATTAACTCATTCTTTTTAAAAAAATCATTCATCATTACTTTCTCATCAATAAAAGTAAGTAATCCATTACCCATGATGGATGCTATTCTATTGCTAGAATAATATTTGGTTGGTTTACCCCTACTTAAATTCAAAGCCATTTTTGAGTCAATCAAGGCATTATTAAAATCATTTCCCCAAATAGGTTGTTTGTTAGAAAAACCATAAAAATCATATTTGATATTTGCAATTTTTTTAATCAATTTATTTAAAAAATTAATCCTATCATCTTCAGTACCCTCTTTTAATCTGGCCCTATTAACACCATGACTCATTGCATAAAATAAATCTTTCGTCGGTTTTAGGTTAAAAACATCAAAACACTCTATATTTTTGTCTACGGGAACAAAAAAGAAATGAAAGTTGCTTATATCAATTTTTTTTTTTAAGATTGAGGGATCTGTAGTTATGAAATTATGATCAACTACTTCCGCATAAACATTAATGTTTGATATATTTTGCTTAGAATAATCTAAACCAGACATCACAGGATCTTCATTCCATTGTGTTATGATTAAATCTTTGTTGTAATTTTTAAATTCATTAATTGTGTTTATATCAATATTTTTTGAGTGGCCAAAAAATAGTAAATCAGGATTATAATTTTTAAATGACTCAATAAGAAAATTTTGAAAATTGAACTTATTGGGAATTAAATTAAATGTTTTGTTATTTCGTAAGTAATCTCTATCACTTATTTCCAATACATCATGATTATTTCTTATAAAACCATTTGTAAATTTTTTTCCAAGAGAAATATTGTACAATCTATGGTTATGTTTTTGTCCTTGATTATATAAATTTAAAATTTTTAACTTATTTTTTATAAAACTTAAATTATATTTTGGTATACAATTTTCTCGAATAGAGTCTATCAATTTTGTATTCTCAGATATTATATGTTTAATATTTTTTCTACTTAAAGATTGAATTTTTTTTCTACGTTTATTATTGATTATCAATTTTTTAATTTCTTTGTATAAATTTATATAATCAAGTTTTTTTAAGACTATTGCATGATTTGTTGTTTCTTTTAATCCGCCTCTATTACTAATTATAGTTGCACATCCTCTTGAAGACGCTTCTAATGCGGTTCTACCAAATGGTTCTTCCCATTTAGATGGTACTACTGCTATTTCAGATTTATTTAGAATATTTAAAGTTTTTTTATGATTTAAGAAACCCAATTCTTTATGTCTTGAATGTTTAATATAAATACTTCTTCTATCTTCATCACCAATTGAAGTAGCTTTCCATTCTTTAAAATCATTAAGAATTTTGACTATTGATTTTTCAAATATATCGTAACCCTTTGAATGATTTAATTTACCAACAAAAACTATATTTTTTTGTTTTTTAATTTTTTTTGTTTCTCTATTAACACTTGGGTAAATTATTTCTGTTTTAGTTAAAAGTTTTTTATCAATATCGTTAAAGAATCTTTCTCTAGACCAGTCACTTACAAAGATAATCTTATCAACTATATTCAAAATATCTAATCTTTCATTCACTGATTTTGATCCTTTCATTGAAAGTGGATCATTATGAAAATAAAATATAAATCTTGAATTAATCTTTTTGGCTAATTTGATTAATATTAATGGTCTATTATGTACCTCGACTATATCAAAATTATTATCTAATAGTTCTTTAATTAATTTATCAGAATACTCTTTCGTAGAACTTCTTATTTTGGATTTAATACTTAAAAGATTAATATTTCTATAATTTTTGGTTAAATAATTCTTTTTTTTTGTATGTCCGTAAACAATATTAGTTTCTTTATGTTTTGATTTTCGAAAAAATTCTGATACCCATAGTGAAGCTGCTGAAGCATTATCAATAGTATAATTTTCCTTGTAAGGAAGAATTGTAGCAATTTTAATTTTTTGATTTTTTAAAATCATAAATCAGTTTTAATCTTGTTTTTCTATCCTTTTTCAACTTATATTCAAACGATAGTGCTTTGGATTTAGAAAAAAATTTCTTCTTGAAAACTAACTCCCATTTATATCCTTTTGTTGATTTAGCACCTAAATTACTATTATGTTGTAAAAGTCTATTATTAACGTTGTTCGTGTAACCAACATAGGATTTTTTCTTAAAATTATCTAAACTTTTAATTAAATAAACGTAGAAAACCATAATAAGGTATCAAAATAATGGCGGTCCCTAGGGGAATCGAACCCCTCTTTCGAGGATGAAAACCACGTGTCCTAACCGATAGACGAAGGGACCAAAATTGAGTTTTTCTATTGCAAAAACGTGTTTTTATCAAGTGTTATAAAGTTGCATTATTTTGTGTTTTATTTAGTAATTCTTTTAATTCTTTTGAAGGTTTAAATAATACAACAACTCTTTTGGAAATTTCTTTTTTTTCTTTTGTTTTTGGATTTCTGCCTATTCTTGAATTCTTAGATCTAATTAAAAAAGATCCAAATTTTGAAATTTTGACATTTTTTTTATTTATCAAATTAAGGATAATTATAGAAAAAAATTCCTCAATTAATTTCTCTGATATTTGTTTTGAAAATCCAACCTGCATATAAACAGCGTTTACAAGGTCTTTTTTAGTTAAATTGACTCTCATTTATTGGATGTTTTCTCTAATCTTATTAATTAAATTTCCTTTAACAATTTTACTACAAACATCTATAGAATTAGAAAATCCAATAAAATCTGTTCCACCATGACTTTTTACAACAGGGGAATCTAAGCCAATAAATATTGCACCATTATAAAGTCTTGGGTCTAATCTTTTTTTAAATTTATTTAAATTAGAATAATTCAATATTGCTGAAATTTTTCCTAAGATTGATCCTTTAAAAATCATTTTTAATTCATCTGTAATAAAATTAGCAGTCCCTTCTGCTGTTTTTAGTGCAACGTTTCCGGTAAAACCATCTGAAATAATTACATTTACATTACCATCCATAAGTTGATTGCCTTCTATATATCCAGAGAAATCAAAATTTTTTAATTTTTTTTCATTAAGTATTTGAAAAGTTTCCTTTATAATTTCGTTACCTTTTAACTCCTCTGATCCAATATTAAGTAATGCTATTTTAGGAGTATTGTTTGGATAAAGAGATTTATAAAGTGATGCACCCATAATTGAAAAATCAACCAAATTTTTTGAGTTGCATTCTATATTTGCACCCAAATCTAATACAACGCTCATACCTTTTTTATTAGGCCATAAAGCAGATAAAGCTGGTTTGTCTATATTCTCAATCATTTTAAGATTCAATTTTGAAATAACAAGTAATGCACCAGTATTACCTGCGGATATAACAATATCCGCCTCTTTATTTTTTACACTATTGATGGCGAGCCACATACTTGTATCTTTACCTCTTTTAGCAGCTTCAAGTGGGCTGTCTGTGCTTTTTACCTTATTTTCTGTGTGTATTATTTTATAGAATTCTTTGGCAATTTTATCAGCAATGTAAGGTTCAATTAAATTTTTATTTCCAAATATTATGAAAAAATTTTGCGTATTTGATTTATGATTATGAATTATACCATCAATTATCTTTTTTGGTGACCCGTCACCACCCATTGCATCAACTGCAATTTTAGTTAAATTTAACATTATAAATAAAAATTATTCTTCTGGATCTAAAACTTGACGACCTTTGTACATTCCAGTTTTTAAATCTAAATGATGGGATAATCTGTATTCACCAGATTTCTTGTCCTCAATAACATTTTTAGAGGAGAATTTCATATTTTGAGCTCTTCTCATACCAGTTCTTGATGGTGTTTGTTTTCGTTTAGGAACAGCCATAATTACGGACTAATTACACTTTTTAAAAAAAAATTCAAATTTTTTTTTACTTAAATTTTGTGCAAAATCATCAAAATAGTCAACCAGAATATCAATTTCGTTGAAATCCTCTAAAAATATAGAGAGTTTTTGCGATTTTTCGATTTTACTTAATTTATCCCAAAAATGCACATCTGATACAATTGCATGAAATAAATTTATATAAACTTTCATTTTTTTGTTAATAGATTGATCCCCGTAACCTATTTCACGAATGCTCAGTTCTAATTGCCTAAAATTAAAATCATAAATTTTCTGTAAAATATCCTTGTTTTCTTTAGTTTTGAAGTTTTTTAAAAAAAAAGCAAAATGGATTAGAAAAAAAGTTAAACGGTCAGAAAAATTATCTTCGCGTTTAAGAGATTTATATAGATCTTTATTTCTAGAGTAATTGATTAAATTGTTGTAAACATTAATATAATTTTCAGACATGATTAAATTATTATATATATTTTTTTTTGCATTAGTGCTAACAAATTGTTCATTTAAAAAAGTTGTTGACCATCATGGTGTTCCTTTTCTGGAAAAAAAACAAAAACAATTAATAATAAACAAAACTACAAGTAATGATGTAAGAAAAATTTTAGGTACCCCATCAACACGAAGTAAATTTGATAACGACGTATGGATATATATCGAGAGAAAACAAACACAATCAAGACTAAGAAATCTTGGTCAAATGAAAATATTCAAAAATAATGTTTTAGTTCTAGAAATAGATAATTATGGGGTTTTAAAAAAAAAAGAATTTTATAACATGGATGATATGAAAAAAATAAGAATAGTAGAAGATACAACAGAAGCTAATTTTTCCAGGAATTCATTTATCTATGAATTTATGTCCAGTATGAGACAAAAAATAAATGATCCTCTTGGAGTTAGAGCCAAAAAAAGGAAAGAAATTAGCCAGCGATAACAGCTAATAAAAGTAAAGCAACAATGTTTGTTATTTTAATCATTGGATTAACTGCTGGACCTGCTGTGTCTTTATAAGGATCTCCCACTGTATCTCCTGTTACTGCTGCTTTATGAGCTTCAGATCCTTTTCCTCCATGATTTCCATCTTCAATATATTTTTTTGCATTATCCCAAGCACCACCCCCTGCTGTCATAGATACTGCAACAAATAGACCAGTAATTATAACACCTAATAACATTGCACCCACAGATGCCAAAGCAGCAACCTGTCCGCCAATTGCAAATATTATCAAATATAAAACTATTGGTGATAAGACTGGTAATAGTGAAGGAATAATCATTTCTTTAATTGCCGCAACAGTTAATAAATCTACTAATTTTGCATAGTCAGGTTTTTGTTTTCTTTTCATGATCCCTGGATATTTCTTAAATTGTCTTCTAACTTCTATTACAACAGCACCACCTGCCCTACCAACAGCCTGCATTCCCATAGAGCCAAACAAATAAGGTAACATTCCACCAATTAATAAGCCAACAACTACATATGGATTAGATAAATCAAAAGTCACAACTATCCCTTCTAATTTAGAGCCGACTTCTTTTGAAAAATGTTTGATATCTTCTGTATAAGCTGCAAATAGAACTAGTGCCCCCAATCCTGCAGAACCAATAGCGTATCCTTTTGTCACTGCTTTAGTAGTATTACCAACAGCATCTAGTGCATCTGTTGTTTTTCTAACATTGTTAGGTAATTTAGACATTTCAGCAATACCACCAGCATTATCTGTTACCGGTCCATAAGCATCTAATGCAACAACCATTCCTGCTAATGCCAACATAGTTGTTACAGCAATTGCTATACCATACAAACCAGCAATATGGTTTGTAAGCAAAATACCAGCGACAATAATTAAAGCTGGTATAGCTGTAGCCTCTAAAGAAATTGCTAAACCTTGAATTACGTTGGTTCCATGTCCTGTTGTAGAGGAACTTGCAACACTTTTTACTGGTCTATAGTTAGTTCCTGTATAATATTCAGTTACCCAAATAAGTAATCCTGTAATAACTAATCCTATAACTCCACAATAATATAAACTCTTACCAGAAAATGATTTATTATTTAAATCATAAGAATTTTCTAAACCTAAAACGTAATCAGTAACTGGATATAAAACAACTAAGGAAGCCAAAGCAGATACAACAAATCCTTTATACAAGGCTACCATCACATTTTTACTTCTCCCAAGTTTAACGAAAAAAGTTCCGATAATTGATGTTAAAATACATGCCCCACCAATTGTTAATGGATATATCATCATTGATAAATCTCCTGGGAAAAATATGGAAGATAAAACCATTGTTGCAACAATAGTTACTGCATATGTTTCAAATAAATCTGCAGCCATTCCAGCACAATCACCAACATTATCACCGACGTTATCCGCTATTACTGCAGGATTTCTTGGATCATCTTCTGGTATTCCGGCCTCTACTTTTCCAACTAAATCAGCTCCAACATCTGCACCTTTAGTGAAAATACCTCCACCAAGCCTCGCAAAGATAGAAATTAATGATGCACCAAAACCAAGCGCAACCAATGCATTTACAATTTCTCTTTCATCGACATTAAACTTTAATAATAAATAATAATAAACAGCTATTGATAATAATGCTAAACCAGCAACTAACATTCCAGTAACAGCTCCAGATTTAAAGGCTACTGATAAACCACTAGCCAATCCTTTTCTAGAAGCTTCAGCGGTTCTGACGTTTGCCTGTACAGAGACTAACATTCCAACATATCCTGCTATACCTGATAAAGTTGCACCAATAAGGTAACCTAAGCCAACAAGCGTACTAAAAGCGAAACTTACAATAACCAAAACAACAACACCAACAATAGCAATTGTTTTGTACTGCCTAGCTAGATAAGCTTTTGCGCCGATTTGTATCGCTGAAGCAATATCTTGCATCTTAGAATTTCCAGCACTTGAATTTAAAATATTTTTTCCAGTTAAATATCCGTAAACTATAGATAATAATCCAGCTCCAATGGTATATAAAAGAATAGTCTCGATGGTTGATGTCATATAAGCCTTAATTATGTTGTTGGTTGTTAGTTATTAAAAATCGGACAATACAAAAAAAGCTATAAAAGGCAATAAATAACTTTTAAAAATAGTGATAATGACCTTTGTTTTTAATGGCAATTTTATTCCCTTTTTCATCAATAATTTGTGATTTTTGAGTACCGGAGGAAATATTTCCAATTTTAGAAATTTTAATACCTAAAGATTTGAACGTTCTTTTAATGATTCTAGACTTTTTTTTGGATGCAGTAAATAATATCTGATAATCATCACCTTTAGATACGTAGTTAATTTTTTTTAATTTCTTTGAAAGTATTATTTTTTTTAGATTATTAGATAGTGGAATTTTAGATATATTAACTTTATAGGATAATTTCTGTTTATTAATTAATTTATCTAAATCAGTAAAAAGACCATCAGAAATATCTATAGAGGTATTAGCGAAATTAAATAATTTTTTTGCTAAATTGATATGTAATTCTGGAAGGTAATATTTCTTAAGAAAATATTTATTGAAATCTTTTTTTAAAGAAACTTTTTTTTTTAATATTCTTAAGCCCATATAACTATCGCCCAAATTACCCGTTATGTAGATATCATCATTAAATTTTGCTTTATTTCTAAATATTATATTCGAGGAAAAACCCACGGAAATTATTGTAAAGCTCAATCTATTTGAAGAAACAGTATCTCCACCTGAAATATGGATTCCAAACTTTTTTTGTTCTTGTTTTAATGATTGAGAAATCTTTTTTAAATTTAATTTTGTAAATGTTTTTTTATTTCCAGAGCCTGAAATGAAATAATATTTTGGTTTAACACCTTTGCAAATCAAATCAGAAATAGAAGATCTTAGAATTTTTTTAATAACTAAATCAGGATCTTTAAAATTAAAAAAATGCGATTTATCAATATAAGTATCTACAGAAATAACTAATTTTTTCGATCTATCAAAAAAAACATCGTCATTTAAACTAAGCGAATTTTTATTATTTAAAGAGAGTTTCGAAAAATATTTTTTGATTATCTCAAATTCATGCATTTGTTGATCTTAATTTTTTTGCAGCATTATCTAATAATGCATTTAAATATTTTGTTTGTGAGTCATTTAAAAAGAGATTAGATGCATCTAGATATTCTTTAATGATTATCCTTATTGATACATTAGGTTTATATAAAATTTCATACGTTGCAGATTTTAAGATAACTTGAAATATTTTATCTAATTTAATTAAATTGAAATTATCACCTAAATTTTTATCTAATTCATCTATAATAATTTCGTTTCGTTCTATTGTGCCTAAAACAATATCTTTTATAAATTTTTTAAATCTATGTTTTGGAAATTCTATTTTGTCGTCGTTATTAAACAAAACACCATATAATTTTTGAATAATAATAACTCTAGGGTTATTTTTGGGGCTATACTTTGGTTTCATTTTTGAGATAAAACTGAAACAACTGCTTCTGCTGCCTCGGCACCCTTTTTTTTTCTGGCCTTTGCTTGTTTCATATTTAAACAAGTTAGAATTCCATTTCCTATAGGTTTTTTTGAATTAATAGCTAAATCCATAATAGCATTAGTTGTGGATTGAGATATGAAATCAAAATGTGGAGTCCGACCTTTAATAACACATCCAAGGGCAATAAAAGCATCAAATTTTTTTAAATGTTTTGAGATGGTTACAGGTATCTCAAACACCCCAGGAACTTTAATTATTTTTACATTAAAATTTCTTGGAAGATTTTTTTTTGCACTATTTAACAAACCCAAAGAAATATCTTTATAATAATTTGCTGTGATTATTAAAATTTTTTTCATCAAATCAATTCTTGTTTGGTTATCTTAATGTTGTAACCCTCTAATCCAATAACTTTTTTTGGTGTTCTAGTAATTAATATCATCTTTTTGATTTTTAAATCTTTAATAATTTGAGCACCTATACCATAATTTCTTATAAGATTATCTTTACCTTTCTTTTTAAGACTTTTATTTCTAAAACTTTTAAGCGTTTGAGTTACCGAATTTAAGTTAGTATCTTTAATAAAGATTAGTACACAATTATTGTATTTCTTAAAATAGTTTATTGTTTTATCAAATGAATTGGGAAGTTTTTGACTTATAAGATAATTATAAACTACATTTGATGAAATAACTCTAACACGTGGTACGATAGATCTTTTTAGAGATCCTTTTATGAGAGCAAAGTGTTCTGATCCATCTAAAAGATTCTCATATATTTTGATTTTATATTTTTGATTTTTTACTTTTATATCAGAGGATTTTTTTAATTTTACTAATTTTTCTTTTTTTAATCGATAAGAAATTAAATCTTCAATTTTACCTATCTTAAGTTTATGTTTTTGTGCAAAATTTAAAAGTGCTTGACCTTTAGCCATTGTTCCATCTTCATTCATTATTTCACAAATAACTGCTGAATTATTTTTTTTAGCTAACTTTGAAATATCCACGGAGGCTTCTGTGTGACCTGCTCTTACAAGAACACCACCATCCTTTGCAATAATTGGAAACACATGACCAGGTGATACTATATCTTTTTTATTAACATTTTTCTTTGAAGCTATTTTAATAGTTCTTGCTCTATCTTTTGCTGATATCCCAGTTGTGATACCTTTTTTGGCCTCTATTGAAATTGTAAATGCTGTCTGATTTCTTGATTGATTTACAGGTGACATTAAAGATAAATTTAATCTTTTAGCTTGAAGACTATCTAAGGCTAAACAAATAAGGCCTCTTCCATATTTAGCCATAAAGTTAATATTCTTTGCATTTGTATCCGAGGTTGACATAACTAAATCACCCTCATTTTCTCTCTTTTCATCATCAACTAAAATGTACATACCCCCTTTTTTTGCAACATTTATTATAGTTTCTATTGATGAATAATTATTTTTTTTCATAAAAATAGTTTCTAACGTATTTTGAAAGAATATCTATTTCTACGTTAACTAAATTACCTTTTTTAAGAGATGAAAGATTTGTTAATTTGTAAGTATGAGGAATTATCCAGATTTGAAAACCTTTTTTCGTCACTTTAGAAATTGTTAATGATATACCATTTATACTAATTGAGGCTTTTTCGATTATATTTTTTCTCTCTTTTTTATTAATTTCAAAATCAAATAGATAAGATTTATCAATATTATTTACTGATAATATTTTCCCAACAGTATCGACATGTCCTTGGCAAATATGCCCTGAAATTTTTTGACCATATTTAAGAGGAAGTTCTAGATTAATTCTATCATTTAACTTTATGTATTTAAATTTCGATCTTTTTATAGTTTCATTTGATAGATAAAATTCCATAGTCCTTTTTTTTAATGAAATGAGAGTAAGACAAACTCCATCGCAAGCTACAGAAACACCCATATCTTTTAAACTTAATTTTAGATCAGATTTTACAAAAATATTGATTCCTTTTGGTCTTTTAATTATTTTTGTTATTAAACCTTTGTTGAAAATAATTCCATTAAACATTTTAATTTTTGTAAATAGTTAATTGATCGCTAGCTAATTTAGAGTTTATCTTAAATTTATTATATTTGGTATTTAAAATGCTGAAAGAGCTAAAATTAACATGTTTTTTGTTTTTAGATAAATTTTTCGAACTTCTAAACATATAAAATTCATTAAATAATTTTTTTTGAAGGAAATTTTTTGTTAATATATCTCCACCTTCTACTAATAGATTTCTTATTTTCATTTTATATAAATCTTTTAGAATTTTTTTTAGATCTAAATTTTTGTATTTATCTATAGATTGTTTTATTAAAATAGTACCTTTCTTATTTAAAAATTTTATTTTTGATTTATCGTTAGAATTATGGAAAATTATAGTATTTTTATTTTTTATAGATTTAGCTATATAACTTTTCAAATTTATTTCTAAATTTCTGTCTAAAATAATTCTTTTTGGTGAGAATTGATTAAAACCCTCCAACCTACAATTTAGTTTTGGATTATCTATATTTAGTGTTTTGCCAGAAATCATAATACCATCACTTTTTAATCTTAAATAATGAGCCAATTTATCAGATGTTTTATCAGTAATTCTCTTTGTTATTTCGCTGTAAATAATCTTATTCTTCGATAACGCAATTTTTCCAATTACATATGGTAGTTTCTTTTTTCTATTAAAAAAATAAGATCTGTATAAATTTTCTGCATCTTTTTTTAAAAGCCCCTTTTTAACTCTAATCTTGTTTTTTCTTAATATTGAATAACTCTTGCCTTTTACTTTTAAATCAATGTCATCCATTGAATAATAAACTTCTCCGATCTTATTCTTTATAATATTTTTGGTACAGGGCGGAGTTTTTCCATAATGATTACATGGTTCTAAAGTAACATACATTTTTGAGTCTTTTAAATTTTCTGAACAATTTAAAATAGCGTTATGTTCTGCATGAGGTCTGCCATTATAGCCTGTTTGTCCTATAGATATTATTCTATTATTCTTTACAATCACACATCCAACCGATGGATTGTTTCCTGTTAAACCTCTTCGCGCATTAGCTAAATTTAAAGCTAATTTCATGAAATTTTTATCTTGAGTTGAAAATTTATCTTTTTTTGTAGACATCTAGCTTGTCCACAAATTGTACGAAATCTTGTTCTTCTCTAAAGTTTCTATAAACAGAGGCAAACCTAACATATGCAACTGGATCAAGTTCCTTTAAACCCTCCATAACCATTGTTCCAATTGTATTGCTAGCAATTTCATTCTGCCCTAGTTCTTCTAAAGATCTTGTAATTCGACTAATAAATTTTTCGACAGTTTCTGTATCTAAAGGTCTCTTTTTTAATGCAATGTAAATTGATTTAGCCAATTTATCTCGATCAAAAGAAGATTTCCTTCCATTTTTTTTTACAACCATCACTTCACGATGCTGAATTCTTTCAAATGTAGTAAATCTTGCGCCACAACTACATAGTCTTCTTCTACGAATTGCAGTTCCATCTTCCGTAGGTCTGGAATCTACTACAGAAGTTTCCCCTTTTTTCTCACAAGGACAGATCATTTATTCAAATTTTTATAAATTGGAAAATTAGAACATAAACTTACAACTTCTTGTCTCACTTCATTTTCCACTCTACTATTATCCTCTGGATTTTCAGATAATCCTTTTATTACTTTAGTTATTAATTCGCCTACTTTTTCAAATTCTTTTAAGCCAAATCCTCTTGTTGTAGCAGCTTGTGAACCAAGTCTTATACCTGAAGTTATCATTGGTTTTTCTGTATCAAAAGGGATCCCATTTTTATTACAAGTAATATTGGCTCTACATAAACTCTCTGAGGCTATATTTCCTTTTACTCCTAAAGGTCTCAAGTCAACTAACATTAAATGTGTATCAGTGCCACCTGAGTAAATTTTAAATCCATTATTTTTCAGAGTCTCTGCTAACATTTTAGCGTTTGCTAAAACATTTTTTATGTAAGTTTGAAATTCAGGTTTTAATGCTTCAAAAAAGCCTGCAGCTTTGGCGGCTATGATATGCATTAAAGGACCACCTTGATAACCAGGAAAAACAGCTGTATCAAATTTTTTTCCAAGATCTAAATCATTTGATAAAATAATTCCACCACGTGCGCTTCTGAATACTTTATGTGTTGTGGATGTTACAACATGTGCATAGTCACAAGGATTTGGGTATCCTTTACCCGCTACTAGACCTGAGAAATGAGCCATATCTACCATAAGATATGCACCAACTTTATCAGCAATTTCTCTAAATCTTTTAAAATCAATTACTCTTGAATACGCACTACCACCTGCAATAATTAATTTAGGTTTATGTTCTAGGGCAAGTTTCTCAACATTATCATAATCAATTAGTTCAGATTTTTTATCTACGTCATAACTTATCGCATTGAACCATTTACCTGACATTGAAATTTTTAATCCATGAGTTATGTGACCTCCTGAATTTAAGCTCATGCCCATAAAAGTGTCATTTGGTTTCAACAAAGCTAGAAACACGGCACCATTTGCTTGAGCACCTGAATGAGGTTGAACATTTGCGTATTTACAATTGAAAAGTTTTTTTATTCTCTCAAGTGCTAGTTGTTCTGCTACATCTACATGTTCACAACCATTGTAATACCTTTTACCTGGATATCCTTCTGCATATTTATTTGTTAGAACTGATCCTTGAGCTTCTAATACAGCTTGTGAAACTATATTTTCGGAAGCTATTAACTCAATGTGATTTTGTTGTCTAATTAACTCATCATTTATTGCCTTAAATAAATCTGGATCAGATTTTGAAAGACTTTTTTCAAAAAAATCCTGGTAAGAAGAATTTATATATTTTGTTTCACTTGACATTTTTTCCTTATATTTTTTTTACTCTTTTTTTATGTCTACCACCCTCAAATTTAGTATTAATGAAAGTTTCAATACATTTAAAGGCAGTATTTTTTTTTGTCAATCTAGATCCTAATGTTATAATATTCGCGTTGTTATGCAATCTAGATAATTTTGTGTTTTTTATTGAATAACACATTGCAGCTCGAATTTTTTTGTGTTTATTTGCAGCCATTGACATTCCCATACCTGAACCACAAACTAAAATACCCATGTTTTTTGAGTTAACACTGACCTTTTTACATAATTTATGAGCAAAGTCTGGGTAATTTACAGAGACCTTTGAGTTATCAGTCCCAAGATCATGAAAATTGTATCTTTTTAGAAACTTTTTTTTAATTTGTTCTTTCAAATTATATCCAGCGTGATCTGAAGAAATAAATATTTTTTTCAAATTAGTTAAATTTGTAATCTAAAACACATGCAACTAAATGGATTCTATTTTCTTCTCCCCCATTAAATGCATTATGATATTTAGTATTATTAGTAATCCAAACAGAACCGTCTGCAGGCATATGTTTCGCAACATTATCAATAACCATTATAGAACCCGGGTTAGTAATTATTGGAATATGTAGTCTTGGCTCCGGATCTCTGTGCCAGCTTAAAGTTGATCTTGGCTCCTTTAATAAAATTCTTACACGTCCTAATTTATACTTTGAGGAAAGGACATCAAACACTTCTTTGAAATAAGTATGCTTGTAATCTTCAATAAATTCAGAATAAGCAGACTCATCAATGATTTGATCTCTCATAGCTTCTTTTCCAGATGAGTCTGGTTTAGTCCAGAACACACCTCTTGCTTTATTACCTTTAATAGAGTCTGGATCACCTGGTATTTGTGTTAATGAAATGGCACCAAAATTGGAAACACCATCAACTCCTGAAAAACCCTTGATGGTTAATAATTCTTTATAAGCATTTTGAAGTTTGTTTACATCAAACTTAATTTCTTGTTTTTGAAAATCGTTAAAATTTAAATTCATATGTAATATATTGTCTCCTGATGTTGTTTAATATCTTTTTTAAGATATATTTGTATATAACATTTGTCGCATATTTTAAATAGATTTAAACATGATTACAGGAAAATTCCCAGCATTGAGACTTAGACGCAATAGAAAAACTGATTGGTCAAGAAGGTTAATTGAAGAAAATAATCTTACACCTAATGATTTTATTTTACCCATTTTTCTAATTGATGGAAAAAATAAAAAACAATCTATTAAATCAATGCCTGGTGTTTACAGGTACACAATCGATAAATTAAATAATATAGTAGATAGAGCTATTAAAAAAGGCATACCTATGATTGCCTTATTTCCATACACTGAAAAAAGAAAAAAAAACGACTTAGGTACAGAGGCTCTTAACGAAAATAATCTGGTTTGTAGGGCACTACAAAGAATAAAGAATAAATATAAAAATGAGATTGGAATAATGTGTGATGTTGCATTAGATCCATATACCTCACATGGTCATGATGGACTTTTACAAAACAAATATGTGTTAAATGACGAAACCATAAAAATTTTATTAGATCAATCTTTGTTGCAAGCACAAATGGGTTGTGATGTTTTAGCGCCATCTGACATGATGGATGGTCGAATTGGTGAAATTAGAAATTATCTAGATAAACATAATTTTAAAATGACACAAATACTTTCTTATGCTGTTAAATATGCTTCAAGTTTTTATGGCCCTTTTAGAGATGCAGTTGGTTCAAAAAACTTATTAAAAGGAAATAAAAAGAATTATCAAATGGATTATCGAAATAGTGATGAAGCTTTAAGAGAGGTTGCTTTGGATATTAAAGAAGGGGCTGATATGGTTATGGTTAAACCTGGACTACCATATCTTGATATAATTAAAAAAGTTAAAGAAAATTTTAAGATTCCAGTTATGGCATATCAAGTCTCAGGTGAATATTCTTTATTAGAACATGGAATTAAAAATGATTTAACTGATCGAAACATTATTTTAGAAAGTCTTATTTCTTTTAAAAGAGCAGGAGCAAATGCTATTGTTAGTTATTACGCTGATAGATTAGACCAAATCATTAAATAATTATTTTAAAGTATTAATAAATTGTAATCTGCTGATTGGTTGGTTTAGGTTATTTGGCTTTAAAATTGACTTTTCAAGATAATCACTCAACAATTTAAGACCTGTTAGTAAAGATCCTATATCTTCAGTTGAGTTATTTTTATCTATTAAAAAATTAGGTATAATTCTTTTTTCTGTTGATGACTTCGATATATATTGTTTTTGATCACCAATAATTTTTTCATTAACTAAATTCTCAAAATTTAAGTCATAGCCTAGAGATTTAAATAATTCCAACTCCCAAAAAATATAATTTTTTATCCAGTCTTTAGAGTTCAATAAAACATAAAATTCTTCTAACAAAGAAAATATCTTTGTATTTTTTTGTGACTCGGCTGTAAGCAATTTAACCAAATTCATAGCTGAGGAAATACAAGTTAATTTTTGATGATTATCAAAATATAATGGAGATAAAGCTTCTTGAATCTCTACTTTAAAATAACCCATGCTATTTTCATTTTTAGAATTATAATTTACATATAGTTTATTTCCTATTTGAAGATAGTTCTTAATTTTTTTTGAAGTTCCACCGAAAATAATGCCACTCACTTTACCAAAATTTTTTGTATAAATTTCAGATATTAATGAATTTTCATTATATCTATTTTTATTT
>CACEDX010000003.1:0-102893 GCA_902558445.1 uncultured Pelagibacteraceae bacterium | reverse complement strand
AAACCTCAGGAGTATTGGTAACTGCAATGCCTCTTTTTTTTGCAGCATCTAAATCAATATTTCCAAATCCAACTGCAAAATTTGAAATAATTTTTATCGTGTCTGGCAATTTGTTGATTGTTTCTTTATCCATTTTATCTGTGAGAGAAGATAAAATTCCATCACATCCTTTACTCATTTCTATTACTTTTGACTGAGAATATAGCTCATCATTATTATTGAATATTGGATCAAAAGTTTTAGTGGCTTTATCCTCACTCTCCTTAATTAATTTTCTAGTGATTAGAATTTTTTTCATTAAAATATAGAATTAACTAATTTAGATCGAATATCTTGCCAGGATTCATTATATTATTTTGATCAATGCTCCTCTTAATCAATTTCATTAATGGAATGTTGTCAGCATGTTCTTTTAAAAGATATTCTTTTTTATGTAACCCAACTCCATGTTCTCCGGTGATTGTACCTTTCAATTCAAGTGCTTTATTTATTAATAAGTCGTTAAATTCTCTTATTTTTTTGTATGTCTCTTTGTTTTCAGGGTCAAAAGGCAAAAGCACATGAAAGTTTCCATCTCCTAAATGACCTACCATCGGAGCTCTTAATCCAAATTTTTTTGCCTGCTCTTCTGCGTAATTTACACATTCAGTTATATTTGAAATTGGTAAACACACGTCAGTCGAATAAACTCTTCCATTATTTATCAACGCTTTTACTGAATAATAAACATCCCATCGGGCTTTCCAAAGCTTATTTCTCTCTTCTAAATCCTTTGCCCATTTAAAAGAACTTCCATTATTATCTTTCGATATTTCCTCAACAATTTTAATATTTTCATTATTAGATGCCTCGGATCCATGAAACTCAAAAAATAAAGTTGGCACTGCTTCGATATCTTTCAATTTAGAGTAATTAATACTAATACCCATTTGATCTTTGTTCAGCATTTCAATTCTAGCGATCGGAACTCCATATTGAATAACTTGTTGGGCAGTTTGAACTGCATTTTCTAAAGTTGGGAAATGACAAACTGCAGACATAATGCTTTCTGGTATTGGTGATAATCTCAATTGAACTTCTGTAATTATGCCTAACGTTCCCTCTGAACCTATAAATAAATTGGTTAAATTATAACCTGCTGATGTTTTTTTAGTTCTGCTACCAGTATTTACAATATCTCCATTAGGCAAAACAACTGTGAGTCCACTGATTACAGTTTTCATTGTTCCATATTTTACAGCCATTGTCCCTGAAGCTGATGTTGAAGCCATACCTCCAATTGCTGCATTAGCACCTGGATCAATCGGGAAAAAAACTCCATCTTCTCTCAAATAATCATTTAATTGCTCTTTAGTTACACATGCCTGAACTCGACAATCAAAGTCCTCGACATTCACACTTAAAATTTTATTCATTTTTTCAAGACATATGGTTATGCCTTTTTCATTACCAACAACATTACCTTCTAAAGATGTTCCTGTTCCAAAAGGTACAACGGGAATTTTGTGCTCATTACACAAACGGAGCACTTTAGAGACTTCTTCATTTGTTTCAGGAAAAACTACAGCTTTAGACAAAACAGGATCATAAGTATCCTCACCTCTAGCATAATTTGCTCTCGTTGACTCAGAGGTGGAAAATCTTCCATTAAAAATTTTTTTAAACTCTGCTTGGACTTGCTCGTTCATTAAAAGAATATTAGTAAAAATTTTATCAAAAATACAGCTTATTTAGTAAGCATTTTCTTTATGTTTTCTAAGGCCTGTAAAATGTTATCTCTTGATGCTGCAAAACTAAATCTTACATAATCATTACAAGTTTTACCAAAAGCAGTTCCTGGCACTATTGCTACTCCAGCCTCATGCATTGCTTTTTTACAGAATTCAGAACCATTCAATCCTGTACCAATTACTTTTGGGAATGCATAAAAGGCTCCTCCAGGTAAACTACACTCCACTCCTGGAAGATCATTTAACCCCTGATGAATTAAATTTCTTCTTAAAGTAAACTTGTCTAACATATCTTTGATAGAGTCATCGGGGCCATCTAGTGCGGCAATACCAGCATATTGTGCAGCAGCATTTACACATGACACGCTATTAATTAATAATTTGTTTACGTGCTCAATAAGTTCTTTAGGCCAATAACTCCAGCCTAATCTCCATCCCGTCATCGAATAAGCTTTGCTCCAACCCTCTAATACAATTAACCTATCTTTTAAATTTGGATAATGGAAAAAGGAAGGCATTTCTTTGTAGTCAAAAATTTGTCTACTATAAATTTCATCACTTAAAATAGTAACATGAGGATGTTTTTCTAACTCCTTTGCAAAATAGTCAATTACAGGTTTCTCGACAAAACTTCCTGTTGGATTATTTGGATTAATTAAAATCAGTAATCTTGTTTTTTTAGTTATAAGAGATAAAATTTTATCAGGATCAAATTTAAGATCTTTATCTTCAGTTAAATCATAAGGCACAGGCGTTGAACCTGTATAATTAATCATAGACTCATATATTGGAAATGCAGGTGTAGGATGGATTATTTCTACTCCCGGTTCTCCGTAACATTGTATTGCGTAACTCATTGTAGGTTTACCGCCTGGCATGATTAAAATTCTTTCAGGATCTATCTCAGCTTTATAACGTTTCTTAATCCATCTAGTTACAGCTTGTCGACACTCAGGTATTCCATTTGACATCACGTATCCATGATGACCATCATCCAAAGCTTTTTTTGCCGCTTCAACAACATGTTTAGGTGTTTTAAAATCTGGTTGTCCTAGACCTAAATGGATCATTGGCTTACCTTGGGCCTCTAATTTCTTTGCCTCTGCTAATACCGAAAAAGCAGACTCTGTTCCTAATCTATCTAAACTCTTTGCTAGTTCCATAACTTTTATATTTTATTAGAAGTTCTATAAATTAATTTTGAACTATTCAACTCTTTTAGGTTCTTACATCCCATTAAAACCATATTTCTATTGATTTCCTCGTGCATATTTTTAAGTAAATGCTCAACACCTTGTTGTCCCCCTGCGGCTAAAGAGAACAAAAACATTTTACCAAAACTACAGGCTTTTGCACCTGCAGCGATTGCTTTTAATACATGAGTTCCTCTTCTAACTCCCCCGTCTAATATGATTTCCAATTTATCTCCAACTGCATCTGAGATTGCTTTGACTTGATCGAATGGCGATCTTGATCCATCAAGTTGTCTTCCACCATGATTTGAAATCATGATTGCCGTACAACCAATATCTATTGCTCTTTTCGCATCTTCAACGGACATAACACCTTTTAGTGCAAAAGGTCCATTCCATTTCTTCACACAATATTCAGCATCCTTCCAGTTCATTGCTGGATCGTATTGTTCATTAATGTACTCTATAACTGATTTTGCAATATTGGTGCCCTTATCTGTTTTTGTAGCCACATTTGCTAATTTAAATTTCCCGTGAGTAAGATAATTAAATACCCAACTTGGATGAAGAGCAAAACTCATTAAACTTTGTAAAGTTAACTTTGGTGGGGTTGTAAAACCTGTTCTATGATCTCTTTCTCTATTACCTGCTACTAAAGTATCTACTGTTAAACACATTCCATCAAATCCTGATCTTCTACAACGATCAATTAAATCATCAGTTATTGATTGATCTTTATGAACATAAAGTTGAAATAACTTTGGTCCACCTGAAATATTTGAAATTTCTTCTATAGTATTATTTGCCATCGTAGACATACTATAAAATGTTCCAAACTTATCAGCTGCTCTAGCAGATGCTTTGTCACCGTCATGATGATAAAGTCTTTGCATGGCACATGGCGATAAAAAGAGTGGCATATCGATTTTTTTTCCAAAAATAGTTGTTGAGAGATCTGGTTTTCCTACACTTGCTAAAATATTAGGAACTAAATCGCAATCATCAAAAGATTTTGTATTTCGTTTGAGTGTTATTTCATCATCTGCACCACCATCAATATAATGAAATATTGGTGAAGGTAATTTTTTTTTCGCAAGTTTTCTAAAATCGTCAAAATTATAACAATTTTGTAAACTCACTATTTTCTAAATCTAAGATTATTTCTATTAAGATCTGAAATTTTTGTACATCCCATGAGCTTCATATCTCTAACTAACTCAGATTTATACAACTCTAGAGCTCTTTCGACGCCTGGTTGGCCCGCTGCTGCAAGCGCATAAAGATAAAGTCTTCCACCAGAACATGCTTTTGCACCTAGAGATAATGCTTTAAGCATATGTGTTCCTCTATGAATTCCTCCTTCACATATAACATCAAGTTTATCTCCAACTGCATCAACAATTTCTGCGAGCTGATCAAATGGTGATCTCGATCCATCAAGTTGTCTGCCGCCATGATTTGAAACCATTATACCAGTACATCCTATATCCACTGCTTTTTTAGCATCTTCTACACTCATTATTCCTTTAAGTGCAAAATGACCACCCCATTGAGAACAAAGTTTTTCAGCATCTTTCCAATTCATGGATTGATCTAACATTGTTGAAAAATAATTTCCTATAGAAGAGTTTGTGCTTGTACCCTCTTTTACAAAATCTTGGAGGTGAGGTAATTCAAATTTACCTTTTGTTAAATAATTTATTCCCCACATTGGTTTAGTCGCAAAACTAAATAAGCTTGAAAGAGTCAATTTTGGTGGAGAAGTAAAACCAGTTCTTAAATCTCTTTCACGATTTCCTCCTGTAATGGTATCGACTGTAAGAGCCATTACATCAAATTTAGCAGCCTTAGCTCGCTCTAAACAAGAATCATTTAAACCTCTATCTTTGTGAAAATAAAACTGAAACATTTTAGGTGTATCAATCAACGAGGATATTTCCTCAACGCTAACAGTCGCTAATGCAGAAACACCAAACATTGTATTAAATTTTTTAGCTGCTTTTCCAACTGCTCTTTCACCATCATAATGAAAAAGTCTTTGTAATGCTGTTGGTGAAAGATAAAATGGTAAATCTAACTTTTTACCAAAAATTGTTGTGGATAAGTCTACATTCTCAACGCCTCTTAAAACATTTGGAACTAAATCTACATCGTCAAAGGCACTAGTATTCCTAGCATATGTAATTTCATCGTCAGCTGCACCATCAATATAATGAAAAATAGGTGATGGAAGCTTGAGCTTAGCAAGTTTTCTAAAATCACCAAAATTGTGACAATCTTTCAATCTCATTATCATATAATGTTTGTTTAAAAGGTTTTGAGAAAATTAAACATATAACTATTTGCCCCAGGATTTTTATCTCCCAAACTTGCATTGGACAAATGATTATATGATAAGCCTAGTTGTGTATTTTGGAATAAATCTAAAGAAATCTGAACTTCGCTTTTAAATTCTAACAAATGTCCAAGATCTTTACCATCTCCCTGACTATAAAGTCCTGGGGTAAAACTTGGTATAATATTTAATGCTCCTAAGGAATATTGAGCCTGCACACCAGTATACAGATAAGCTGCGCTATCAGCAGTAAACATAAATCCTGTTATAGGAGAAAGATTACCGAGAAAAGTATCTCTATTTAGATCTGTATTTTGATGTTGAAATCCGATTAGAGTTGACCTCTTTCCATTATCACTAAAGTCAAACATGCCTGAATAAATATTAAACTTTGTATTATCATTACTAACTTTAGTTTCTTCAGCAAAGATTGATGAAGAAATTAAAAAAGACAATAATACCAAATAACAAATTCTTAGATAATTCATAATTTTTATTTTTTTAATATAACTTTCCTGAGTATTATTGCACCACCAAATATAAACATCAATATAGGTAATAACCAAAGAAAATAGGTATTTTTACTGAATCCTGGATCATACAGAATCCAATCTCCATATTTATTTTTAAGATAAGCATAAATTTGTTTTTCGTCTAAGCCTTCATTTAATTTTTTTTCTACTAAAATTTTTAAACTATTAGCAAATTCAGAATCTGAATCGTACACTGATTGTCCTTGACAAATTAAACATCTTAAATTTTTTGTTATTTCAATTTCTAAGTTTTTAGCTTTTAAATCAGAAGAAAAACAATAAATCAAAAAAATCACAGAAACTAAAAATTTTAAAATATTCATTGTGTCAATTCTTTTATCTCAAAAAATAATTTTTCATTCAATGGACCAATTATTTTTTTTATTATTTTATTGTTTTGAATTAAAAAGGTTTCAGGTACCCCATATGCACCCCATTCAATTGCTATTGTACCATCATTATCTAAAAAAATTAAGTCGTATGGATTATCTAAATTTATCAAAAAATTTTTTGCATTCTCAAAATTATCTTTATAGTTTTGACCAATAATTTTGATATTCTCTTTTTTACTTAAATCCATTAAATACTTATGTTCCTCTTTGCAAGGAACACACCACGAAGCCCAAATGTTTAATAAATAATAATCACTTCCTATAAATATCTGATCTGAATTTATTTTGTCTTTGGAAAAAAACTCTTTTGCGTCAAAATTTGGAATTTTAATTTCTGATTTTAATGTAGGTGTATAAACATTTGTATTTTGTAAACCTTTGTAAAAAACAAAGAAAATTATTGAGAATGTAAAAATTAAAAATATTGGAAAAATTTTAGTTTTCATATCTTTTTCTAATTAAAGATAAACAGCCACTAAGACACAATAGAATTGTGGAAATCCAAATCCAAATCATGAATGGCTTTACTTGATAACGAATATTAAAATAATCTTGATTTTGGACGTAATTCATTGTCATAAATTTATCAGTGAATATATTAGTTTTGATGTCTGCTTCACTTGTAACAATATTTGGTTGATTATATATTCTTAGTTCAGGTTGCATAACCTCAATTAATCCACTTTGATCCTCTACAATAAACTTACCTTTAATTGCTTTAAAATTTTGTTTATTTTCTTGCTCAATGCTCTCAAAATTAATCTTCAAATTTTGAGCTTGGTAAGTTTCATTAATTTTTAAATTTGTAATAACTTCAGATGAAAAAATATTATTAAATAAAATACTAAGTATCAAAATGCTAAAACTAAAATGAGCAGTAATTTGCGACAGGTTTCTATATTTTCTGTGAAAAAAATCTCTAAGAGTTATAAAAAATAAATAAAAAGCTGCTGTAATTAGAATAGTATTGTAAAGAAAATTAATATCTAAATTTCTAATTATCAATACTGATAAAATTAAAGAAATTACAAAAAATGAAATTAAATAAATTTTGTCTTCAATATCTGATTTAATCCACTTTAATTTAGGTCCTATTGCCATCGCTAACATAAATGGGATTAAAAATGGTAGGATCAATTTGTTAAAAAATGGTGGACCTACAGATATTTTTTGAGATGAAATAACCTCTAAAAATATTGGATAAATTGTTCCAATTAAAACAACAGATAAAAAATACATCATAAACCAATTATTAACTAGAATTGATGTTTCCTTACTTAATAAGTAGAAAGTTTTGGAATTGTTGTTTTCACTTTTATGAAAAATTAAAAATATAAAAAAAGATAAGAATATCAAAATAAATAAAAATATTAGAATATACAAACCTCTCTCTGGATCATTAGCAAATGTATGGACAGAATTTAAAATACCTGATCGAACCAAAAAAGTACCACACATACTTAGGGTAAAAGTTGCAATTGATAACACAACAACCCACGAGGTAAGAATAAGCTTTTTTTCTAAAACTAATACACAATGTAATAGTGTTGTTAATGCAAACCATGGCATTAAAGATACATTTTCAACTGGATCCCAAAACCAAAAACCTCCCCATCCTAACTCGTAGTAAGCCCAAATGGATCCAAGTAAAATTCCTAAAGTTAAAAAAATCCAAGAAACTAAAACCCATTTTTTGATATGTGATGCCCATATTTTTGTAATATTATTGGAGCAAACTGCTGCTAGTGCTGAGGAAAAAATTATGGAAGTTCCAACATAGCCTAAATATAAAATCGGTGGGTGAATTGCTAATGCAGGATCTTGCAATATAGGATTTAAACCTAATCCCTCTTTTGGAACTGGAAAAACATGATTAAAAGGATTGGAGGTTTGTATTAGAAAAATAAAAAAACCAACTATTATTATCTGCTGGAATAATAAAGTTAAAATTTTATATTGTTTTGGTTGATTTTTTGTCCTCAGTAAAAAGACAAATATAAATAATGTTAAAACTAACAACCATAATAATAGACTACCCTCATGATTGCCCCAGGTCCCAGAGATTTTATAAAACAGCGGCTTAGTTGTGTGGGAATGATTAAAAACTGTCTCATTACTAAAATCTGAGTTAACAAAAGATAAAATTAAGCCTGAGAAGCTTATTATTACAAATAAAAGTTGTAAGAATACTAAGGATATTACTTTAGTATCTAACTTCTGAGTATCATTAAAATTTTTAATTGAAAAAAATATAACTAAAATTGAAACACCGACACCAAAGATTAAAGAATAATATCCAATTAAACTCGACAATTTATTTCTCCTCTAAAGCAGCCTTTACTTCTGGAGGCATATAATTTTCATCATGTTTAGCTAAGATTTTCGTTGCTGAGAAAAAATTCTCATCTTTTAAAAATCCCTCTGCAACAACACCTTTACCTTCTTCAAAAAGATTGGGTATTAATCCTGAGTAAACAACATTAATTTCACTTTTAAAGTCTGTAATAACAAAACTTAATTCTTTATTTACAATAGAAATTGAGTCAGTTTTTACCATTCCTCCAATTCTAATCTTTTTCTGCTGCATTTCAGATAAAGTTTTTATTTCAGATGGAGATTTAAAATATACAACATTTTCCTCTAATGATTTTAGAATAAGGAATATCGTTAAACTTAATGTAACAGCGATTAAGAATATAAAAAAAAATCTTAGTTTAACTTTACGACCATACATGGATTAAAAGTTAAATAGTTGAAGTGTTGGATAGAATCTCTCTATTAATTCTTTGTAGTCTAGCAGAGGCAGCTCTTTCAGAGTTTAGGTTTCCAAATTTAACAATAAACTTATTTTTTTCTCTTTCATATTGATTTTTAATTACCAGATACAATGACATAAAACTTAAAAAAGTAAAAGCAAATGAACCCCAAACATAAATTCCGTATCCGTCCATGTAAAAAATTTCAGTTATCATAATCTGTCTAAACCCTTATTTTTAATTTTTATCAGTTCTGTATTATATTTCATTAAAAAAATTAGCAATGAGAATAGGGCAAATGCCGCAGTCATAATTAGTAAAGGAACGAGCATCGAAGAATGAATAGTAGATTTTGATAATATATTAATTGATGCTGGCTGATGAAGTGTGTTCCACCAGTCTACAGAATATTTAATTATAGGAACATTTATTATTCCTAAAATTGTAATAATTGAGGTTACCTTAAAAACTTGTTCTTTATCTTCATAAATTCTCCAAGCAATTAAATACATCAAATAAAATAATGCCAATATTAACATAGATGTAATTCTGGCATCCCACGCCCACCATGTTCCCCACGTGGGCTTTCCCCAAATAGAACCTGTTACAAGAGCAATTACATTAAAAACAAATCCTGACGGAGCCAAACTCTTTGAAATTAAAAAGAAATTTTTAATTTTAAATATATAGCCAACGATAGAAAGAATAGTAATAGTGGAAAAGATACCTAGTGAGATCCATGCCGCGGGAACATGAACATACATTATTCTTACAGAGTGACTTTGTTTGTAATCTTCTGGTGAGAGAATTAGAGCCTCAGTTAAACCTATAGAGACTACCAAAATAAATAATAATAAAACGTATTTTGGTGCTTTAGAAGTTATAGAAAAAATTCTATTAGGTTCTAGTAATTGAAACATAAAATTTTATTTTTAAAATAAATATTAGGGTTATTTAGTACGAAATAATTATCTGATCAAGAATGTAGAGGGAGATAATAACGAAGGGTAAAATTTAACACTCTTGATCAGAATTAATTAAACTTAACAATGCCCTGTGACAAAGATTTGAGCTAAATGTGTTTAAAAAGTGAATTTACTTAATTTGACGGTTTAAAATAGCTTGAACCTTTTTTACCAGAGAAAATTTCCTCTATTAATGGATGTTTGATTGGCTCATCAGAGTCATCGGTCAATAAATTTTGCTCTGACACGTAGGCTTCATAAGTTATTTCATCATTTTCAGCTAACAGATGATAAAATGGTTGATCTTTTCTTGGTCTAACATTCTTAGGGATAGATTGATACCATTCCTCAGAATTATTGAACTCAAAATCTACATCATAAATTACACCTCTAAACTCAAAGTGTTTGTGTTTTACAATATCGCCTATTGAAAATTTAGCTTTTTGAATTGCCATTTAGATTAGTATGGGTATTTAAAAATAAAAATCAATAAGAAAAATTTATAGTTTTTGTGAAAATATTATTTATGTTAATATTCTTCCAGTGAATAAATCTTTTTTAAAGTTTCTTACTGATTTTGGACCTTTAGTAATTTTTTTTTACTACTATTACGATAGTGGAAAAGATTTAAGAGTAGCCATTCCACCATTTATAATTGCGACAATTATAGCATTAGCGATTGTTTGGTTTTTAGAAAAAAAAATACCCAAAGTTCCTTTGTTGAGTGGAATATTAATTACTTTTTTTGGTGGCCTTACAATTTATTTTGATAACCCAGTTTTTATTTACATCAAGCCAACAATCATTAATATTTTATTTGGTCTGGCTTTAATATTTGGAAGGTATTTTACAAATGAACCTGTGTTAAAAAAATTAATGGGAAAATCAATACCGCTTACAAACGAAGGTTGGGAATTGTTAAGTAAAAGATGGATATACTTTTTCTTTGGACTTGCTATTTTAAATGAATTAGTTTGGAGAACACAATCTGAGGAATTTTGGGTCAACTTTAAAGTTTGGGGTTTACTTCCAATAACTTTCATTTTTACAGCCTTTCAAATCGGTTTAATAAATAAATATAAAACTCATGAAGAATAATTTAAGACTGGTTGTTAATAATCTTGATAAAAAAAAATTTAATGAAAATCATTTTTTTGAAAAAAATGAGCTTAAAATAATATTAGATTTATATGCAAAAATGGTTTCAGAGGGTTCTTGGAAAGATTACGGTCTTAATATTTCAAGCAAACAGGTAGGATTTAGTGTTTTTAAAAATGCAGCTGAAAATGCTATTTATAAAATTTGCAAAAACTTTAAGCCAAAAAATAAAAATTTAAAATATTTAATTACGGATACCAATGGTAAAATACTAAAAAATTCCTCAGAACTTAATTTGTTGCTAAAAAATACTAATTGGAAAAAACTTTAAAATAAAATTATCTTCTTTGACCGAAAAGTCTTAAGAGCATAATAAATAGGTTAATGAAATCTAAATAAAGAGTCAGAGCACCCATTACAGCTTTTTTACCCATTAACTCGCCAGTATCACTAGCAGAGTACATGTTTTTTATTTTTTGAGTATCATAAGCAGTAAGGCCTACAAAAATTAAAACTCCTAAAATTGAAATCACGAAATACATCATTGAAGATTTTAGAAAAATATTAACTAATGATGCAATAATAATTCCTATTAGTCCCATCATCAAAAATGATCCAAACTTAGTTAAATCTCTCTTTGTTGTATAACCATAAATGCTCATAGCACCAAAAGTAGCTGAACAAATAAAAAATACTCTTGTTACACTTAAACCTGTGTAAACTAATAAAATTGAAGATAGTGATAAACCCATTAAAGCAGCAAAAATCCAAAAAGTTGTCTGAGCTTTTGATGCACTCATTTTGTTGATCCCAAAACTCATATAAAATACGACACCCAAAGGAGCTAACATAACTATCCACTTAAGTCCTGATAAATAAACGGCATTTCCAACTTCAGTTAAAGCCACAATAGATCCACTTGCATCAGTAACAACTGACATCTTAAATGTTATCAACGCTATAATTCCTGTAAGTAATATTCCAGTCGCCATGTAGTTATAAACTTTTAACATGTAGGCTCTTAAGCCCTCATCAGTAACCGCAGTGGTTTCACGTGCTGCTGCTCTTGCTCTTGCTAGAATACCTTTTTTGTCTGTTGCCATAATTTCTATAGATATATAGTCTTTTACTAAATATTCAAGATACCTTAAAAGATTAATAAAAAATTATACTTTAAAAATCACTATGAATTATAAAAAATTGGGCAATACGGATCTTGATGTGAGTACAATTTGTCTCGGTACTATGACCTGGGGTGAACAAAATACTCAAGAAGAGGGATTTCAGCAAATGGATTATGCTTTAGATCATGGTGTAAACTTTTGGGACACTGCAGAAATCTATTCCATACCGATGAGAGAAGAAACATATGGGGAAACAGAGAGAATAATCGGTAACTGGTTTCAAAAAACTAAAAAAAGAGACAAGGTTGTTATAGCAACAAAAGTTTGTGGTAATACTTCAAACAAATATATCAGGGGTGGTGGTTATAATTTTGGGAAAAAAAAAATTTCTGAAGCTTTAGAGGAAAGTCTCAAAAGATTAAAAACAGACTATATCGATCTCTATCAACTTCATTGGCCAGAGAGAAATACAAATTTTTTTGGAAAACATGGTTATGAACATGACGAAAACGATAATGATTGGACACCATTTGAAGAAATTCTTGAAAGTTTAAAAAAATTTATTGAACAAGGTAAAATTAGATACATTGGTCTATCTAATGAAACTGCATGGGGTTTGTCAAAATTTCTTGAGATATCAAAATTAAAAGATTTACCAAAAATGATGTCGGTGCAAAATCCATACAATTTACTTAATAGAACTTATGAAGTTGGACTTGCGGAAATTTCTGTTAGGGAGAAAAGTGGTTTGTTAGCCTACTCGCCTTTAGCATTCGGATACTTAACAGGAAAATATAGAAATAATAATTTACCAGAAAAATCTAGAATGAAACTATTTAAAGATTTCACAAGATATAAAAATGAAAATGGTCAAAAAGCTATCGAAGAGTATTATAAGTTATCGCAAAAATTCAATATTGATTTTACTCAAATGTCATTGAAGTTTTGTGAAATTCAGCCATTTATGACAAGTGTGATAATAGGTGCAACGACAATCGAACAGTTGAAAACAAACATAGAAAGTGTAAATTTAAGTTTATCAAGCGAAATTTTAAATGAGATTAATAAAATTCAAAAAATGTTCCCAAACCCATGTCCATGATTAAAAAGATTTTATTCATATTTATACTTTTTACTTTTTTATTCACATCGAAATCTTTTGGGGAAGATCTAAAAAAAATTGGTAAATATAAAGACTGGGAAACAATGGTTTTAGCGGAAGCATCCGGTAAAGTATGTTTTGCTCAGTCTTCTCCAATTCTGCAATCTCCTAAAACAAATAAAAGAGATGCTAGATTATTTGTAACATTTAGACCTGGTGAAAAAATTGCGAATGAGATCAGTACTACTGCTGGTTATGAATTTAATAAAAACAATACTGTATTAGCAACCTCTGGAAATAACAAATTTAAATTTGATATTAAGCAACAAGGTTTTGCATGGATGACTAGTAATAAAAAAGAAAAGATTATGGTCAAGATTATGAAAAAAGGTTCAAGAATAATGGTAACTGGATACAATGAAAAAGGCTCTCAAACAATCGACCATTATTCATTATTGGGATTCACTAAAGCATATAACACTGCAAAAAAAGCTTGTAGTTAGTTAATGAAATCAAAAAAAAGAATTGTATTAGCTTACTCAGGCGGTTTGGACACATCCATTATTCTTAAATGGCTTCAAGAAAATTATGATGCAGAAGTAATTTGTTACACCGCAGATATCGGACAAGAAATAAATAGAAAAAAGATTATTTACAATGCAAGAAAATTTGGTGTTACAAAAATAATTATAAATGATTTAAAAGATATTTTTGTAAAGGACTATGTATTTCCAATGATCCGTGGTCATGCAATTTATGAGGGTGTTTATCTATTAGGAACCTCAATCGCCAGACCTCTGATAGCAAAGGATCAAATAAAGGTTGCAAAAAAATTCAAAGCATATGCAGTATCTCATGGGGCTACTGGAAAAGGAAACGACCAAATAAGATTTGAGCTTGGTTATCATTATTTTGGTCCCAAAATAAAAATTATTGCACCATGGAGAATATGGAATTTAAAATCTCGATCAGATTTAATTAGTTACGCTAAGAAACGCAATATTCATATCCCAAAAGACAAAAAAGGTGCATCTCCTTTTTCAGTGGATGATAATTTATTTCATACATCAACTGAAGGTAAGTTGCTAGAAAATCCAAAAAATTCTGCACCAGAGTTTATTTTTCAAAGAACTGTTTCTCCAGAAAAAGCTCCTAACAAAGCTACTCATGTAACAATTAATTTTAAAAATGGTGACCCCATTGGTCTTAATGGAAAAAAATTTGGACCAGCAAAATTATTATTTAAACTTAATCAATTGGCAGGAAAAAATGGAATAGGAAGAGTTGATCTTGTTGAAAATAGATTTTTAGGCATCAAGTCTAGAGGAGTTTATGAAACTCCAGGTGGTACATTGTTAATCCATGCACATAGAGCGATTGAGTCAGTTACACTTGATAAAGAAACAATGCACAAAAAAGATGCAATAATGTCAAGGTACGCAGAATTGATCTATAATGGATATTGGTTTTCAAAAGAAAGGTTTAAACTTCAAAAAATTGTTGATTTGAAAAAAAACAAAATAAATGGATCTGTTAAACTTAAACTTTATAAAGGCAATGTTACAATTCAATCAAGAATGACAAAAAGCAATGCTTACTCAATGAAAAAAGTTTCGTTTGAGGAAAATAAATCATTTATTAAATCTAATGTTGAGAAATTTATAAATTTTCACAAAAAAAAGTTAAGAAACTAGCTAATTATTCGGTGACAAATTGGGGATTGTTTATTTTTGAAAAAAACTTAATTTAAATTTATGGAATCATTTAAAAATTGGATGAAAGATACAGCAAACATTTTGTTTGATGATAGCAAAAATGATCTTAGATCATTACCTAAAACAGTAAGATTGCAAATTTTATTGGTGTTAAGTTTTATCTGGACTACTGTTTTTAGTTTGTACGTATTCTCATATACAACTTTTGTATTTGGGTGGACTGGACTTTTTTTAGCCCACATTGGATTAATATTTGCGGTATATTTGACATTTAAACATTTTCATAGAGCTGAGGAAAATTCTGCCAGCGTTTTTAAAACAAAAAATTTTGACCCTTTTAAGATAATGGTGCTCGTTTTTGTAATTGTTTTTATATTCGTGTTTTCAAAAGGAATCGAGGTGTTGACAAGTCCAAATCCATATTCTTATTCAATTCCGTATGATGGTTCCTCAAAATCAGTATTTGAAAAATGGTTACCATTTAGTAAAGATAAATAATGGAAAAGATAGCTAAAAACCTACAACTTCTTCTAATGTGTATCATTCTGGTAAGCACTGTAATTGCAGTTGGAATAGAGATTTATAAAATGTTTGAAAATCGATCGGTTACCTTAGCTGATTTACTGCTAATGTTTCTTTACTTAGAAGTGCTAGCGATGGTAAGAGTTTTTTGGAACCAGCAATCCATAAGTATTACATTACCACTACTTATAGCTATTACAGCATTAGCACGATTTATTATTTTACAAGGAAAAGAAATGGATCCAAGTGCATTAGTATATGAAGCGGTAGCAATAGTTTTAATTGCAGGTGCTATTGTAATCTTGAGATTAAGACATAGCGATAAATTAGGTCTAAAGAAAAAAAAATCGAAATAATTAAAAATGAATTTTGAAGCTTCAAGGGCTAAGGCCTTAGATAAACTAAATAATTTTGTGGAAAACAATCTCTCAGAATATTCAAAACTTAGAAACTTTGATTATGGACCTGATAACAGGTCTAATATTTCTTGTTTATCTCCATATATTACTCACGGTATTATTAATGAAAAAGAAGTTATCAAAAAATCTCTTGATAAATTTTCATTTGCAAAAAATGAAAAATTTATTCAAGAAGTATTGTGGCGTACATATTGGAAAGGTTGGTTAGAATTAAGACCCAGTGTTTGGACAGATTTTTTAATTGAATTAAAAAAGATTAAAGGGGATTTTCAAAACAATCAAAATTATAAAAACGCGATTGATGGAAAAACAAATGTTGAGTGCTTTAACTATTGGGTCAACGAACTCAAAGAAAATAATTATTTGCATAATCATACTAGAATGTGGTTTGCCAGTATTTGGATTTTTACACTAAATTTGCCATGGCAATTGGGTGCGGAATTTTTTATGCAACATCTTTATGATGGAGACGCTGCATCAAACACTCTTGGGTGGAGATGGATTGCAGGTGTTCAAACACAGGGAAAACATTATTTAGCAAGTGAGTGGAATATCAAAAAATTTACAAATAATAGATTTAGCAATATTAAATTAAATGAAAACGCTCCACCCAAGATTTCTGAAAAAAAATACTCAATTTTAAAACAGAATTTTACTAATCCTGAAAATATTGATCAAAATAATTTGATAATATTCGAGAATAACCTCTGTTTTGAAACAAGTGATTTTCAAAATAATAAATTTAAAAAATTTTATATAATTTCGAATAAAAATGAAAATAGATGTATCAAACTAAGTGAAAAAGTTCTTAAATTTAAGTCATCACTTATTCAAGACCAGGAACAAAGATTTAAAAATCAATCTATTGATTGTGAAGTTATAGATATTAGCGAAATTAAAAAGATAGAAAAAGCAGTAGGGTTGTATCCAACTATTGGAGAAAATTTAGATTATTTGAATTCAAATACTTTTAAAATTAATTTCCTTTATAGAGAACTTGATCAAAACTCTTGGCAATATTGTAATAAAGGTTTCTTTAACTTTAAAAATTATATTCCAAAAATTATTTCAACACTTAACTAAAACCATCTAAACATTCCAATAATCCCGGCTGTAGCATAAAAAAATTGTAAAAATAATATTCCTCTATGACCGCCTCGATAAGCCCAAATTCCAATTAGAATTGCAGATATTAGTAGTAAACAAAAACCAAAAAACTCTATACCAACATTCATAGCTACAAATAATGAGTACAATATTGCAGTGATAACACCTGCCCACTCAAAAATTTTATTATTCATATTTATTTATCTCGCGAGTTTTATAAAAATATCACCCATTCCAGCATCTAAATTTTCTAAAGGTGTATTATTTCTCAACTCGCAATATCTACCCGTCACTTGATGACTTTTAACAAAGTCTACCTCATCTTTCGCACAATTTTTTCCATTGTGCAATAAACCTATTACTATTCGATCGTTAAGACTATACACTTCTGATTTGTTGATTTTTTCACCATTACAAAAATAATCTTTATTTACTCTATTGGGAAAATCTTTTTTAGAACAAGGATTTTTTATTGTTAAAACATAGAATTCTTTAAAACCATCCTCAAATTTATGTTTCATCTTTTGAGCTTCAGAATACTTCATAAGATCACACGAACATGGAACACAACACCTATAATAGTTTCCACAAATTTTTTTATTCGTTTTACTTTCTTTAATAAATAAGAATTCTGAGTCACTATTTGGGTCAATTAAAGACCCAGAAACTGCACAATATAATTTGTTAAATTCAACAAAGTCTTTGTAAGTAATTTTTTTATCTATGATGTATTTAAAAAATTTTGGTCCCGCAGCATTTCTATTTTTATCAGGGAATATTCTAGACCAATCAGTAATAAGCTCTTTGTGATAATTTTTTTCTCCAGCAAACGACTTGAGTTGAAATGATATTAAAAATACAATTAAAAATATATTGAATATTTTTTTCATTTCTGTCTTACAATAATTGTTTGGTTAAGTTTCTTTATATCAATCATTTCTTTACTTCCATTTGTCCATCTAATTTCTACTTTAAAATTTTTTTCTTTTTTTCTAATTCCATAATGTGCCACAGGTTCCATTTGGCATAAGTAACCAGATCCTGCATCAATTGTTTTTGAATGTTTTCTTTGATTAGTTATTAAGGTAACAGTGGCTCCTCTTGCTGGCGCACCATACTTATTTAATGGTTTAATCCTTAAGTATTTACTTCCTTTATCAACTTTTGCTTTATACAAAGTTAATGTTTGTGCTTTACTTTCACCACGAGAAACTAATAATTCTAAAATTCCATCATTATCTATATCCGCGACTGCAGCACCAGTTCCATATCCATTAGCTTCGAGTCCTGCCTGAAAATTTATCTGCTCAAATTTTCCATTATCTTTAATACGAAATAACTTATTTGGTTCTGCTATATTGTTCATGAAAACTTCATCAAAACCATCATTATCAAAATCTGCAGAAATAATTGTTCTTATTCTAGAGGGTTCATCAAAATCTTTATTTCCAATGTCTTTAAATTCATTATTTTCCAGGACCCAAGCTCTGTGATATCCAAGCCAATTACCACTTAAAATATCTAATCTACCACGGTAATATATGTCTGATAAAGCTGTACCCCGTCCATTTTGGATTGCATCATCTAATCTATAATCAAATGCAACATCATCAAAATTTCCATTATTATTTTTAAAAAGAAAATTTGCTCCTCTCTCATTAGCCGCAAAGATATCGGCTCTTTCTGTCAAAATATGCCCAGATACAACTGCTCTTCCACCAGTAATATTATCCAGATTTAAATTCTCAGCTTTATCTTTGATAAGTTGATTTTCAATCTCATAATACCTTGTTGGTCCTCCGTAGTTTGCAACATAAATTCCATATTCACCATCTCCCTTTCTATCTACACAAACAACAGATCTTCCTGCTGTTAAATTTAGATTTTCTTTATTTTTTTCTAATTCAAATAAATCAAAATAATTATTATCTTTTATATCCAATAATCTGTCTGAATATTTTTTAACTCCACTATATGTATCGGTATTTAAAAAGTAGATTTCTTCAAAGCCATCTTTATCAATATCACATGCAGCAACTCCAATGGTTTTCTTTGAAATATCTGAAAAAATTTTTTGTTGGTTTATATTCTTCAATTTTCCATCTTGAAAAGATAACGCTAAATTCGGAAAACCAAAACCTGTGACTAAAAACTCATTATTTCCATCCATATTAAAATCTGTCACTGAAATACCATAGCTCAGTCTTTTTTCATTATTCTCAATAATTTTTGATAGATCCTCAAAAAATTCTGCACGAGCGTTGTTTGTAAGAATTATTAATAAAAATAAAATTGAATATTTATAAAAATTTTTTATTTTTTTGATGAACATTTTTTTGAACAATACTTAACTTTTTCCCAATTAAGTCTCCATTTTTTTCTCCATTTAAATGGCCTTTGACATATTGGACAAACTTTAAGTGGTAAATTTTCTTTTTTCACTAAATTGTATTTTCTTTAATGAATTTATCTGCAGCTGACAAAATCAATTTTTTTCTATCAGTTTTCATTTTATCGAAAATTCTCACCATCATTGAAAGCCTTGGATTTTTTAAAAAAAACTTTCTATTTCGATCTATAAATCTCCAATAAAGCCCATCCATTATATTGCACCAATCACCCCTCTTAAAATCCATCATCTTCATAAAATAACTTGATCCACAAATGTATGGTTTAGTAGCAAATATTCCACCATCACTAAACAATCCCATTCCATAAACATTTGGAACCATCACCCAATCTGAGGAGTCCACAAACATTTCCATAAACCACTTGTAAACAATAGTGGGTTTGATCTCACAAAGGTTCATTATGTTTGATAAAATCATAAGTCTCTCAATATGATGGGACCATCCATGATTTAATGCGTTCTTTATTGCATAATCCAATGGTGGTAATCCAGTAGTGCCGTCATACCAGGATTTTTTCATCTTACGATTTTGTTTGAAAAAATTTCCTGTCTCCATTTCAATAGAATAACTTTGATAAATTCCTCTCATAAATTCTCTCCAACCAATTATTTGGCGAACGTACCCCTCTAAAGAATTTAGTCTTATTTTTTTACTTTTATGGAATTCTAAAATTTTTTTAATTATAAATTCTGGAGTGATAAGACCTAAATTTACATATGGACTTAGTGCACTATGAAACAAAATATTATCTTTTTGATCAACTGCATCCTCGTAATCACCAAATAAATTTGATTTTTCTTTAATGAAAAAATTTAAAAGCTTCAAAACATCATTGTGTTCTGTAGCAAACCAGAAATTTTTGGTACTGCCAGGATGATCCTTAAATAGCTTTTCAACAATAGGTTTTAGCTTTTTAGTATGAGAAGTTTCATTTATTTTCGGAAATTTTGGGATTGAAATATTTTTTGGTAACTTATTTCTATTATCCTCATCAAAACTCCACTTACCTCCTGTAGGATTCCCATCAGCACCCATTAATATTCCAGATTTTTTTCTGACATCTTTGTAGAAAGTTGCCATAAATGGTTTTTTGGATTTAGATAAATATTTTTTAAAATCCTCTCTTGAATTTAAAAACATTGGCGTCTGGATAATATTCCATTTTATTTTTTCTTTATTAACAAATTGATTAATTTTTTTTTCAAAAAACTTATCCTCAACTTCAAAACTGGATATTTCCTTAATCTTTTTTGTGCTAATTAATTTTTTAAGCTTTTTAAAATAACTTTCCTTAAATTCTTTATCCTCTATTTTTGAGTATTCTATTTTAAATTTATCTTTTTTAAGTACATCTGCGTGAGATCGCATTGATGATAAAAATAGAAGAATTTTTTGTTTATGATGTTTTTCATAAGTACAAAGCTCGTAATCTTCAGCCATGAAAAAAAGGTGGTCTTTTTTGAAGCGGTCTAGGTATTTTGATGGAAATAATTGATTGCCCAGTATAAAAAATAACTTCATAATTAAATATAACTAATTAAATTTTTTATGTCAGAAAAATATCTTATTTTTGGTGCGACAGGTTCAATCGGATCAAGCTTGGCTGAACAATTAGTAAATTCTGGAAATAGTGTACATTTAGTAGGTAGAGATGAAAACGAGGTTAAAAATATTTCAGAGAGATTAGGGTGTCCTTTTACTATCGCAGATGTTTTGGAAGAGGGATTTATTGAAAAAGTTAAAAATGATATTTCTGATGTAAAAGGTGTTGCTTATTGTGTTGGGTCAATTGACTTAAAACCTGTGAGAATGGTAACAGAACAAGATTTTGTAAAATGTATGAAATTAAATCTTTATTCTGCGGTTGAAGTTATTAAGGGTTATCAAGACAGTTTGAAAAAAAATAAGGGCTCAATAGTTTTATTTTCAACTGTTGCTGCTCAAAGAGGATTTACCAATCACGCAATTATTGCATCAACAAAAGCAGCTGTTGAGGGTTTAACAGTTTCACTTGCAGCTGAATTTGCTCCAAACATAAGAGTGAATTGTATTGCGCCAAGCTTAACCAATTCAAAAATTGCTGAGCCCATGTTAAAGAATAAAGCCCTAGCAGATGGTATTGCAAAGGCCCATCCTTTAAAAAGATTGGGAGAGGGAAAAGACTCTGCCTCTTTAGCTAGATTTTTAATTACTGAAGATAGCTCTTGGATAACAGGTCAAATTATTGCAGTAGATGGTGGAAGATCTAAACTTTCATAAGGTGAAAAAGCTTTTTTTTGTAATTATATTTTTTATATTTTTTTCAACAAATTTATTTGCTCAAAATTTAAAATTCAAAAAATTAGTTGCTCTTAACGACCCATGGGGTTCGTCTTTTTTAAATAATAAAGAACTAATTATTACTGAAAAAAGTGGAAAAATTAAGATCATAGATATTCTCCAAAAAAAAGCCGTTGAAGTTGATCATAACCTAAATTTTCTAGAACATGGACAAGGTGGTCTTTTAGATATTTTATATAAAGATAATTTTATTTATGTTTCATATTCTGAAAACAGAGGTAATGGCAAAACAAGTACCTCTATTGCTAAAGCTATTTTTGATAAAAAAAAATTAAATTTTAAAAATATTTTTCAAGCTGAACCTCCTATTGATTCTGGTTATCATTTTGGTTCAAGGTTAGCGATCAAAGATAATCACTTATTTGCCTCTGCCGGTGAAAGAGGTAAAGGCATGATTGCTCAAGACCCCTCACAACATCCTGGGAGTATTATAAGAATTAAACTTGATGGAAGTATTCCAAATGATAATCCTAAATTTGTAGATAAGCCAGATTGGCTACCTGAAATTTATCAAATTGGTATCAGAAATCCTCAGGGTCTAACTTTATCATCATACGATGATAAAATTTATATGAGCAACCATGGTGCCAAAGGAGGTGATTGGTTTGGTGAAGTAAAAAAAGGTGAAAATTATGGTTGGAAAATATTAGGCTGGGGAGGAAAAAATTATTCTGGCTTTCCTATTGGTCCAAAATGGAAACCTGGCTTTACAAAAGCAATCCAGTATTGGGTGCCTTCAATTGCAACAAGTGCAATTACAATTTATGAAGGAAACGAATTTAATGAATGGAATGGTCATGCTTTAATTACATCATTAAAAGATCAATCCTTAAGAAAACTAATTTTCAATGATTTGTCTAATATAAAAGAAGATGTAATTTTTAAAGATGAGATCGGACGAATTAGAGATATCCAGGTTCATCCAAAAAATGGAAAAATTTACTTTTTGGCGAGTGATAACCTTTGGCTGATGGAGAAGGCTAAATAGATCTTAGTGATTATTGATTTCTTATAAGAGGATAAACCTTTGGATTTAAATATTTAATATTAGTTAATAATATTAATACCAACGTTACTAAACCAATGGATAAACCAAGATAAATTAAAACTTTAAGATCAAACTTCCAGAATAACTCAAATATATTTTCAATAATAAATTTTGAACCAACTACAGCAAACAAAACTGCAATCATTATTACAGATATAAAAATAATCATAAATTCAATCAGCGAAGAAAAAACAATCTCTTTTCTTGAAAAACCTAAAATTTTAAAAACCAAATTTTGGTATTCTCTTACTTTTCCTTGGACCATTATTGCACTTGATATTACTATTAAACCAATGACGATAGTGACTGTTGAAATTACAATAACTGCTATGAAAACTTTATTTAAAACATTAGTTACTTTATTTAAATAATCAGCAATTTTAATCATTGATAAACTAGGGAAAATTTCAAGCATTTTTGTTTCATCAAATTTATTTAAATTATAGAACTTTGTGGTTGCTAAATATTCGTGAGGAATATTTTTTGCAAAGTCAGGGTTAAAAAGCATTGCAAAATTTATATTTAGATCTCTATAATCAACTTGTCTAAAGTTGACTATTTCACCATCAATTTCTCTACCATAGATATTTAAAGTAAATATATCCCCTAATTTAATATTAAAATCTTTTGCAACCTTAGCGTCTAATGATATCTGAAGTTGATTTGGTTTAGACAAATCCCACCACTTACCATCAATAATTAGATTATCCTCAGGAACTTCTTTTGTCCAAGATGATCTCCGTTCACTGCCAATAACCCAATAACTATCATTTTCAGGTGTAATATATGTGTTAGGATTTATACCATTAATTTTTACTATTCCTGAAGAAACCATTGGCACAATTTCAATATTTGCACTAGGATCCATTGATAAAATTCTTTGTTCAAACTTTTCACGCTCTCCATTTTGAATGCCCACAAAAAAATAATCAGGAGCGATGTCAGGTATTGATTTTGCTATCTCTCTTTTAAAATTAGTTCCAACTAATGCTAAGGTCAAAAGTAATGTAACACCAAGGCCTAAAGACATAATTGTTATAGGTGTAATACTTTTTGATTGTGTAATATTTTTAATAGATACTTTTAAAGGAGTGCTTGAATTAAATTTAAACTTTTTTAGAGAAAATATAATTAACTTTGAAAGTAAAAAAAAGATAATCAAACAAGTAAAAAATGCCCCAAAATACCCAAGACTATAAACAAGATTTTCTGATCTATAAGTAAATATTAAAATTAAAATCGATAACATTATGATACTCATGCCAATTAATTTTTTTGAATAATAAAATTGTAAGTTTTGAAATACATTTCTAAATAAACTTGAGGCTTTGACTTGATCGATAGAACTAATTGTAGGAATTGAAAAAATTATCAAAACTAATAAACCTATTAAAAATATTTTTAAAAAATTAAAAAAAGAAAAAAATAAATTTATCTTAAGTCCAAAGCTACTTGACAAATATTTGTCTGCTAATGGCACAATTAATAAACTACTTAAATATGCTGAAATAGTAATTATAAATAATAATATTACCAATTGAAGATAATAAAGTTTTTTAATATTACCGGAATAGAAACCTAAGGCCTTTCTTACTGCTATAGACAAGTTATTTTGATTTATAAAAGACAAAAGAGTATTAGCAATACCAATACCAGCTATTAGCATCGCACTTATTGAGACAAGGGATAAAAATTGTGAAAAGTTACCAATTACTCTTTTTAATCCACTTGCTGCATTTTCTGGATATCTAATTTTTACCTTTTGATCATCTTTAAAAATACTTTCGATTTTTTTTATGATTATTTCTGGGTTATCATTGGAATTAAATTTCACTTTATATTCATAATTTAAAAAATTTCCTATTCCGTTAAGTTTTAAGATATCTAAAGTTTGTTTACCTGTTAAAACCCAATCTCCAAAAGTCACAAATCCACTTACATCTGGAACAGATCTTACCTTACCAATAACAAGAAATTCTTGATCTTGAATTTTTACAATTTCATTTGTTTTGACATTTAAGGTTTTTGATAAACTCTCATTAATTAAAATTGTATAAGGTTCAGTTTGCATTCTTTCATAAGCATCAGCAGGTTCATAAGTTACTTCACCATATAAAGGATATTTTTGGTCAACCGTTTTTATTCTAGTGAATAAAGATTTATTTTTCTCTCGATTTGTTGTCGAAAGCATTGTGCTGAATTCAACCATCTCTGATATAGTTGAAAACTCTTTAACTTTATTTAATAAATCTATATTTCCTTGATTTCTATTATAATCAATTTCTAAGTCTCCACCTAAAAGCTCTTTAGCATTTTCTTTGAGTTCCTTTTTTAAACTATCCTCAATAGTAAATATTGCACTTAATATAAAAAGACTGATGAACAGAGTGATGATTATACTAGAAATTTTTTTATAGTTCCTTTTTAAATCTCGCAAAGCATATATTAAGATAAACTTGTATTGATAAAAATTATTTAATTTTTCCATCTTTAATTTTAATTTTTCTGCTTGCGCGGTTAGCGAGTTTTGGGTCGTGTGTTACCATAATTAATGAGGAACCCTCCTCTTTAACATACCTAAATAAAATTTTAGAAATCATATCGGAATTTTCCGTATCTAAATTTCCTGTAGGTTCATCAGCTAGGATTAGCTCTGGCTTCATAGCAATAGCTCTTGCGATAGCGACGCGCTGTTGTTCTCCTCCAGATAACTGACTGGGTAAATTATTTAGTCGATGTTTTAAGCCAAATCTATCTAAAAGAGATTTTGCTTCTTTTTCAGGATTTTTAAATTTATTCAATTCAAGAATTAAAGTTACATTCTCTAGGGCTGTATAATTTGGGATTAGATAAAAAGACTGAAAAATTATACCAATATTTTTTTTTCTGATTTTTGATACTTCATCCTCACTTAATTTTGTAATTTCGTGGTCTTGAAAGTATATCTTGCCTGAAGTTGGACGCTCTAAACCACCAATTAACATGATTAAACTTGTTTTTCCTGAACCACTTTCACCTACTATTGAAATAGTTTCTTTTTTTTTTGTGGTCAAATTTATATCTTTTAAAACACTAATATTATCTTTACCAGTTTGGTATTTAAGATTTATCTTTTTTAATTTAAGAAGAGTACTCATGAGCAAAAGTTTTATTATTAAAATAATTATTATCTGTCTACTAACCATTAATGCATATGCAATCGAAAAGATCGTATTATTTGGTGATAGTTTAATGGCTGGTTATGGTTTGTCTGATGACAATAGTTTACCAGTGGTTTTAGAAGAGAATTTAGAAGCAAAGGGTTACAATATTGAGATTGTTGATGGCAGTGTCTCTGGTAGTACATCGTCAGGGGGATTAAATAGAGCTGATTGGACTTTAAGTGAGCCAGATATAGATCTAATAATTTTATGCTTAGGGGCTAATGACATGTTAAGAGGCATCCAGCCAAAAGAAACAAAAAGCAATTTAGAAAAAATTATAAAAATTGCTCAAGATAAAAATATTGAAATTATCCTAGCTGGGATGATTGCTCCAACCTCGCATGGGTTTTCTTATAAAAAAAAATTTGACAAAATTTTTCCTGATTTAGCCAAAAAATTTAAAATAGAACTTATTCCTTTTTTACTTGAAGGAGTGGCCATGAAGCCCGAGTTTAATCTAAGTGATGGTATACATCCAAATGAAGAGGGCACCATAATAATGAGTAGAACTTTAGAGGAGACAATTATAAAAACTTACAATAAAAAAAATTAGTTTAAGTGGAAAAAAAACCTTATCACCATTTACCAGACGGTACTTTTAGAAATCCTGAGGGTTCACCAAAACCAGATCCTAATGTTAAATGGTCCTTCAAAATTTTTAATAGAGAGAAAAAAAAGCTTGATATGACAGTTCCCAAAGAACATGTTATTGAAAAAGAGAAAGTTTTAAAAGACTTAAAAAAATTTCAAGAAGACGATTATGTAGCATGGATTGGCCATGCAACATTCTTAATTAAGCTTGGTGGGATAACAATTATTACAGATCCAGTATTTTCAAAAAATGCCGGGCCGCTAATTTTTGGACCTAAGAGATTTACCGAACCAGCACTAAAATTAAACGAAATTCCACAAACAGATATTTTTTTACTCACCCATAATCATTACGATCACCAAGATATGAGGACGATCCGGAGATTTCCTTTTAAAAATTCTAAAGTTTTACTTCCATTAAAACTTGGTAAATATTTTACTAGAAATGGTTATAGCAATGTGAATGAAATGGACTGGTACGATAAAATTGAAATAAATGAAAATTTAAAAATTACTTTTTTACCTGCTGTGCATTGGTCAAAAAGAAGTCTAACAGATACTAATAAAACTTTATGGGGGAATTTTTTGATCGAATATAAAGATATCAAGTTATTATTTGGTTGTGATACTGGAGTAGGAAACATTTATAAAGATATAGGTAATAGGTATGGTCCAATTGATCTTACGTTTATAAATATTGGTGCTTATAATTTTTATCCAATAATGCCTTATAAAGATAAGTCGGTTTATCACACTAATCCGGAAGAAGCTTTAGAGGTTGCAAAAAATTTAAAGAGCAAAAAGGTGATTGGAATGCATTGGGGGACGTTTGTTTTATCTCTAGAACCAATCATGGAGCCACCTGTAAGATTTAAAGCTGGAGCGGAAAAATATGGATTTAAAAAAGAAGATGCAATTATTTATAAAATAGGTGAATTTGGATCTTTAAAAAAATTACTTGATTATAATTAATTATCTAAAATTTTCTTTTTAGCCTTTTTAAATTCTTCTTCAGTTAAAACACCATCTTTAAGGAGTTGATTTAATTTATCCAATTCATCTGTTAACTTATCATTATTATCAGATAAGTTATCTTCATGGTCCTGATCTTCTAAGCTCTCATTGGATTTATTTTCTCTTTTGGCCTCAAAGCCTTTCATGATAGCTGTTCCGCCCAAGTAAAGGACAAATGCTAAAATTGGTATCGCTAATCCAAAGAAAATTATTTTTTCCACAATTTAATCCTCATCATCCTCTCTCCAATTCTTTTCATACATTAACCATGCAGCATAAATTACTGAAAATGTTCCAACTATCATACCATAATCAAATCCAGTTTGTTTATCATATAAATACCAACCTAATTGTGTCGCGCCAATTGGTGGAACTGTCAGTATGAGCATAAGAAGTGCAATTCTATAGGGGTATTTAGGTTTTTTCATAACCTATCTTATCAAAAAAAATTTATTGAATTCAATATTATGCTTGCGATCTTTTGAAACAGTCAATCGTATTTTTTAGCAAGCAAGCGATTGTCATTGGACCAACTCCACCAGGAACAGGCGTGAGTGCTTTAGCATTTTTTGAAACTTCATCAAATGCAACATCACCAACGATACCTTTCTCAGTTTTATTAATCCCAACATCGATAACTATTGTATCTTTTTTAACCCAATCACCTTTAACTAACTCAGGAATACCAACAGCTGCAATAATAATATCAGCTTCTAAACACTCTGCTTTTAAATCTTTTGTTTTAGAGTGTGTTATAGTAACAGTGCAATTTTCTTTTAGTAAAAGTTGAGTCATTGGTTTACCATTTAAGTTAGATCGACCAACAACAACTGCTTTTTTACCATTTAAGTTAGGTTCTATCTTTTTAATTAGCAAATAACATCCTAATGGTGTGCATGGAACGGAACTCTCATAACCTGATGAAAGATTTCCAACATTCATTGGATGAAATCCATCTACATCTTTTGATGGGTCAATCGCTTCAATAATTTTTTGTTTATCAATATGTTTTGGTAATGGTAATTGAACCAAAATACCTGACACAGAGTTATCTTTATTTAACTCATCTATCTTCTCTAAAATAACTTTTTCTTCAACACTATCTGGATATTTAATCACATCAGATTTAAGTCCAACTTCAGTAGCAGATTTTTCTTTGTTTCGAACGTAAATCTGACTAGGAGTTAAGTCTCCAATCAAAATTACTGTTAAACCTGGAACTTTATTATACTTAATTTTAAGATCAGATACTTCTTTTTTAAGCTGTTCCCTTAATAGTGCTGCTTCTTTTTTTCCATCAATTAAAATCATAAATCTTAGAATATCATTGGTGCGATGTAGAGTTTCATACACATTTCTATAAACCAAATCAATAGTAGTAAAATAATTGGAGAAATGTCTAACGCTCCCAAATTTGGTAAAAATCGTCTTATTCTTCTTAAAAATGGCTCTGTCAATCTGTAAGTAAAATCTAGAACTGCATAAACAAATCTATTTTGAGTATTCAATACATTAAAAGCGATTAACCAGCTTATGATAACATTAGCGATCACTACATACGAATAAAGTTTTAATAATTGTAAAACTAAATAAAAGATAGCAATCATTTTTTTTCAATATAAATCGAAGAACTTGGAAATGCGAAAGAGGCCTTATTGTTTTCAACAATTTGTTTTATTGCAATTGCAAGTTTTTCTTTTACTGAAAGCCATTCGTTCCAACTATCTGATTTTGTGAAACAACGCACATACATGTCTATAGAACTATCTGAAAACTTATCGACCCTAACAGCAATTCCTATGTTAGTGTCAAAATCATCACTTTTTTTTATGTGATCTTCAATTTGATCTCTAATATTTTTTAATTGATCAACCGAAGTGTCATATTGGAGAGTAATAATCCAACTAATTAACCAGTTTGAAGTTTCACTTACATTTACTACAGCATTTTCCGCAAATTGAAAATTTGGAATTATTGCTAATGATTTATCGAATTTTCTGATTGTTGTTGATCGAAAACCAATTTTTTCAACAATACCCTCAATTATTCCATCGACAGAAATCCAATCACCGATTTTAAATCTTTTTTCAACTAATACCAAAATCCCAGAAATTAAATTTTTAAACAAATCTTGTGCACCCAATGCAACTGCTACTCCAAACAAACCTAAACCAGCAATAATTGGTCCAATCTTTATTCCCCATAATTCTAAGACTGCTGCAAGCCCTAGTATGAATATTAATATCTTTAAAGATTTAATAATCCATCCAATGAGTTCTCTTGTTAATAATTTATCAAGACCGCTTAAGATATATGAGACCGGTTCTATAATTTGATGAATAACCCAAAAAATTAATATTGTTATTAAAGTTCTATTTATAGTATCGACAATTTCTCTACCTTCCATAGAAAATGTCATGTAATAACTTGCTATAAAAAAACCTAAAACAATTGGTAAAAATCTTGCAGGACCAATTAAAGATTTTACGAAAGTATCATCTAATTTATTTGTTGTTCTTTTTGAGATAATTTCTAACTTTTTGATTACAAGTTTACTAATTAGACCTCTGAAAATTAAAAAAATTAAAAAAATTCCTAAACCAATTAATATTTGTAGAATATCGACACCTAAAATACCTTTGTTCCATACAGATAAAAATATTTCAGAAAAATTATTAAACAATTCCATAATTAAATTTTATATAACAAAAACTCTTCTTCTCCAGGATTAAAAAGAAATATTTTTTTCCATTTAATTTCATTCAATATAGATGAACTTTTCTCCCCAATACACGATAAATTAGTATTCATCCATAAGCTTTCAAATTGATAATTTTTGACAAAATTCAAAAAACTTTGAGCACTATTCTGTGAATAAATATAAACCATATCTGGCATGTTCAATTTTAAATCTTTTACAAAACTTTCATTGAATTTTTGATTATGTTTTACTCTATAATTAATCACTCTTTTTATTCCAAAGCCCTCTTTCATGAGTTGTAGATCTAAATCAACAGAAATAATTTCACCGCTGACATAAAGTAACTTTTTACTTTTTGTCTCATAAGTTTGTAAAATTAACTCTTTTAAGTTAGAAACATTGCCCTCTGCAGCTACTGTGTTTTGAAATCCTGATGATCTAGCTTTTTTTTCAGTTAAATTACCAACACAAAAACATTTGATATTTTTGTCTATGTTATTTTGATCTAAATATTTCACTGCATTAGCACTGGTAAAAATAATTCCTCCATATTCAGAAAATTTAATTTCCTCATAATTAACCTTTTCAATATTAATCAGTGGGATGTGCGAAACTTGATGACCTAATGATTTAAACTTTAAAATCATTTCTGAACAATCTTCCAGTGGTCTTGTTAATAAAATATGCATATTATTTTTTGTAAGAATTATTTGATTGCATTTTTAAATTCTGCCCAATTTGTTTACCTATCTCTTTAAATTTATCAATCTGGCCAGATTTCTTTTCATAAAATCTTTGAGAGCCATCTATTGAAAAAAGTTCTGCCTCAACTACAATTGTATCACTTTCTATTTTTGAATAAACGCCTATTGCTGTTTCACAATCTCCCTCTAAAACTTTAAGAACATTTCTCTCAGCATGAGCTCTTTTATAGGTTTCTTCATGATTTACTTTTTTTAAAATTGAAATAATTTCTTTATCTGCTTCACGACATTGAAGTGCAATTATTCCTTGCCCAGCACTTGGTATGATTTCTTGTGCCGAGAAAATTTCAGCTATTTCATTTTCAAGATTTAAATTTTTAATCCCTGCATAAGACAAAATTATTGCATCATAATTTCCATCTTTTAGCTTTTTAATTCTAGTATCCACATTACCTCTAATTATTTTGCATGTTAGATCAGATCTTAATTTTTTAATTTGAAATTCCCTTCTAAATGAAGATGTTCCTATAATTGATTTCAGCTTAAGATCATTTAATTTTTTCTTATCATTTGTTATTAAAATTTCTCTTGGATCATTTCTCTCTAAAAAACAGTCTGTTTTGAGTCCGCTAGTTTCTGTTACTGGCATATCTTTTAATGCATGTACTGCAATGTCGATACTTTTATTTTCTAACTCTTTTTCAATTTCAGTTGAAAACAATCCTTTGCCACCTATGTCAGACAACCTGGTATCTTTAACTTGATCACCTTTTGTTGAAATAGATTTAATTTCAATATCATTTGTATCTAAAGTAGTTTTTTTAATAATTTGTTCTTTAGCTTTTTGAGCATACAACAATGCTAATTTACTACCTCTTGAACCTATGATAATTTTTTTAGTCATAAATAAATTTATTTCTTTCTTGTATTGGAAATGTACAATTATTAAAAACTATTTGTATGATTAAAAAACCCTTAATTCTTGGAATTGAAACTAGTTGTGATGAAACAGCTGCCTCAGTTATAACTGAGAATGACCAAGGGAAACCTATAATTTTATCAAACATTGTCTCTAGCCAAACTGATGTCCACAAAGAATTTGGAGGTGTAGTTCCAGAGTTAGCGGCCAGATCACATATCGAAAAAATAGATTTAATCGTCAAGAAAGCTTTGGATGATAGTGGAATAAAAATCAAAGATATTGATGCAGTAGCTTCGACTGCAGGTCCTGGCCTGATAGTTTGTTTGTCAGTAGGCTTAAGTTTTGGAAAAGCTTTTGCCTCTTCAATAAATAAGCCTTTTATAGCTGTAAATCATTTAGAAGGACATGCATTGAGTCCAAAATTAGTTTCAAACTTAAATTATCCTTACCTCCTGCTATTAATTTCGGGTGGTCATTCACAATATTTAAATGTTCAAGGTCTTGGAAAATATAAAAGACTAGGAACAACTATTGACGATGCACTAGGCGAAGCTTTCGACAAAACTGCAAAACTTTTAGGAATAGAATTTCCTGGAGGACCCCAAATCGAGCTTTGGGCAGAAAAAGGTGATCCAAATTCTTATGATCTACCAAAACCTATTATTAATAAAGGTGGTTGTAATTTGTCATTTGCTGGTCTTAAAACTGCAATCCTCAAGATAAGTAAAACCATTAAAACAGAACGAGAAAAATTTAATTTGGCAGCTTCCTTTCAAAAAACAATTGAGGAAATATTGAAAAAAAAAACCAAAATTGCTTTTAATGAATTTGAAAAACAAAATAATATGCAAGATAAAATTTTTGTTGTTGCAGGTGGTGTGGCAGCAAATAAAAAAATAAGATCTATGTTGATAAACTTGTGTAAAGAAAATAATTATCAAAGTGTTTTTCCACCAATTGAAATATGTGGGGACAATGCTGCAATGATAGCAATGGTAGGTTTGGAAAAGTATAAATTAAAACTTTTTAATAAACTAGATCATCCAGCAAAACCAAGATGGCCCTTAGATGAAAATGCATTATTTTTAAAAGGTGCCGGGGTTAAACTTTAATGCAATATTGGTTACTTAAGTCAGAACCTGACGTTTGGTCAATTGATCAACAAAAAAAAGCTGGTATTAAAGGTGCTCCTTGGGATGGAGTAAGAAATTATCAAGCTGCCAAAAATTTAAAATCAATGAAAAAAGGAGATCAATGTTTTTTCTATCATTCGAACATAGGAAAAGAAATTGTTGGTATTGTTGAAGTTATCAAGGAAGCATATTTAGACAAGACAGATAAATCTGGTAGATTTGTTGCGGTGACAGTAAAGTTTCTAAAAAAATTAAATAAGCCAGTCAGTCTTGAGAATATTAAAAAAAACAAGCAATTAAGCCATTTATCACTTATTAAACAAAGCAGACTATCAGTAATGCCAATAGATTCTAAAAGCTGGAAAATTTTAAATAACATGGGTAAGATTTAGAAATAATATTTATGCCTAAAAAGAAGAAAAAATCTAAATCAAGAAAAAAAACCTCAAAAAGAAAGAAGGTTAAAAAAAGAAAAAAAATTCTTAAAAGAAAAAAAAAGATTAGAAGTAAGATTAAAAAAGTTAAAATTAATAACGAAGGCTCAACTCAAGAACTAATTTTTAAACCAAAACCAGAGTGGGTGAAAAGTGGTTTAATTAATAAATCTCAATATCATAATAAATATACTGACTCTATTAAGAACAATAATGCTTTTTGGAAAAAAGAAGGAAAAAGAATTACATGGATAAAACCATATAAAAAAATTAAAGATGTGAAGTATAGTAAAGATGAAGTTAAAATAAAATGGTTTGAAGATGGAACTTTAAATGCTTCTGCTAATTGTATTGATCGACATTTAAAAGATAAAAAAGATAAAACAGCTATAATTTGGGTAGGTGATGATCCTAAGGATACTCAAAAAATTTCTTATAAACAACTTCATCAAAAAGTTTCAAAAGCAGCTAATGGTCTAAAAAAATTAGGGATACAAAAAGGAGACAGAGTAACAATATATTTAACGATGATACCTGAGCTGGCTGTTTTGATGTTAGCTTGTGCAAGAATAGGAGCCATACATTCTATAATATTTGGAGGGTTTTCAGCAGAGTCTATTTCTGGAAGAGTAAATGATTGTAAATCAGAATACATTATAACAGCTGATGAGGGTGTTAGAGGTGGAAAAACAATTCCATTAAAAGCAACAACCGATGAAGCATTAAGTAATTGTCCTAATGTTAAAAAATGTATTGTTGTCAAAAGAACAGGAAACTATGTTTATTGGGATGACGACAGAGATGTTTGGTATCATGATCTAATTAAAGATGTACCAAGTCATTGTGAACCTGAGGAAATGAATGCTGAAGATCCTTTATTTATTCTTTATACGTCTGGATCTACAGGTAAACCGAAAGGTGTACTACATACAACAGGCGGGTACATGGTTTATGCTTCCATGACTCATCAATATATATTTAACTATAAACCTAAAGATATTTATTGGTGCACTGCAGATATAGGTTGGGTAACAGGTCATAGTTATATAATTTATGGACCTTTATCTAATGGAGCTACTACAATTATGTTTGAGGGAGTACCAAATTATCCAGACAGCTCAAGATGGTGGCAAATTGTTGATAAATATAAAGTAAATACTTTTTACACTGCTCCAACAGCTATCAGAGCCCTTATGCGAGAAGGCGATGATCCAGTAAATAAAACATCTCGAAAATCTCTTAAATTATTAGGTACAGTAGGAGAGCCTATAAATCCAGAAGCTTGGATGTGGTATTATAAAACAGTTGGAAACTCAAAGTGTCCAATCGTAGATACGTGGTGGCAAACTGAGACGGGTGGAATTTTAATTGCACCTCAAACAGGTGCTATACCTTTAAAACCTGGATCAGCAACAAAACCTTTTTATGGAATTAAACCTGTTCTTGTAGATAAAGATGGAAAAGAAATTAAAGGTGCAGGAGAAGGAAGACTTTGTATAGCTCAGTCTTGGCCAGGCCAAATGAGAACTGTTTATGGCGATCATCAGAGATTTATTGATACTTACTTTTCTCAATTTGATGGAAAATACTTTACTGGGGATGGGTGCAGACGAGACAAAGATGGTTATTACTGGATCACTGGACGAGTAGATGATGTAATTATTGTATCGGGGCACAACTTGGGTACTGCTGAAATTGAAAGTGCTTTTGTTGCTCATCCTAAAGTTGCTGAAGCTGCTGTGGTTGGTTATCCACATGACATTAAAGGAAATGGACTTTATTGTTACGTAACTCTTAATGCAGGTGAGACTGAGACAGGGGATCTTGAAAGAGAACTAAAATTATGGGTTAGAAAACAAATAGGTCCACTAGCAACTCCTGACTTGATTCACTTTACTCCAGGGCTCCCAAAAACAAGATCTGGAAAAATAATGAGAAGAATTCTTAGAAAAATTGCAGCAAATGAACATGGTCAATTAGGTGATACTACTACTTTAGCTGATCCAAGTGTTGTTGATAGTTTAGTTGACAATAGAAAAAATACTTAGAAACCTAATCTTTCTTGAAATTCTTTCTTAACCACATCCCATTTGAGAATGACTGAGTTCAAAACTATTTTACGATCTAAAGTTTTTAGCTCCTCTGCAATTGGAGCCCACTTATATAAGGATAATGCACTCGGATTAAAAGGGAGATCAGTATGATAAGTATCCCAATTCATTTTCTCAAATCTTTCATCAAAATTTTTTTTGGTGTTTTCGATAATATCTAAAGGCATTTTGTTTGAAATTTCATCGTCTAGAATTTTTAAAAAAATTTCTTTAGCCTTATTAGTATCTTCATAGTTTGTAGTTGCTTTTAAATAAGAGAAAGTAAAAAACGTAAGATCTTGTAAAGCTACAGCATAGATATTCCACTTAGCTAAATTAACTGACTTCATAAATTCATCATTTTCAAAATGAAGAACATACCTAGTGCCCATCCTGGTCTTTAAATAACCATACAAAGTAACTTGTGAAACCCAAGCTGATTTTGTTTGAATAAAATCCTCTAATTCATCTAATGATTTTATTTTTTTTTTAGGGATAAATGCTTTAAAAAGGGCAAATAGATAGATCTTAAAGTCCCTCAAGGTAAGATCTTTCCAGGTAAGTTTATATTTTCCCATAAAATAAGCTATTTTTGATAGTTATAACCCATAAATCGGACTAATTTGAGCAATTTTAACACTTTAAATCTCTTCGATAATGGTTATGGTTTTTGCCAGTTATAACTAAAAAGAGAGAGGTATAAATGTCAAAACAAGAACAACACTGGGAAAAATCCAGAGGTTTGCTATTCATGACACTAGCAATCTGGTTTGTATTCTCAATTGGCATCTTCTTATTCGGGGCTGAAATGAATGAAGTTACGGGACCATTTGGTTATCCGTTAACTTATTGGTTCACTTGTCAAGGTTCTCTTGGTGCTTTCGTAATCCTAATTTTCTGGTTTGCGAACAGGCAGGAGAAAATTGATGAAGAGTTCGGCTTCTCAGAAAGAGGGGATGACTAAATGATGAAAGGTAATTTTATAGACAATTTACCTAAGGTTTATGGAATCTATACAGGTGGTTTTTTAGCTTTCATAATCATTATGTCAATTGCCGAGCAGATGGGTATGACTGCGAAAACAATCGGAATTTGTTTCGTTGCTTTCACGGTAGCCATTTATGCTATAATTGGTTATCTATCACGTACAGCTCAAGCTGATGCTTATTACGTAGCTGGAAGACAAGTGCCAACTGTATTCAACGGAATGGCAACTGCAGCAGACTGGATGTCTGGCGCATCATTCGTTGCAATGGCAGGAGGTATTTACTTCAAGGGTTACGGATATATGGCACTTCTTGTAGGTTGGACTGGTGGATATGTATTAGTCGCATCTTTATTAGCACCATACCTAAGAAAATTTGGCTGTTACACAGTTCCAGATTTTATTGGTACAAGATATGGTGGTAATTTAAGTAGATTTCTTGCAGTAGTAGTTCTAACTGTTGCATCATTTACTTATGTGACTGCACAAATTAACGCTACAGGTACTATTGCATCTGTTGCACTTGATATTCCATTCCAATACGCAGTTTATGTTGGATTAGTAAGTATCTTACTATGTTCAATGTTAGGTGGTATGAGAGGAGTAACTTGGACACAGGTTGCGCAATATATTGTACTAATCATAGCTTACTTATTACCAGTATTCTGGATCAGTAACAAAATGGGTGCGGGTTTCTTCCCACACTTCATGTTAGCTGATGAAGTATCAAGAATTGCTGAATTAGAAGCTCAGTTTGGTTTTGTGAAAAATTCTGCTGAAAATCTAAAAGAGGTGCCAAAAGGTTTGGCTGGTATAACTAAAGCTCACTCAGCGGTGAATGCAACGCCTTGGGCGTTTATTTCATTAGCACTAGCGATGATGATGGGAACAGCTTCATTGCCTCACGTGATGATGAGATATTTCACTACTCCAAGTGTAAAAGCAGCTAGAAAATCAGTGGGTTGGTCTTTATTCTTTATCTTCCTACTTTATTCTTCTGCTCCAATGTTAGCGACACTATCTAAGTTGTCATTGATTGATCCAACATTACCGACAGGTATTATTGGTAAATCAATTTCAGAAGTCCAAGCGATAGATTGGTATCAAAACTGGAACCAAGCAAACTTAATGTTTGTAAGCGACTTTAACGGAAATGGAACTCTTGAATTAAATGAGTTTTTCATGGGTGGTAAAGCCGTTGTGTTAGCAACTCCGGAAATAGCTGGATTACCATACGTAATCTCAGGTCTAGTTGCTGCTGGAGGTATGGCTGCTGCCATGTCAACAGCTGATGGTTTGATTCTAGCAATTGCAAACGCAATCTCACACGATGTTTATTATAAAATCATCGATCCAAAAGCTGAGACTGCTAAGAGACTAGTTGTTGCAAGGGTACTACTTGTAGTAATTGGTTTTGCTGGAGCAACTATTGCAGCAATGGAGATCCAGGGTATCTTAGGTTCAGTAATCTGGGCTTTTGACTTTGCGATGTCTGGATTATTCTTCCCACTTGTACTTGGTGTATGGTGGAAGAGAGCTAACAGAGAAGGTGCAATAGCTGGTATGGCTTTAGGATTAATTTCTGGTGCTGGTTACCTAATTTGGGTAAGAAACGGCGGAAGTGGATTCTTAGGTATTACACAGTTAACATTTGGTATCTTTGGTTCAGCTGTCAGCTTAGTAGCTATGGTTGTTGTAAGTCTAATGACTTCAGCGCCAAACGCTGCAACGCAGAAAATGGTTGATGAGGTTCGTGTACCATCAGGTAAATCGATCCTTGGCAAACAACACTAAATAATTATTTTAAGGGGCGATTAATTTCGCCCCTTTTAATTCAAGTCTTTTTCCAATATAAATTCTTAAATGTCGGCTAATTTTCACCCAATGGTGTACATTATTGATTACATACTTGGGGTAATTATGTGGACATTAATTGGCAGAGTTGCAATGAATATTTTTCAAAAAGAAGACTCTCAATTTTTTTTCATGAAAGTATTCGTAAAATTTACCAATCCATTACTACGTATTTTTAAACCGATTACACCCGAATTTATTATTCAACCGATAGTTCCACTATATGTTGCTTGGTTTTTCTTTATGATAAGATTTTATTTAATGCCATGGATTTTGGGATATTCTGTCATGGGAATGTTATCTTTTCCTTTGGAAAGTGAAATTTCTAGACAAATTTATCAATTTTTTAATTCAATTAAATTTTAAAAATTGGTACTAGTAATTTAGTTATCAATGAAAAAAATACAAATATCACCGTCAATCTTATCTGCTGATTTTAGTCAATTAGGAAATGAAATAAAACGTTTGGAAGATGCTGGGGCTGATATGATTCATGTAGATGTGATGGATGGGCATTTTGTTCCAAATTTAACCATCGGACCTCCAGTTATTAAAGCATTAAAAAAACGATCATCAATGATATTTGATGTCCATTTAATGATTTCTCCAGTACACAAATATATCGATGCATATTCTGATGCAGGTGCAGATATTATTACTATTCATCCAGAAGCTACAGACGATCTGAGTTCATCTATTTCAAAGATAAAACAATTAAATAAAAAGGTCGGAGTATCTTTAAATCCTGAAACTAAAGTTGATATAATTAGAGAACACTTGAACGAAATTGACCTAGTTTTAATAATGAGTGTTAACCCAGGTTTTGGCGGTCAAAAATTTATGCCAGAAGTTTTAGTAAAAATTAAAGAGCTAAAGGAAATACAGAAAACTAAAAATCTCAATTTTGATATTGAAATTGATGGAGGTATCAATTTTGACAATTCAAAAAAGGCAATAGAAGCAGGAGCAAATATACTCGTTTCTGGAACAACAATTTTTAAAAGTAATAATGGAGATATAAAAAAGAATATTGAATTATTAAAATCAAAATAATTTCATGGTTTACATAAATCAGTTTTTTTTTAATATTTTCAACAAAATAAGAGAATTATATTTAAATTCTAGTCTGTACGATAAAAAAATTTCAAAAACTTATTATCAAAATTTAATTTATAAGCCTAGTCCTCATTTACTTTCATCCTTAATTAAATATCAAAAAAAAAAATTTAGGATTGAAGATTTTGCATTAAATGAAATTTGGGATAATAAAGAAATAACCAAAAAAAACTTAAGAAAACTTAATAATTTTTATTGGCTTTTTAGTTTAGATCTTAAGTCTTCAAAGAAAAATACCCAATCAGTTATAAAAAACTGGATAACTTTAAATCATAAATACAATTCAAAAAGTTGGAATTTTGATTTAACTGCAAAAAGAATTATTGCTTGGTTATCTAGTCATAATCTCACTTATGAAGATGGTAACGGACAATATAAAATTGATTTCAACACTATGGTACAAAAACAAGCAAATCACCTCATAAATGAAACTAGTAAATCAAAATTTGTTGAAGATAAATTGATAGGTTGTGCATCAATTATATTAGTTGGCCTTTGTTATCAGGATGAAAAAAAGTATTTGCCATATGGTTTAAATTTACTAAAAAAAATATCTAAAATAACTCTTGATAATTCTGGTTTTCCTAAATCAAGGAGTATTAAACAATTAATATTTTATTTGAAATATTATATTTTAATCAGAGAGTGGTTTAAAGAATCTCAAATTAATATTCCAGAACATATCAATGAAACAATCTACTATCTTGGACGAGGTTACGCTTTTGTCTGGCAAAATCTAAAAAGTGATATTCTTTATAATGGTAATAACATCTCAGATAATAATAATTTTGATAATTATCTTCAAAGACTAGGTTATAAATTCAAAAATGACAATCAAGATTATGGCGGATATATAATTTTAAGAAATAAAAAGATGTGTCTCACTATGGATGCTGGTCCATCACCAAATACATTTTTTTCTAAAGATTATCAATCTGGGGCTTTATCTTTTGAAATAATTTCTAATGGAAAAAAATTAATTAGTAATTGTGGCTATCATAATGAAACAAATATAAAACTTAACCATTTATCAAGATCAACTGCCGCTCAGAATACCTTGGTAATCGATGATAATTCTTCCTGCAAATTTAGAAACAGCGATAAATCTTTTTTTGTAACAAGGGGTTTGAAAATTACAAAAAGAGAGACTATTTTTGAAAAAAACTATTGGAAAATAAATGCTTCTCATGACGGATACCAAAAAAAATACAATACTATTCATGAACGAAACATAGAATTTTATCCTGGAGAAGAAACTTTTGTTGGTTGTGATAAAATTCTAAAAAAGATTAATAAAAATTATAAATTTGATATTCGATTTCATGTGGAACCAGGTGTAAAATTAATGAAAACTCAGGATAGTAAATCAATATTAATCGAATTGGAGGATGAGGGTTGGAAATTTACTTGTGATAATTATGATATAAATATTGATAATGGCTTATATTTCGGTAATAAAAATTCATATATTGATAATCAAAATATATTTATTTCTGGAATTTCAAATAACCAAACTGAAGATATTAAATGGCAAATAAAAAAAATTTAGTAAAAAGTATAAAATCAGCTGTAATTTCTGTTTCAGATAAAACAAACCTAAAACCATTATTACAAACTTTAAACAGGTATAATATTAAACTGATTAGTTCAGGAGGTACATTTAAGGCAATTAGAAAATTAGGCTATCGATGCCTTGAAATTTCTGAATATACTGGTTTTAATGAAATTCTTGATGGTCGAGTTAAAACACTTCATCCAAAAATTCATGCGGGAATCTTAAATAAGAGAAACAATAATTCTCACAAAAGAGAAATAAAAAAAAATAATTTTCAAAATATTGATTTGGTTATAGTCAACTTTTATCCATTTGAAAAAACTTTAAATACAACAAAAAATCACAATAAAATAATTGAAAAAATTGATATTGGTGGTCCTGCCTTAGTTAGAAGTGCTGCAAAAAATTACAATGACGTTGCAGTAATAACATCCACCAATCAATATTCAGCATTGAATGATCAGTTAAAAAGATTTAAGGGTGCAACAAAATTAGAATTTAGAAAAAAATTATCTCAATCAGCCTTTAATGAAACAGCATATTATGACTCTGTAATTTCAGATTACTTCAATTCAGTCGCAAGTGAAAATTTTACAGAGAAAAAAATTATTTATGGAAACTTAATTGAGAGGTTAAGATATGGAGAAAATCCACACCAAATATCTGCTATTTACTCTAAAAATAAAGATTTCAAATTAAGAAAAATTCATGGAAAACAATTAAGCTATAACAATTACAATGATATTTTTGCTGCTTTATCGATATCCAAAAGTCTACCAAAAAATATAGGCACTGTAATTATCAAACATGCTAACCCCTGTGGAGTTTCTATTTTAAAGGACAAAGTAAGTAGTTATAAATCTGCATTTGAATGTGATCCTGTAAGTGCATTTGGAGGTGTTGTCTCTTGTAATTTTAAAATTAACAAAAGTTTAGCTGTTGAGTTAAACAAAACTTTTTTAGAAGTAATTATTGCAAATGGTTTTGAATCAGGTGCTCTTAATTTATTAAAATCTAAAAAGAATGTTAGAATTATAGACTCAACAAACTTTAACTTTGATGATGTTCTTCAAATTAACTCTGTATCAGACTCAATGTTGATTCAATCTCAAGATGATCTTGTTTTTACAAAAAAGGATTTCAAGGTTGTTTCAAAGAAAAAACCAAACAAAATACAATTTGAAAATTTATTATTTGCATTCAATATTTCCCGACATGCTAAATCCAATGCTATTGTGCTCGTTGGTGATAAAACAACAGTTGGTATCGGATCTGGACAACCTAGTAGGCTTGATAGTTGTCAAATTGCAATAAATAAAATGAGAAAGTTTAAGAAAAATGAAAAAGAAATCGTTGCAGCATCTGATGCTTTTTTTCCATTTGTTGATGGTATTGAAAAATTGATTCAATCTGGCGTTTCTGCTGTAATACAACCCAAAGGATCAATTAGAGATAAAGAGATTATTAAGTTTGCAAATAAAACTAATACTATTTTAATTTTTTCTAAAACAAGGCATTTTAGACATTAAATCTTATCAATCTTTGAGGCTAAAATGAAATCGTTTTCAGATAATCCTTCAATCGCGTGGGTTGAGATGTTTATTTTTGCATAACCCCATCCAAATAAAATTTCAGGGTGATGACCTTCCTCCTCAGATATTCTACCTACTTCATTTACAAATTTTTGACTCTCAACAAAGTTTTTAAAAGTAAATTTTTTTTCTAAAAAATGTATGTTTTTATTATTTTTAATGACATCCCATCCATCAATTTTTTTTTGATATTTATGTATTTCACTTATATCGAGCGCAGGCACACCGCCTTCACAAGGGACACATTTTTTTTCTGAGAGCTTATTCATTAAAAACTTTATAAAGTTGGTTTGTAATAATTTTCCAATTATAATTATTTTGAACAAATTGAGAACCTTTTATTTGACCAAAATTATTTGGATTTAAAATAATTTTTTCAATACATTCAATAAGTGAATCCATTTTTGGTTCCACTTTTCTTAAATCGTTCTTTTCAAATTGCACACTATCTATTTGAAGTCCCAGACTTGAATGAAAATAATCATCTGTTGAACCACCTTTTGTAACAATGATGGGTGTTCCAACAGCTGCTGCTTCTAAAGGAGGTAAATTAAATCCTTCCGCTCTATAAGGTGAAACATAACAATCTGTTAAATTATATAACCTATTTAATGAAATTAAATCTAAATTTTTAGATATAAAAATTATGTCATTAATAACATCATTATTTAAATATTTTCCATATTTAGTAGTTTTAATTATATCTAAATATTCTTCAGCTTTCTTATCATAAAGATTACTTTGATCCTTCAATATAAGTTTTAAATTCCGAAACTTTTGTTTTAAAATTGCAAATGCTATTATCAAATAATGAATACCTTTATTTCCTGACATAGCACCTACATTTGTAAGAATAAAATCTTCCTTATTAATTTTTAAATCACTCCTATATTTATCCACTTCCTCATCAGAAATTTTATGAAATGTTTTAATATCAACCCCATGAGGTATAACTTTTATTTGATTATCATCAAATCCACACGCGATTAATCCATTTTTACTCCAATTAGATGGTGCAATTATATTTAAGTATTCCCTATTATTTTCATCCTTGGGATTTCCATTAATGTAGGAACTAATTTTTTTTTCTACAGTTGCAAATACATATAATTTTTTTGAATAGCTTTTGCTAAAGTCAAATGGATATGAAATTCTATATGTAATATCAAACACTTCATCTACAAGAGCATGACTAATTTTATCTAATATTTTTCTTTCTGATTCTAAAAAACCGTCAGGATTTTTTTGTAGACTCCAATTTTTATTAGAATATGGAATATCTCTGATTTTTAAATTAATAGGTAATTTCAATAATTCTAATAGCTGATTTTGATTAACTATTGAGAAAGAATGATTGATTCCTCTCCAGCCTTCAACACAAATTTTTAGCATATATTAATTAATAATAAGAGTTTTTATTAGGATGTCTAAAATAATTAATTTTTGAAATTAACCTTAAAAAGTAAATATAATGTAGGTATTTAAAATAAAGTATTTTGGAGCGGGCAAAGGGGATCGAACCCTCGACCTTCTCGTTGGCAACGAGACGCTCTACCACTGAGCTACGCCCGCAAAAGAAATTAATATAGTGTGTCGTTTTTTTTAATTCAAGTAATATTAATTATGGTATGTTTTTTTTATGAAAAAAGAAGATTTACCAAAAACAATACCAGTTTTTCCATTAAGTAACTTTATCATTTTTCCAAGAACTACTGTTCCATTAAATATATTTGAGCCAAGATATGTTGATATGATTAATGATAGTATGAAGTCAAACAAGCTTATTGGGATGATACAACCTAAAAATTCAAAAGAAAGTGAAGTTAACCCTGAATTATATGACATTGGCTGTATGGGCAAAATTATAAGCTTTAGAGAAAATGATAACGGTCAATTTTTGATAGAACTTAAAGGTATAATCAGATTTAAAAAAACAGATGAAGTAAAATCAAATAAAAAATACAGAGAATGCAATGTAGATTTTAATAATTTTTATGATGATCTAAGTTATCAAAGTGAAAATCTACAATTTTCTGATTTAAAATTGATATTTAAAGACTTAAAAAATCTTTTTGAAAAAAGAGGATTTATTATTAATTGGAAAGGATTAGAGAAACAAAGTTTAGATGAAACAATAAACGCTCTAGCTATGGCATCTCCTTTTACGCTAGAAGAAAAACAAATCTTATTAGAGGCCAAAAATTTAGAGCTTAGAAAAACTAAAATTTCAGAAATTTTAACTACATATTCTTTTGACAATTATAATAATACAACTGTTCAATAAAACTAAATTTCAAAACCTCTATTAGCTATATTTTTAAAAGATCTATTTAGGAATTTATTTCTTCCTATAAATCTCAATGATTTACTAAGGATATTATTATTCATCTTGCTTTCAAAATTAAAAAATTCGTATACAAAATCAATTCCACTTGAAAATAAGTAATTTTTATGTCTCGTGGTATTTTGAAAATCCCCACAAATTGAACTATCTATCTCTAATCCATTCTTTAACTTAAGTTCAATTAAATTAACCAAATCTCGAATATCTCTTAAAGTCATATTGAAACCCTGGCCAGCCAAAGGATGAAGGCGATGTAATACATCACCAAAAGCCAGAATATTTTTATGATAATAAGTTCTCAAATTCGAAGCTTTCAACTCAAAAAAGTTGCTAGTGCCAAAATTTGTAATTGAATATTTGGTATTATATTTTTTAATTAATTCTTTGAGATTAATATTTTTTTTACCTTTAATTGAATAAACAACAGAAGTTTCTATTTCTGATAATGGTAAAAATGCCAAAGGTCCATTTTTTGTAAATATTTGAGATGCTACATTATTCTGAATTTTTTCGTGTTTTAAAATTATAGTATACGCAAAACTATCATATTTTTTTTTCAAACTTCTTGCAAAAAACTTCTTTGTAAAATAGTTATTATTTTCACAATTGATTATTAACTTATATTTTTTCAAATTTGAAAGATTGTAATCAAAATTTTGTTTAAATTTACATAACTTATCTTTTTTTAAACTTTTGAGTAATTTACTTTGTAATTGATAATTTCTAATTATTGCAAAAATAGTTTTATTATTATTTTCAAAATTCAAAATTTTTTCATTTCTTAGATTGTCTGAATAAATTTCAATTTTTTTTATATCCCAAAATAAATTTTTAATATCTAATATTTCTTTATTAAAATACATCAGATTATCATTAGATATACCAATCGTTCGACTCCTATTAAAATCTGATTTTTTTTTATTTAAAAAAATATCAATAGATAATCCTTTTTTAACTAAAGATTTTGCTAAACTTAATCCAGTTAATCCACCACCTAGAATACAAAGTTTCATATTAATTTTTAATTTTAACAATAAAAATTAGATGATACAAAGTGGTAAATTTGATTCATCTGATATGGATATAAAAAAACTATCAAACACAACTCTAACATTCATTATAAATAGATTAATTGAAATTTTTGGTATTTGTGTTCTTTTAATAGGGTTTTTAATTTTAATTGCATTAATTTCATACTCTCCAGAAGACCCAAATTTTATTTTCCCAGAAAATACTATTATAAAAAATGTCTTAGGTTATCAGGGAAGTTTTACTTCAGACTTTATTTTACAATCTATAGGCTTAATAGGTTACTTATTACCCGTTACTTATATCTTTACTGGTTTAAACATTTTTAGAAAAAAGGAAATTTTGGTTATCATAGAAAATACCTTTTTTGTAATAATTTATGTATTATTTGGATCTTTGTTTTTTTCAAAATTTTACTCTGAAAATTTTACACTTTATATTAATGGTAGCGGTGGATTTGTTGGAAATTATCTATCAGAAAACTTTTTAATTAATTTATTAAATAGATATGATGATTTTTCATTTTATTTACTTCTAATACTCACTCTATTATTTTTCATTTTAAGTATAAATTTTAATTTAAAAATTTTTATTTCGAGTGTAAAAAAAATATTAAATCATTTATTTAATAAAAACTCTAAAAGTTACACAAATAAAGATGAGCTTATAAACGAATTTATTCCTCAAGATGAAATAAAAGACATAATACAAGAAGATTTACCGTTTATTAAAGCTGAAAATAATAGGTCTACAAAAACGAAATTTTCTCTGCCCTCAATTGATTTGTTAAAAACTCCAACCAAAAAAGAAAGGGAAGGTCTTAATAAAAATGAAAGTAATAATCCAGAATTTTTAGAAAAAATTCTCTTAGATTTCGGTGTTAATGGAAAGATTAAAAAGGTGAGTCACGGCCCAGTGGTTACTCTAAATGAATTTGAACCTGCAGCGGGTATCAAAGTTTCTAAAATAATTAATCTATCTGATGATATTGCAAGAAATACAAGTTCAGAGTCAGCACGTATAGCAACCATTCCAGGAAGTAATACCATAGGTATAGAACTTCCAAATTTGAATAGAGAGAATGTATATCTCAGTGAAATTTTAAATAATTCAAACTTTAAAAAGAAAGAAATTAAATTACCTATTGCTTTAGGAAAAAATATTTCTGGCACTCCAATTATTGGGGACTTATCTGCAATGCCTCATTTGCTTATTGCTGGTACCACAGGCTCAGGAAAATCTGTTTGTATCAATACAATTATTTTATCTCTTCTTTACAAGCATACTCCAGAAAGATGTAAATTTATTTTAATTGATCCTAAGATGTTAGAACTTTCCACTTATGAAGGTGTCCCTCACCTACTTTGTCCTGTTATTACTGAAGCTAAAAAAGCTGCATCAGTTCTCGGTTGGGTGGTTAAAGAAATGGAAAGCAGATATAGGCTTATGACCAAAGAAGGTGTTAGAAATATTGATAGCTACAATTCAAAGCATAAGCTACCAATGCCCTACATAGTTGTAGTGGTTGATGAAATGTCTGATTTGATGTTGGTCGCAGGAAAAGAGATTGAAAATTATATTCAAAAATTATCACAAATGGCAAGAGCTGCAGGTATTCATATTATTATGGCAACTCAAAGACCTAGTGTTGACGTAATCACAGGTACAATTAAAGCAAATTTTCCAACCCGAATTTCTTTTCAAGTAACCTCAAAAATAGATAGTAGAACAATTTTAGCTGAGCAAGGAGCTGAACAATTATTAGGAAAAGGCGATATGTTATATATGTCGTCCGCAAATAGAATTGTGAGAATTCATGCTCCATTTGTTTCAGACATTGAAATAGAAAAAATTAATAACTTTTTAAGATCTCAAGCGGAGCCTGATTATGTTGATGAAATACTTAATTTTGCCGATGAAAAAGAATTGAATGAGTCAAAAAATCAAGGCGAAAAAGATGAATTATATCAAACCGCTATTGAAATAATCAAAACAGAGGGAAAAGCCTCAACTTCATTTTTACAAAGAAAACTTCAAATTGGATATAATCGTGCAGCAAGAATAATTGATATGATGGAGTCCGAGGGAATAGTGAGTAAAGCAAATCATGTTGGGAAAAGAGATGTTCTTAAATGAAAAAACTATATTTTATCATAATTTATTTTTCTATAATTTCCAGTGTTACTGCATCAGATAAAGAAAATATAATTGAGAAATTCTCAAATATTGAAAATGTATCATTCGACTTTGAGCAAAATATTAATGGCAAAATTGAAAATGGAAACTGTATAATTGAGTATCCAAAAAAAATTTATTGTAAATACAATTTAAGCAATCAGAAGGTTTTGGTTGCAGATGGAAAGTCATTAGTTATTAAAACATTAAGTAGTTATTACTTTTATCCACTTGAAAAAACCCCCTTAGATACAATTCTCAATAAAGAATATTTATTAAAAAAAATTAAAAATTTAGATCAAAGAGAAATGAGTGATGATTTTATAAACTTCAATTTTGTAGAGAATGAAAATGAGATAAATCTATTTTTTGATAAAAAAACTTATAATTTAATCGGATGGCAAACAGTAGATATTTATCAAAATGTAAGTATTACCTATCTTTCATCTATTAAAAGGAATCAAAAATTGAAAGAAGAAATGTTTAAACTTCCTCAACAAAACTAATTCAAATTACTACAGTTTCAGTTTTAAAAACTCTCATACCTCGTGCAATATAATTATTTAATGCATTTTTGTGATCTAATGAGCATGTGTGAACCCAAACTCTCTTGGGTTTTTCCTTAAAGGAATTTTTAATTGCAGCTGATAATAAATATGAACCTAATTTTTTATTTTGATATTCTTCTAATAAACCCAAATAGGCTATCTCGACTTCATTTTTATCTGTATGTAAAATTAATTCAAAATAACCCGCTAATTCATCCTTATCTTTCAACACATAGGTTTTGACTTTTTTATCAGAAACATAATCTAACCATTGTTTTTCACCCCATACTAATCGGTCTACCCAATGATGACTTTTACCAATATTTTTATAAAAAAATTTATTTAACTGAAAATCAACTGGATCTACAAAACTTATTGAATAATGGTCTGATAAATTTGATGATTCTTTTAAATCATCTAAGTAAGATATTTCTAAATAATTTCTCTCAACTTTTTTGTTCACTGCACCATCTTGCCAATAGGTTCACCACCAAATAAATGGAAATGAAGATGGGGTACTTCTTGACCGCCATGTTCATTTATATTTGCTAATGCTCTATATCCTTTACCTGTATCAACTGAAATACCAAGTTTCTTGGCTACTATATTAATACCTTTTAATAATCCTACCATTTCATCTGACGAAGCATTGTTGCTAAAATCGTCTAAGTCTATGTATTTCCCTTTTGGAATTACTAGTACGTGAATTTTTTTTTGAGGATTAATATCGTGAAAAGATAATACAAACTCATCTTCATAGATTTTTTTACAAGGAATTTCACCTCTTAAAATTTTTGCGAAAATATTGTTTTCATCATATGTCATTGTAAAACTTTGAGCTCTTGATTTATGCTGGCTATTTTTCCACCTTTCAAATTAGCATCAACAATCGCACATTCGTAATAGGCAAATGATGTTTCCTCAGCAATTTGCTTCATCTCTAAACATTTAGAATCATTTTTAACCAATAAATGTTCGGTTAATTCAGGAGGATCACCTAAATACATCATCAGAGCTATAACCTCTCCTTGTCTTTCAAAATCTGCTTTTTCCTCTAATTCAGTTACTCTATCAGAAACTCCAATTTCAAAATTTGTGAAAGCAACGTAACCTTTATAGAAAACGAAACCTAATATTAAAAAAAATACTATTTTAATCTTACTCATTACCTTTTATTTTTTTCTTTTTTCTAACTCAATCTCAATATCCTCAATTTTAATGTTATTTGCTTCTAGATAAATTATCAAATGATAAAATACATCAGCAGCTTCATGTATTTTATTAGTATCTTTGTCTACAGCCTCGATTAATTCATTTATTTCCTCTAAAACTTTTGATTTGTTTAACAATTTATCTGATAACAATTTATTAGTATAAGATCCATCGACTGGTTTTTCTTTTCTTTCACGCGCAAGTTTAAATAGATTTTCTAGTGTACTTAACATACTAAATTCTAACAGGAATTCCTTTTGAGTCCAAATATTCCTTAGCTTCTTTAACAGAATATTTTCCATAGTGAAATATTGATGCTGCCAAAACTGCACTGGCATTTCCTAATTTAATACCATCAACCAAATGATCTAAGTTACCAACGCCTCCTGATGCAATTAAAGGTATATTTACATTTGATGCAATTTTACTCATCAATTCAACATCATAACCTATTTGTGTTCCATCTCTATCCATAGAGGTTACAAGTAGTTCTCCTGCCCCATTATCTTCCATTTTTTTGACATACTCTAAAGCATCAAGACCACTATTGTTTCTCCCTCCATGGGTAAATATTTCCCACTTATCTCCATTTTTCTTTGCATCAATTGCAACGACAATACATTGTGAACCAAACTTTTTTGAACTTTCTAAAACAACTTTTGGATTTTCAACAGCTGCAGTGTTAATAGATACTTTATCGGCACCACAATTTAATAACTTATTTATGTCCTCTATACTTCTTACTCCACCACCAACAGTTAAAGGAACAAAGCATTTTTTTGATGTTCTTTCAACCACATCATAAATTGTATCTCTATTTTCGTTTGATGCGGTAATATCTAAAAAACAAATTTCATCTGCACCACCATCAGAATAAATTTTTGCTTGTTCAACTGGATCACCTGCATCTTTTAAATCAACAAAGTTAATCCCTTTAACTACACGACCCTTTTTAACGTCTAAACAAGGAATTATTCTATTTTTAAGCATCTTCTTTAACCAGTTCTTCTAATTTAATATCTCCATCATAAATAGCTTTACCGACTATTATACCTTCAATATTTTTCAAAGTTTTGGCTTTTTTAATGTCATCCATTGATGAAACGCCACCAGAAATAATCACAGGACAATTTGATTTTTCTGCAACTTTTGAAGCCTCTTCAAAATTTGGGCTTTGCTTCATGCCATCTCGATTGATATCTGTATAAATCAATCTGCTAACACCATAACCATTTACTTCTTTTAAATAATCTAGAGTTAATTGATTAGAATTTTCCTTCCAACCAGATACTGATAAATATCCATCTTTGGCATCTAAACCCAAAGCAATTTTATTTGGAAATTTTTCGCATGCTTCTTTTAAAAAATTTTTATCTTTTATTGCGGCACTGCCTAAAATTACTTTTTCAACTCCAGCATCAGTATACTTTTTAATACTTTCAAAGTTTCTCACACCTCCACCAACCTCAATTTTGAGGTCAAATTTACTTACTATATCTTTAATGATATCTAAATTAGCGGTTTCGCCAGTTAAAGCTCCATCCAAATCGACTATATGTAAATTTTTGAAGCCATGATCTTTATATTTACTAGCTTGTTCAACTGGAGTCATTTCATACTCAGTTTTATTACCAAAGTCTCCTTTAACTAACCTCACACACTTTTTATCTTTGATATCAATTGCTGGAAATATCTTCATTTATTGGTTTTTAAATTAGGTTCAATAGAAATTGAAAATTCTTTATTCAAACTTTTTTTCTTTGTATTCTCTACATTTTGAGCATTTTGACATGAGGTAAGAAAAAAATAACAAAGAATTATAAAAAGAGATTTATTCATAAATTTAAATATTTAAAAAATTATCAATTATTTTAAGTCCCAATTTATCACTTTTTTCAGGATGAAACTGTGTTCCAAAAATATTTTCTTTTTCTACAGAGCAAACAATATTTGATGAATAATCTGTTGTAGCTGAAATTACATTTTTATCTTCTGGGATAAATTCATAACTATGCACAAAATACATATGTGAATTATTTTCTATATTTTCAAAAATCTTACTTTGTTTGACAATATTTATCTGGTTCCAACCAATATGAGGAAGTTTATATTTTCCATTTTGGTTATCTATTTTTGAAACTTTTCCAGAAATCCAGCCTAAACCTCTTGTTTCAGTTTCTTCATAACCAATATCTGCAAACATTTGTAAACCAACACAAATTCCAAGAAGTGGTTTTTTATTATTTATTGCAAATTCATGTAAAACCTCTGTTAGACCATTAATTTTATTTAAAGCATCTACACAACTTTTAAATGAGCCCTGCCCTGGTAAAACTACTTTGTCGCTTGATTTAATTTTATTTAAATCAGCAGTAACCTCAATATTTACTTTATCTTTGGCAACTTCTATAAATGAGTTTATCACCGAGCTTATATTGCCCGAGTTGTAATCAACAATAGTTACTTTCATTAATTTTATAATGAGCCTTTAGTAGATGGAATTGATTTACTGTTCCTAGGGTCTATCTCTAATGCAGCTCTTAATGATCTTGCTAATCCTTTAAAACAAGACTCAATTATGTGGTGACTATTATCACCATAAATATTTTCTACGTGCAAAGTAATTCCTGCTGCTTGAGAAAAAGCTTGAAACCATTCTTTGAATAGTTCTGTATCCATCTCGCCAAGCTTTTCGACTTTTAATTTTACTTTCCAAATTAAATAAGGTCTGTTTGAAATATCAATTGCAACTCGCGATAAAGTTTCATCCATTGGTATCATCGCATGTGCATATCTTCTAATACCAACAGATTTTTTTAATGCTTTTTTCAAAGCTTCACCGATTGCTATACCTGTATCTTCAGTTGTGTGGTGAAGATCAATATGCGTATCTCCTTTGGCTTTTATACTCATATCAATAGACGAATGCTTGGATAATTGCTCAAGCATGTGATTAAGAAACCCTATTCCAGTATCGATCTTATATTTACCTTTACCATCAATATTGAGATCCACACTTATACTGGTCTCTTTTGTTTTTCGACTAATTTTACCTTTACGCTTCATAATTAAAAAATAGGTATACATATATAATCCAAATATGGCAATAATACTAAACTTGGGCTTGAACTATCAAATTTAGTATCCATTTATAAGCTATGACAACGATTGTTTTGGTAAGAAAAAATAATGAAGTAGTGGTTGCAGGTGATGGACAAGTCAGTATGGGAAACACCGTCGTAAAAAGTACTGCGTCAAAAGTAAGAAAAATTGATAAAAGAGATGTTGTTGCTGGATTTGCAGGTTCCACTGCAGATGCTTTAACTTTATTCGAGAGATTAGAAGCAAAGATAGAAAAGCATGCAGGAAACTTATCAAGAGCCGCTGTTGAATTAGCAAAAGATTGGCGAACAGATAAATACTTAAGAAGACTTGAAGCACTTATGGCTATTGGTGACAAAACTAATAGTTACATAATATCTGGAACTGGGGATGTGCTAGAACCAGAGGGCGATGTAATTGGAATCGGTTCAGGTGGAAATTACGCTTTAGCAGCTGGAAAAGTTTTAATGGGTACAGATATGAGTGCTGAAGAGGTGGCAAAGAAAGCTATTGAAGTTGCTTCAGAAATCTGTGTTTTTACAAATAATAATATTAAGGTTGAAAAAATATAATGGAAAAATCTAACGTTACACCTCTTGTTCCAAAAGATAAAAATTCTAAAGATAATGAGACTTTAGTTAGTTCATTATCTCCAAGAGAAATAGTTTCAGAATTAGATAGATTCGTAGTCGGTCAAAATAAAGCTAAAAAAGCTGTTGCTGTAGCTTTAAGAAATAGATGGAGAAGACAAGCTCTAAAAGGTGAAATGAAGAATGAAGTTCTGCCAAAAAATATCCTTATGATTGGACCAACTGGAGTTGGTAAAACCGAAATATCTAGAAGGTTATCAAAACTTGCTGAGGCTCCATTTGTAAAGGTTGAAGCAACAAGATTTACGGAAGTTGGATATGTGGGAAGGGATGTTGAACAAATAGTAAGAGATTTAATTGAAATTGCTATTTCAATGGAAAAGGTAAAAAAAAGAAAAGAAGTTTATGCAAAAGCTCAGAAAATGGCAGAAGAAAAAGTTTTAGACGCTTTAGTTGGGAAGAAGGCAAGTACCGCAACAAGAGAAAGTTTTAGAAAAAGATTAAGAGAAGGTGACTTAGATAATAATGAAATTGAAATAGCTGTAAGTGATACTGGTGGAAGTGGTACTTCGTTTGAAATTCCAGGTATGCCAGGAGCAAATGTTGGCATGATCAATATTGGAGAAATGCTCGGAAAATCTATGGGCACAAAAGAAAAAAAGAAAAAAATGACTGTTAAAGAGTCTCACGAAATTTTAATCAATGATGAATCTGATAAATTAATTGAACAGGATAAAATTATTAAAGCTGCTAAAATTTCAACTGAAAATAATGGAATAGTTTTTTTAGATGAAATTGATAAAATCTCAGGCAGAACTGATAGAGTTGGCGGAGATGTATCTAGAGAGGGAGTACAAAGAGATTTGTTGCCTCTCATAGAAGGAACAACTGTTAATACAAAATATGGTCCTATTAAAACAGATCACATTTTATTTATTGCATCAGGGGCTTTCCAACTTGCCAAACCATCAGACCTGTTACCTGAACTTCAAGGCAGATTACCTATAAGAGTTGAATTGGAGGCCTTAACAAGTGAAGATTTTAAAAGGATATTAAAGGAACCAGACTATAGTTTAATCAAGCAATATGTTGCTTTATTGAGAACAGAAAATGTAGATTTAGAATTTTCAGAGGATGGCATTAATACAATCGCCAATATAGCCTCTGAGGTAAATGCGACTGTTGAAAATATTGGTGCAAGAAGGTTGCATACAATTATTGAGAAAATATTAGATGAAATTAGTTTTACAGCTACTGACAGGGCAGGTGAAAAAATTATTATTAATAAAGAGTATATAGATAAAAACTTAGACTCGCTTATTAAAGATACTGATTTATCAAAATTTATACTTTAAAATAAACTATAAATACTTTAGTTCTTTCATTTCCTCTTCTAATTCTTTCTCTAAATTCTCCTTTATTTTTTCATCTAATAATTTTTTCCAATCATTTTTAATACCTAAATTAAAAAACTTAATTTTTTCACCTGTTTGCATATTTTCCTTTGCCTCAACAAAACTCTCTTTTGCCTCTAATTTTTGCATAGTCTCAAAACCCGTTGTTTTTAAAGTGTTTTTAAACTTTTCTGTATCATAAGAAAATCTAACTCGACCAAGATGTGCAATAAATTTGAGAATATTTAAAAAAGTTTTTTCAGTATCATTTATTAAATCCTCATACTTTACCAACAAATATTTATTAAATTTCCTAAAAATTTTCCAAGAATTGTAATGATATTTCCATGACCCTAAATAAGTTAAACAATGTTTTTCAGAAGTTTTACCAAGATACTGATGAGATAATAAGCTTTCATAAGCTTGCTCAGGTGTAGTCTGAAAATGGTGCGCATGTGAAGTAACAATATTTCTTGGGTCTCTAACAATATAAATTACTCCAAGTGTATTATGTCTATCGGTAAACCTAAATTTATCAGTATTTACAAAACAACTATGAGTTTTTAAAAATCTTATAGAATCTTTTTTGTTAAATATTTTTTGAGAATTTATATAATTTTGATACATTTCAGTTTCATTATCTGTATTTACACCTAATTGTTCGAATAATGAATTATCAGGGAATTGTTTAATGTTTTGAAGTAAATCAAAATTAAAATTACCATCTTTCGAAAAAATATAAGATGATAATAATGACCTAACAAATGTATTTCCACTCTTAGGGTAAGATGCAAGCCAAACTATCATTTTTTAAATCATTATATTTTAAAACTATGAGAAATATAAATTATTTTTTTTTTAAGAAAATATAAAAAGCTCCACTTCCTCCATCCTTAATACTTGCATCACTAATATTGGAAATTATTTTCATTAAATCTGAGTTATTTCTCAAAAATTCTGGAATAGAATATCTTAAAATACCTAAATCTTTTGAAACATAAGGATCTTTCTCATTATTTGAATGAAGACCTTTGCCAGTAATTATTATCAATTTATGAATTTTATCCTCGTGAGACTTTTTAATAAATATCTCAATAATTTTATTTGCTTCATCCAGGCTTTTACCATGCAAATCCAAAGACCTGGTTTTTTTTAAATTTACCTTTAATTGTAAATTATCTTTATCTGGCAATTTTTCATCACTTGATAAAAAGTCTTCCCATTTTTTTTTATCACTTTCTGAAATCTTGCTGTTCACCTAGTTTAAGGTATTTACCAACAACCAGTTTGGATTATTTGATCTCATGTCTCTAGAAAATGTCCAAGTGTCATAAATAGTTTTAATTTTATCGGGACTACCTGAAATAATTTTTTTCTCTTTGTCTCTGATACATGTAATTATTTCACTTACAAAATCCACAGTTACCTGAAGTGCTTTATCAATTTTTTTATGTTCTTTAATATCTGCTGATTTAATTCCAATAAATGTAATTTCTGCATAGTGACCTCTATTACTTCTATCCTTTAAAGCTCTGTTAAATTCATCATAGATTTGTTTACTTAATAAAGGTTTACTCGCAATAAGTTTATTATCATTATCACTAAAATCAGTAATGATTGTCTCATATGCTATCTTTGCTCCCTTTAAAAATTCACTCTGTGCTTTCTCATCAAAGTTTTCTTTTTTTTCAAATTTACTCTCTGGATGGACTTCTTTTAAAATTTCTTGAATTTGTTGTGAGCTTTTACCCTCAAATCCAGTTCTTTTTCCCAAGATCCCCCTCAACCTTAAAAAAATGAAACCGGCAATCATTGCTAATAAAATGATATCTATATACTCAAAACTATAATTCATAAGTTTAATCTAATTACTATGTTGAATAATTTCAACTAACAATTAAATTAAAGACAAATGAACTCAGTATTGATAACCCTTATCTTAATCCCAATTTTAGAAATTTATCTTTTTATTAAAATAGGGGCACAAATAGGTGCGTTTAACACAATTTCACTAATATTTATAACTGCTATAATCGGAGTTTTTTACGCAAGATATGAGGGGTTAAACACTTTCAGGACAGGTTTAAGCCAGTTAATTAAAAATGAAATACCTGCCTATGAAATGATTTCAGGAGCAGCTATTACATTTGCGGCAATTTTATTAATCATACCTGGATTCGCAACTGACTTAATAGGATTTTTTTTGATATTTCCCCTAACAAGAAAATTATTATTTGGAAAATTTGTAAAAAATTTTAAAGGTGGGACAAAAACAGAAAAACCATATATAGAGGGTGAGTTCGAGGATATAGACGAAGACAATGAGCGAAAATTATAAAATAATGAGCAAGTATATAAAAGATATTTCGGGTGAAACACCTAATATTGAAACATATTTATATGTGAAAGATTATATTTCCAAATATCAACTGAATATAGATATAAATTCAAAACCTCTCAAAGCTCAAATTATCGAAATCAATACTTTACTAAAATTTCATGATAATTCTGAAAGTAAAAAAAAATCTCACTTCGAGATAACTTATTCTACAGTAATAAAACTTGATAAAGAAATTAAAGACAAAAATATTTTACAAAAAATAGTCTTATGCGATGTTCAAAAGGAAGTATATCCCGAAATGGAAAAAGCTTTACTTAACCTTTTACATACCTCAGGTTATCCAGAAATTAAGTTTGAGAAAAAAGTTGATTTTGAGGAACTTTATAAAAAAAATTTTAACTAAAAAAATTTTTTTTTAAGCTATTCTTTAAATATTCTTTATGGTTTTTTTTTTCTTTATCGGTAATTTTTACAACTTTTTTATAATAAACAATATTTGTATCCACTTTTAAGTTATTTTCATTTTTTTCATTATTAAAATCCAGTTTAGGTTCTTTTTGATCGATTAAATTGATATAAACTTTTGATAATAAATCACAATCAATTAAAGCTGTATGTTTTTCTCTTTTGGAATTATCTATTCTATACCTTTTACACAGCGCATCTAAACTATTTGAAGATCCAGGAAATTTATCTCTAGCTAAAACAACTGTGTCTATAATTTCATTATTAATTAATTCTTTGCCTGCAATTTTTAATTCATTATTTAAATGTGATAAGTCAAATTCAGCATTATGGATGATTAATTTTTTTCCTTTTATATAAAATAAAAAATCGTCAGCTATTTCTTTAAATGTTTTTTTATCAGATAAAAATTCATCAGTGTATCCGTGTGTTTCTAAAGCTTTCTCAGAAACTTTTCTGTTAGGATTTAAATAACAATGAAAGTTATTATTTGTGGGGACAAAATTTTCCAGCTCAATGCAACCTATCTCAACTATTCGATGACCCTCTTTAACAGACAGTCCTGTTGTTTCTGTATCTAAAATTACTTCTTTCATTTAATGTATTTGTTTTAGGATATACCTTACCTGATTTTTAATAGTTTTATCTGTAAAATTATTTTTAATTATAAAGTTTGATTTTTTTCTTTTGTAGTCAAGCGATAGTTGTATTTTTCTAAATCTGTTCACTATTTTTGAGTTAAAATTTTGCCTTTTTTTTAATCTCTTTAAAGTTTCGATCCTATTAGCTTGAATAAATATCAAAATATCTTTTTTTTTATTAATTTTATTTTCAAGTAATAAAGGGATATCTAAGATAATTAATTTACTTTTTTTATTTTTCTTTATAAAAATATTCATCTTCTTTCTTATTTCGGGATGTATAATTTTAATAATCTTTCTTAAATTATTTTTATTTGCCAATATCGTCTTTGTTACCTCTTGTTTTTTTATTGGAAATTGAGTGATATGTTTGGGTAAAGACTTGTTAAGTTTAATAAAAATTTTTTTATTTTTTTTATATAATTTTCCAACTTCACTATCAGCATTAAATACGGGGTATCCAAAAGAATTGGCTACATAGCTTTTTCCAGATCCTATATCTCCTAAAATTCCAATTCTAATCATTGTCTAAAAGTTTAAATGTGTTTGTATTAACTTTTGGAACTATATTGTGCCATAATTTAAATGCTTCTAAAGCCTGGTAGATAAACATGGTTTTTCCATTTTCTATTTTGTGTCCTAATTGTTTACCCATTTTCAAAAAATGAGTTTCATGAGGATTATAAATCACATCATAAAATAATTTATCCTTTCCTAAACTTGAGAAATCTAAATCTATTGTTTCATTATTTAAGCCAAGGCTTGTGGCATTTATTATCATGTGAAAATCAGTTAAATCTCCCCAATCTAAAATTTTAAGATCATCAAATAAAACTCTCAAATTTTCTGCCTTCTCTCTTGTTCTATTGCTTATTATTAACTCTTGAACATTCATATTTTTTAAGGCAAAAATTATTGAAGGGACTACACCACCAGCCCCCAAAATTAATACTTTCTTGCCCTCTACATTAAAGTTTAACTTTTTGATCGCTGTATCAAAACCAACTATATCCGTATTATGTCCAACTAAATCACCATTATCGAAGGTAACTGTGTTCACTGATTGAGTCTTCTCTGCCTCTGAGCTTAATTTATCTAAAAAAGGAATAACTGTTTTTTTGAAAGGGACAGTTACATTACAACCAGCTATTTTTTGTTTCTTTATATCCTGAATGAAATTTTTTATTTCATGATCCTCTAGTTTAATTTTGTCATACTTAGCATTGATATTACTTTCTTTTAACCACCAATTTTGAAGTTTGGGAGACAAAGAATGATCAATTGGATTTCCTATTACTAAATATTTTTTCATTCGTAATTGCTCAAGTATTGTTTTATTTTTTTGATCGGTAAACCCATAATAGTGTCTTCATCTCCCTCTATATTTAAGAATAGTTTTCTACCTTCCCCTTCTATTTGATAAACATTGTAAGCATATAATGCTTCATCTGTAATTTTTGACAAATAACTTTTAAGTTCATCTAAACTAAATTGTTTCATTGTTAAAGTTGCTTTATCAGTGTAATTCCAAATCATGGCACCATTTTGAGAGATACAAACTGAACTGATGAGATTGTGTCTTTTTCCATTAAGTTTTTTTAAAATTTCCAAAGCTTGATCTCTGTTGATAGGTTTGGATATTAATTCGCCCTCTAAATCTATTACACTATCCGCACCTATAACTAGAAAGCCTTGATTCCTTTGACTTACCTTGTTTGCTTTTAACTCAGCTAAATTCTTTGATATTAGTTCGGGAGATGCTTTTTCTTTAATTAAGCTTTCTTTGACAATATCCTCATCTAAATTAGAGTTTTGTACCTCTGTGGAGATATTGTTATCATCCAAAATTTGCTTTCTTACTTTGCTTTTTGAGGCAAGTATAATTTTAACCATTATTTTTATATATTTCGTATATCTTTATAATTGAGGCGGCAGTTTCTTCGACCGATTTTCTAGTAACATCTATAATTGGCCACCTATATTTTTTAAAAGTATTTTTAGCGTCCTCAACTTCTTTTTTAATTTTAGATAGATCTGTATAAGATTTATTATGAGACTCTTTCAATGAATTCATTCGATTTTTCCTAATTTCGACTAACCTGTCTGCTTCTGTGCTTAATCCAACAATACAAGTAAGGTTTGGGTCTTCTTTTAAAATCTCAGGAATAGAATTTTCATTTACCAAAGGAATATTAGATATTTTAAACCCTTTGTTTGCCAGATAAATTGCGGTGGGTGTTTTACTGGTCCTACTAACTCCCAACAAAATAATGTCAGATTTTTTAATGTCTTTAACTAAATTTCCATCATCATGATTCATTGTAAATTGAATTGCTTCAATCCTTTTATAATATTCATCATTGAGAGTGTATTGACCACTAGGTTGGTGAGATGCTTTTTGGTTAAGCAGCTTTGAGAAGCTCAAAATTAAATCTCCAAGAACACCAAAGCACGGTATTTTCTTTTCTTCGCTATTTCTCGCAAGATATTTTGCAAGGCCACTATCTACGATTGAATATAAAATGATAGAGTTTTGATTTTCTTTAGCATTAGATAAAATTTTTAAAATTTGGTTTTCTGTCCTTGTAAAAGAATAAGTATGCATTTTGTAATCTATATTTTTGAATTGAGCTTTAATTGCAGTAAAAATTCTATCTAACGTTTCGCCCGTAGAGTCTGATATTAGATAAATCTGATAAATATTACTCATGTATAAAATGTTAATAGTTTTCGTTTTATTTAGACAAAGTTGGTTAATTTTATAAATTTAAAATTTATGCTGTAAAACATAGCTTTTATTAACATTATTAAACATCTGTATAAAGTTTTTCATTAAATTGAAATATTGGTAATAAGCTTCAATATTACTTATATATATATCAAAAATTTACATTTAAATGTTAATAACTAGTTTATAAAATGTTTATAAAATTTAATCCACGTATTTCACAGCTCATACTACAAATATTATTAAATAAATTTGATTATTAATATGTCTAATATCAATAAGGTTATTAAAGACAGAAAAACAGATTTAAATCCTATATGGATTATGAGACAAGCCGGAAGATATCTGCCAGAGTTTAGAGAAATTAGAAAAAAAAATACTGATTTTATTAAACTATGTTTAAATTCTAGTTTATCAGCTGAAATAACTTTACAACCTCTAAAAAGATTTGACTTAGATGCAGCTATAATCTTTTCTGATATATTAATTTTACCTTACGGCTTGAAACAAAAAGTAGAATTTAAAAAAAATGTTGGACCCATTCTTGGTGATTTAAATCTTGATCAAGCATTTGAAGTTACTGAAAACGATTTTATTGAAAGAGTTGACCCAGTCTATAAAGCTATAAATTTGGTAAGAAACAACAATTTAACAAAAAACAAGTCTACCATAGGTTTTGTGGGAGCTCCTTGGACATTACTTGTTTATATTCTAAACAAACAATCTCCAAAAATTAAACTTAAAGAAGATTTTTTTAAAGATTTTTCCATAATTAAAAAAACTTTAGAGATAATAGATAGATTTTTAAAAATTCATATTAAAAATCAAATTGATAATGGCGCAGAAATTATACAAATTTTTGATAGTTGGGCGGGACTATTAGAAAATAAGGATTATGATTTTTACATCTATAATCCAACCTGTTCTTTAGTTGAATTTACTAAATCTTTAAATGTTCCGGTGATTTGCTTTCCGCGAGGTATAAAGAATTATAAAAAATATTGTGAAATTGTAAAACCAGATGCAATTTGTATAGATTATGAAGTTGATCCAATAAAAATTGAAAAAGAAATAAAAATTCCTGTGCAGGGCGGCATGGACCCAAAAGTTTTACTCACTGATAAAGACAACCTTAAAAAGGAAGCAATCAAGTATCTGGATATTTTTAAGGATCATCCATATATATTTAATTTAGGGCATGGAATATTACCCGAAACAGATCCAAGTATGATGGATTATTTAGTTAAAACTATAAAAGATTATTGATGGAAAAAAAATTAAATCACCCACTTATTAATTTTGGCAAAACAGGTGTCCTGATAATAAATTTGGGGACACCAGATTCCACAAGTTGGTTTGATATTAGAAAATATTTAAAAGAATTTTTGTCTGATAAAAGAGTAATAGAAGTTAATCCTTTTGTTTGGCAAATTATATTAAATGTTTTTATATTGAATTTGAGACCATCTAAAACCGCTAAAGCTTATAAAGAAATTTGGATGAAAGATGAAAATATTTCTCCCCTTCTTTATTATACACAAGAACAAGCCAAGAAATTATCAAATTCTTTTTCTGAACAAAACGTAATCATTGATTATGCCATGAGGTACGGAAATCCGAGTATCAAAAGCAAAATAAAAAAACTCCACGAAAAAGGTTGTGAGAACTTGATTATACTTCCTTTATATCCTCAATATGCCGCAGCAACAACAGCAACAGTCTGTGATGAGGTTTATAGAACGTTAATGAAAATGAGATGGCAACCTTCAATCAAAATAATACCACATTATGAGTCACATCCTTTGTATATAGATGCTTTAGTAAATTCGTTAAATAAAAAAATAAAAGAAATAAATTGGAAACCAGATTTAATACTGGCATCCTATCATGGTATACCTCAAAAATATTTTGACAAAGGAGACCCATATCATTGCTATTGTCAAAAGACGACAAGACTTATTTCAGAGAAATTTAATTCAATAGAAATCAAAACAACATTTCAATCTAGATTTGGTCCTCAAAAATGGCTTGAACCCTACACAGATAAAACATTAGAGAAATTGCCTTCAGAGGGAAAGAAGAATGTCCTTGCGATATGTCCTGGTTTTTCTTCAGATTGTGTTGAAACATTAGAAGAAATCCTTATTCAGGGCAAAGAAAGTTTTTTAGAGTCTGGTGGTGAAAATTTCGATATGGTGCCATGCTTAAATGATAATAATGATCATATAAATTTATTAAAATCATTAATTCAACAAAACATATAATCGATGAATACTTACTTGCTTTTTAAATCTCTTCATCTAATAGCAGTAATTTCTTGGATGGCTGGTCTTTTATATCTTCCAAGAATTTTTGTTTACCATTCACAAAATAATGACAAACCATTGGTATCAGAGGTATTTAAAGTAATGGAAAGAAAACTTTTTTTCTACATTATGACTCCCGCAATGACTCTATCTTGGATATTCGGGTTAGTATTAATTCATGAAATAGGATTTGAACAATTAGGACAAAAGTGGATGATCTTAAAATTAGTTTTTGTGACGATCTTAACTCTATATCACTTTTACCTTGGAAGAATTTTAGGGCAGTTTAAATTAGATATGAATAAGCATTCTGATAAATATTATAGATACATCAATGAAATACCCACATTATTGCTTATTTTAATCATATTTGTAGTAATATTTAAGCCTATCTAGGGTTGAATAATTTTAATTAGCATATATATTGATTGAATTATTAAGTCCTTAATAATTTACTCATGAACATACAAGAACTAAAACTTAAATCATCAGAACAACTTATTACTCAAGCAGAAGAGCTTGGAATAGAAAATGCAAGTACTTTAAGAAAACAAGAAATACTTTTTGCAATTTTAAAAAAAGTTGCTGAAAAAGAGGAAATAACTGGAGCTGGTGTGCTGCAATTACTCCAAGATGGTTTCGGTTTCTTAAGAGCAATGGAATCGAATTATTTACCAGGTCCGGATGATATTTATGTGAGCCCAAGCCAGATCAGAAAATTTGGTTTAAGAACTGGTGATACAATAGAAGGCCCTGTTAGAGCTCCAAAAGAAGGAGAGAGATATTTTGCTTTATTGCAAGTAAGTAAAATTAATTTTGAAGAACCTGATAAATCTAGACATAAAATTGCATTTGATAATTTGACACCTCTTTATCCAGATAAGCAACTTGTTATGGAGGTTGAGCAAGTGAAACCAGATAAGAAACAAGATTTAACACCAAGATTAATAGATTTAGTAAGTCCAATTGGTAAAGGCCAAAGATCAATTATCATCTCGCCTCCCAAAGCTGGTAAAACAATGATTTTACAGAGTATAGCTAATTCAATAGCAAAAAATTATCCTGAATGTTACTTAATTGTATTGTTGATTGATGAGAGACCGGAGGAAGTAACAGATATGCAGAGAACAGTAAAAGGTGAGGTAATTAGCTCTACCTTTGATGAGCCTGCTCAACGACATGTTGCTGTTGCCGAAATGGTTATAGAAAAGGCAAAAAGATTAACAGAGCATAAAAAAGATGTAGTTATCTTACTAGACTCAATTACAAGATTAGGAAGAGCCTATAATGCTGTAATTCCAAGTTCAGGAAAGGTCTTAACTGGTGGTGTTGATGCCAATGCACTGCAAAGACCCAAAAGATTTTTTGGTGCTGCAAGAAATATTGAGGAAGGTGGATCACTAACAATTATTTCTACAGCATTAATTGATACTGGTAGTAGAATGGATGAAGTAATTTTTGAGGAATTCAAAGGTACTGGAAATAGTGAGACAGTTCTTGATAGAAAAATTGCAGATAAAAGAATTTATCCAGCTATTGATATTACAAAATCGGGTACAAGAAGAGAAGAGCTGTTGTTTGATAAAAATGATCTTCAAAAAATGAATGTCCTAAGAAGAATAATTGCACCAATGGGTACAATGGATGCAATAGAATTTATTAATTCTAAATTAAAAGATACAAAAAATAATGCTGAGTTTTTTAATTCAATGAATAAACCAGCATAGATACATGTAATGGTATCAGCGCAAGATTTAGAATTAGAATTACAAGATTTATATAAAAATAAGAAATATTCAGAAATAATCTATCAAATTACTTCAAGAACAACAGAAGAAGAGAGAAATGCTGGGCTGTTTGTACTATTGGGTATCAGCAGAATGTCCCTAAATTTAAAAGATAAAAACCAAGTGAGTTTAGCAACTCAAGAATTTAAAAAAGGATTTTTTAAAGAGAGAGAAAGCGTTAATGGTCTTAATGCTTTAACGAATTATGTTGTTGCAAGTTCGATCCTAAGTGATTTTGAAAATACCAATGTTGATTTTGATGAAATAAAAGATTTTTATCAAGCATCACCAAAACCCTTCAGGGATCAAAGACCAATTAATATTGCTATGTCTACAGTGTACTCGAGACTTAGTGATTATAAGGGCATGGTATTTCATCTTGAAAAGATAATTAAATCTAAAGAATTTATTGTGCAAGACTTGTGTAATTATGGATATTGGAGATGTTTTGATCAAAAATGGACACAATCAGACTTTTTGGAATTTGGTAAATTTGTAAACGATAATTTAAGAGAATATTCTAAAAAAGATATTGTTCCACTATCTAATGAAAAAAATGAAAAGATTAGAGTTGGTTTTTTGTCAGCAGACTTAAAAGGAGCTCATTCTATAACTTATTTTTTAAAAACTGTATTAGAAAATTATGATAAAAAAACTTTTGAAATAATCTTATTTAACAATCGAAATAAGGATGACAAACCACCAGATGAATTAATCAATTTGGCAACCAAATCAATTGATGTAGGAAAACTTAACAATATTGAAGCTTTTAATACAATCAGAAAGTTTAATCTCGACATAATGATTGATATAATGGGTTATACTTCACGAAATAAAATAGAGTTTTTTAAAAACAGACTAGCTAAAAAACAAGCTATATGGATGGGTTACTGCAATACTTCGGGATTACAAAATATGGATTATATAATTACAGATCCAAATTTAATTTATAAAAATGAAAAAAACCTATATTCAGAAGAAATTTTATATTTACCAGAAATATGGAATTGCCACTGTGGTTTTGATTTTGAAAGAAAAGAAAATCCTCCACCATTCATAAAAAATAAATATATTACCTTTGGGACATTCAATAATCCTGCAAAGATGACAGATAATGTGCTTGATTGTTGGTCGAATATTTTAAAGAAAGTTAAAGGATCCAAACTAATTATAAAATGTGCTAACAAGAGAAAAAAATTCGATAGAATTGAAAAAATATTCGAAAAAAATGGTGTATTGGGCTCTGTTACTTTTTATTATAGGATCGATAAGCTAGAAGATCATTTAAATCTTTATAGAGAAATAGATGTTGCTTTAGACACATTTCCCTACAATGGTGTGACCACATCATTCGAAGCTATCTGGATGGGAGTACCTGTTTTGACTATGGCAGGATATAACTTTAATTCAAGATGCGGTGAGTCAATTAATAAAAATTTGAAGATGGAACAAATGATTGCTAAAGATGAGAATGATTATGTAAAGAAAGCAGTTAATTTGTCAAATAATCATGATGAGTATATCAATTTAAGAAAATCTGTCTTCATAAATGCAATCGAAAGTCCATTATTTAATAGAAAAAAATTTGCTGAAAATTTTTTTAGGTCATTGAAAGAAATAGTTTAATTTATAAAAATGTGTGCTTAAATTTACTAATGACCCCAAATAAAAAACTAGAATTAGAACTCCAAGATTTATTTAAACAAAAAGAATATTCTAAAGTGGTATTTGAAATTACCTCACAAACAAATGAACAAGAAAGGTCTGCGTTTTTATGTAATTTATTGGGGTTAAGTAGAGTTAGCAACAATAATAAAAATATTGATGCATTAAATTCAGCAATAAGAGATTTTAAGAATGGATATTTAAAAGAAAAAAATACAAATCATGCTTTAGACTCTCTCGCAAATTTTATTACAACTAGTGTTTTGTTAGTAGATTTAGAAAAAAATTATAAATTTGATTTTACCGAAATTCTTGAATTTTATAAGTCATCTGAAAAATTATGCTCAAACCACAAAATAATCCACCTTGCAATGGCTATGGTTTATCGCAGATTAAATGATTCTAACAAGCTAACTTTTCATTTTGATAAAATAATTAAATCTAAAAACTTTAACGCTGATGACTTATGTAATTATGGTTATTGGAGATGTTTTGGTAAAGAATGGTCTCAGGCGGACTTTTTAAAATATGGTAGTTTTGTAGATGAAAACTTACAAAAGTTACCAGAAGATAAGTTATCTGAAATATCCCAAAAAACTGGTCCAAAAATTAGAATAGGTTTTTTATCATCTGATATTTTACAGGGGCATTCCATCACATACTTTTTAAAAACTGTTTTGAAAAATTATGATAAAAAAAAATTTGAAATTATCCTGCTTTTGAGCAATGCAAAGGAAGACCAGATCACAGAAAGCTTTAAAAATTTGGTAACTAAAACAATAAATATATCAAATTTAGATAATATAGGTGCATTAAATAGAATAAGAGATTTAAAATTAGATATCACGATAGATTTAATGGGTTATACATCAAGACATCGTATAGAATTATTAAAGAATAGGTTAGCCAAGAAACAAGCTATATGGATGGGTTATTGCAATACTTCGGGATTAAAAAATATGGATTACATAATTTCTGATCCAAATCTCATTAAGCTAGATGAACAAAAATTTTATTCTGAAAAAGTAATATTTTTACCAGAGATATGGAATTGCCATTGTGGTTTTGATTTTGAAAGAAAAGAAAACCTTCCCCCATTTATTCATAATAAATATTTTACCTTCGGCTCCTTTAATAGTTTTGACAAAATTAATCCTGATGTTGTTGATGTTTGGTCAAATATTCTTAAAAGAGTCAGTAAATCTAAACTAGTTTTAAAAACATCCCAAACACATCATGCGTTAAAAAGGCTTAAAGACTTATTCAAAAAAAATAATGTTCTAGAATCAATTCAATTTATAGATAGGCAAGAGGATTTGAAAAATCATCTTATTAGCTACAATGATATTGATATCGCTCTAGATACATTCCCGTATAATGGTGTCACGACATCTTTTGAGGCAATATGGATGGGCGTTCCTGTTATAACTATGGCTGGATATAATTTCAATTCAAGATGTGGTGAGTCAATTAATAAAAATCTGAATATGGAACAAATGATTGCTAAAGATCAGAATGATTATGTAAATAAAGTGGTCAATTTATCTAATAATCATGACGATTATATTAATCTTAGAAAATCTATATTTATAAATGCATTAAAAAGCCCATTATTTAATGTTCAAAATTATTCAAAGAGTTTTTTTGAGGCACTTGAGAGAATAGTTAATTAAAAATATTTAATTTTAATATTTAGATTAAGTCATTATAATTTGATTATGACAATCTATGCTCTTTCATCAGGCCCTGGAACATCAGGAATAGCAATTATTAGAATTTCTGGTACAAACGCATCTAAAGCCATTACCCTACTCACTGGACAACCTGTTCCTCCACCTAGAATGGCTACTCTTCGAAAAATTAACAATATCAATACTTCTGAATTAATTGATGAAGGTATAATAATATGGTTTCCTGGTCCACAGAGCTATACAGGCGAGGATATGGCTGAAATTCATATCCATGGAGGGAAAGCGATTGTTTTAGCACTTCAAAATGAAATATCTAAAATAGAGAGCTTTAGATTAGCTGAGCCAGGAGAATTTACCAAAATAGCTTTTCAAAATGGTAAAATCAATCTGCTGAAAGCTGAAAGTATAGCAGACTTAATCTCGGCAGAAACTGAGATACAAAGATTACAAGCTGTAAAAATTATGAAAGGAAAATCAGCCAAGAAATTTGAAAGTTTGAGAGAAAAATTGCTTAAGATCTTATCTTTTGTTGAAGCAAAAATAGATTTCCCAGAGGAGGATTTACCTGATGAAAACATTCAACAAATTAAAAAAGATTCGACGGAGGTTTTAAAACAAATTAAAAGAATTTTAGATGATCAAAAAGTAGGTGAAATAATACGTGAAGGTTTCAAAATAGCTATAATTGGTCCAACAAACGCTGGTAAATCTTCATTATTAAATAATTTATCGAATAGAGATGTAGCTATAGTCTCCGAAATTGCAGGAACAACAAGAGATGTAATTGAAACACATTTAAATATAGATGGCTATCCAGTTATAATCTCAGATACAGCCGGTATAAGAAATTCTAAAGATGAAATAGAGAAAAAAGGTATAAAATTATCGCTCGATAGAGCAGAAAACGCTGATTTAAAATTAGTAGTAGTAGATGCAAAAAGTATTGATTTAAGAGGGTTTTTGAACAACTTATTAAAAGATAATGCAATTTTAGTTGTAAATAAGTCAGATCTTATTAATAGCGAATTAGATCCTGAAGTAAAAAAGTTAGATCATGTTTTAATTTCATTAAAGGAAAATCTTAATTTAGATAAATTAATTTCAAAAATCAAAAATAAGTTAAAGACGAAATTTATTGTAAATGACGATATACTAATTACTAGAGAAAGACACAGACAACACTTGATTCAATGTTCAGACAACTTAAGAAATTTCATAGAAAAAAATGATAAAAAAGATTTTGATAAAGGAGCTGAGGATTTGAGGTTAGCTACGAGACATTTAGGTATGATTGTTGGAAAGGTTGATGTAGAGGAGATTTTAGGTAGCATTTTCAACGATTTTTGCATTGGTAAATAAGAGTCTTGTAAAATTTTTTTACAAATATAAATTTACATCATGAAAAATGAATTTTCATTTGATGTAGTTGTTATTGGAGGTGGTCATGCTGGTTGTGAAGCAGCAGCTGCCTCAGCTCGTCTAGGTGTAAATACTGCCTTATTTACTTATGATAAAAATACTATTGGTGAGATGTCATGTAATCCTGCCATTGGTGGCTTGGGTAAAGGTCATCTAGTAAGAGAAATAGATGCATTAGACGGTGTAATGGGAGAAATTGCAGACAAATCAGGAATACAATTTAGGTTACTTAATAGAAGCAGAGGACCAGCGGTGAGAGGTCCAAGAACTCAATCTGATAGATCACTATATAAAAAATTTATGCAAGAAAAACTTGTAAACTATTGTAATTTAAGCATTTTTTCAGATCCTGTAATTAAGTTTATTTTTACTAATAACACAATAAATGGCTTTTTAACATCAAAAGGTAACAAGGTTAATTGTAATAAAATAATACTCACAACTGGCACTTTTTTAAATGGATTGATACATATAGGTGATGAGCGCACGCCTGCTGGAAGATACAATGAAAAACCTAGTACAGGTTTGAGTGAACAATTAGAAAAACATAAATTCAAAATAGGGAGATTAAAAACAGGTACTCCACCAAGGCTGGATGCAAGGACAATAAATTTCAAAAATTTGGAAAAACAAGCAGCTGATGAAAATCCTTATTTTTTTTCCTTCTTAACGAAATCAACTTTGAATAAACAAGTGTCGTGTTCTATGACTTACACAAATGAAAAAGTACATAAGATTATTGCAAAGAATTTATCCAAGAGTGCGATGTATTCTGGGAGCATTCATGGAGTAGGTCCTAGATATTGCCCATCAATAGAGGATAAAATAGTTAAGTTCGCTGAAAAGACGAGACATCAAATATTTTTAGAGCCTGAAGGGTTATATGACCATACAATTTATCCAAATGGTATATCAACTTCTCTACCTGAGGTCATACAAGCTGAAATACTCAATAATATCAATGGTTTAGAGAATGTAAAAATGATCAGACCAGGATATGCTATAGAATATGACTATATAGACCCTAGGGAGCTATTTTTAACTCTTGAGACAAAAAAAATTAAGAATCTATTTTTAGCTGGTCAGATTAATGGAACAACAGGATATGAGGAAGCAGCAGCTCAAGGTCTAGTAGCGGGTGTAAACGCAGCATTGTCATTTATGGGTAAAGAGCCGTTCATTCTTGATAGGTCAGACGCGTACATAGGGGTTATGATAGATGATTTAGTTACAAAAGGTGTAGCTGAGCCTTATAGAATGTTTACTTCAAGAGCTGAGTACAGATTAAGTTTAAGAGCAGATAATGCCGATCTAAGGCTTACGAATAAAGGTATAAAAATTGGCCTAGTTTCTGATGAAAGAAAATCAAAATTTGAGGATAAATTTGTAAAAATTAGTGAAATATCACTTCAAATGGCTAGTTTAAGTATATCTCCAACAAAAGCAGATAGGCATGGGATAAAAATTGCAAAAGATGGTATTTTAAGGTCTGCGGATGAAATTTTATCTCAAAAAGATGTTAATATGAGCAAAATAAGGGGTATTTGGCCTGAAATTAAGGATTTTGGGTTAGAAATTGATGAGCAAATAGAGATTAACTCACATTATAGGGGTTATTTAAAAAAGCAAAATGCAGATATCTTAGCTTTTAAGAGAGATGAGAATTTACTTATTCCAGACAATATAGATTATGACCAATTTTCTGGTTTATCAAATGAGGTAAAAGCAAAATTTAAGGAAATAAGACCAAAAACTATGGGCCAAGCACTTCGTATTGATGGAATTACTCCAGCTGCTGTATATATTTTGTTGTCACACGTTAAAAGAAAGTCTATTAAGCATATAGCTTAATGGATTCGATAATTTCTAAAAATTACTCACAAATTCAAAAATTTGATGTTTCACGTGAAACTTGTAATGATCTTGAAAGCCTAATAAGCATGATTCAAAAAAAAAATGAGGAAATTAACATAATCAGCAAAAAAACCTCTAATAAAGAGGCTATTAGGCAAAGACATATTATTGATTCAATACAAATAGTTGATTTTGTTGATTTAAACTGGAATACAACCTGTGATTTAGGTTCTGGGGGTGGTATGCCTGGATTAATCATAGCAATCATAATGAAAAAATTAAAAAAAAGTATGCAAATAAAACTTTATGAAAAAAGTTATCACAAATGTGCTTTCTTAAAAGATGTCTCAGAAAAATTAGAATTGAATACAGAAATAATACAAAAAGATATTTTTAAAATTAAAAATATTGAAACTGGTACGATCATGTCCAGAGCTTTTAAGCCAATGCCTATAATTCTTGATTTGGTGCAAAAAAATTTTCAGAAATATAAAAATATTATTTTATTCATGGGCAAAAGTGGGAGAAAGATTTTAAATGATACTCTTAAAATTTGGGATTTAGACTATGAAGAACGAAAAAGTTTAACAAGCAAGGAATCATTTTTGTTAAATATCAAAAATATGGAAAAAAAAATTTAATGAAAATTATTTCAATAATAAATCAGAAGGGCGGAGTCGGCAAAACAACAACAGTAATTAATCTCGCATCTGCATTAGCTCAAAAAAATAAAAAACTTTTGGTTATTGATCTAGATCCTCAAGGTAATGCAACAACTGGTCTTGGTTTATCTAATTTAGAAAGGTCTGACGAGACTATCTATGGTATTTTAAATGGAACCAAGACTATCTCAGAAGTAATCAAAAAAACTAAATTTGATAATCTGGATTTGATAACTTCCAATGTCGATTTATCTGGTTTAGAGGTTGAAACAGCTGGGGATAGTGATCGTGCATTTATTTTAAAGACAAAATTAGCCTCATTTTTAAACGATTCTGGGGGATCATACGATTATATACTAATAGATTGTCCACCTTCTCTGAGTTTATTGACTGTGATGGCTCTTGTGTGCTCAAATTCACTCTTAGTTCCCCTTCAGACGGAATTTTTTGCATTAGAGGGCTTAACTCAATTAATGAAAACGATAGAACGTATAAAAATTAATTTAAATCCTGGTTTGCAAATTCAAGGGATACTTTTAACAATGTATGACAGAAGAAATAAGTTATCATCACAAGTTGAACAAGAGGCAAGAAATTATTTCAAAGAAAAAGTATATCAAACAGTAATTCCTCGTAACGTTAGATTATCTGAAGCGCCATCTCACGGAGTACCTGTTTTAATTTATGATAAAAATTGTCCTGGTAGTAAATCATATTACAGTTTTACTGACGAATTTATAAGCCAAGAAAGCCAAATAGGGAGTGCTGCTTAATGAATAAGATTAAAAAAGGATTGGGCAGAGGTTTATCGTCTCTAATTGGTGAAACTAAAGTGGAGAAAGCAACTAATAAACTATCAACTGGTGATCTTTATCCAAATAAGTTTCAACCTAGAAAAATTTTTGATGAAGAAAGTTTAAATGACCTTCAAAAATCAATCAAAGAAAGAGGAATTATTCAACCAATTATTGTTCGAAAATCTAATGAAAATTCAAAGTACGAAATCATAGCTGGAGAAAGAAGATGGCTTGCAGCTCAGAAGGCAGGTCTGCATGAAGTCCCAGTTGTTGTTACAGAGGCGGACGATTTGAAATCTTTAGAATTCGCAATAGTTGAAAACGTTCAAAGAAATGACCTTAATCCACTTGAGGAAGCTCAAGGTTATCAAAGATTGATAAATGATTTTTCCTATGATCAAGAAAAAGTTTCAAAATTTATTGGCAAAAGCAGAAGTTATATTACAAATTGTTTAAGAATATTAACTTTACCAAACGACGTGTTAAATTTAATTGAGGAAAAAAAAATATCTACTGGACATGCGAAAATATTAGTTGGGCTTGAAAATGCAAGTTTTGTCGCCCGAAAGATAATTGAAAAAAAACTATCTGTTCGTCAATCAGAAAACTTTGTTAAAATTTTTAAGAAAAAAAAGGGGTTTTATGTAAAATCGAATGATCCTAATATTATAAATCTTGAAAAATCTATTTCTGATAAAATTGGTTTAAATGTTTCGATTAAAAATACAAAAAAAAATAAAGGAACAATCACCTTTGTCTATCATGATATTGAACAGCTAAATAAAATAATTGATATAATTAAATCTAATTATTAATTTGAGTGTAACTTTGTTCAAAGATAAAGTTAGTGATAATAAATATTGAATTATTGTAATTGTTCTTAATCTCAAGTTCAATATTACTTATATCATTAATAAGTTTTTTGATCTGGTTAGGCTTCCATTTATTAAGTTGAACTTTTACAATTTCTTTGTCTTTCCAAAAAATTGGTGGTCTAGCTGAATTAATTGTTTTGTTAATATCTTTGTTTTGTTCTAGTTGAATAGCAAGTTTCAGAATTCTTTTTGCTTTTGACAAAAAAGTTCTTAAAATTATTATACAATCATCAGTATTATAGTTATTTTCATTAAGAATATTCGTTATTTTATTTTTGTTTTTTGCTAAACAATTGTCGATTAATTCTGATAATTCATAGTTTTCACTTAAATTGATTATCTTTAAAATTTCTTTAGAAGATATTTTTTTTTTATTTATCAAATAATTTTTAATTTTATTAAGTTCATTTCTTAAACTGTTCCTGTCTCCATTACATTTTTCTACTATTAAATTAATATTTTGTTGTGAAATTGTAATGTTTTCTTTTCTCAAAAATGTTGTAATTAATTTGGAAAGGGTATCATTATTATCAGGGTATGTAGGTATACAAATTAAATCTTGTTTTTTTTCAAATAAAGATCTGAGTTTTGATTTTTTTTCAAGAATATCAGCATTAATTATTATTTTAGTGCTAGCGATATTCCGATTTATTAATTCCTGAATTATTTCTACAATTTTATCTGAAGCTCTATTGATTATTATAATTTTACTGTTTTCAAATAATGAACCAGATAATATATTTTCGTAAAAATTTTCAATCTCATCTTTAATTTGTTTTTCATCATAATTAAAAATTTTTCCATCATTTTTTTTTAAAATTTCATTAATACACTCTGATTTCAAACCTTCATTTTTTCCATATAACAAAAAAAAAGTTGCCTTATCTGTTATTTTATTTAACTCAAATGTTTTTAGAATCATTAATTTACGGCCAATCTAAGTATCAGCCTTTGTGATATTGAATTTGCAAGATTTCGCTTGATATTAAGCTCATAATTTTTTTCCTCATGCTTATCAGCCATTTTTTTAAAATTAAATTTATCTCTTACAATAAAGTTTTCTGTATTGTCATCTTTTCTTATTACAAATGTTGTTATCACATCACTTTGATAATCAGTTATTGTACCTGCGCTATTTTTTGCTAAAATTTTTTTTGTATAATTTGTATTAAAATTAATTTTAACAATTTTGTTAGATTCTTTTTTACTACTCCTATTAACATTCGAAGCTATAAAATTATTGATATCTTTATCTCCAGTAAAACCTGATATCATAATTTTTACACCAGCATTGTTTTGTTTAGAATAAACAGGCTTATATTCACAATGAGCAAGCAGATTTAATGATAAAATTATGAAAATAATCTTTCTAAGCATTTAAATAATTATGTTTAAAAGTTTATCCTTAATATAAATTTTTCTTTTTATTTTTTTTTGAGTTATATACTTCGTTATTTTCTCATCATTCTGAATTAATTCAAAGAGTTTTTCCTCATTAATATTCGATTTTGTTTGAACAATACCTCTTTTTTTTCCATTAATCTGTATAACAACATTGATATTATCATCTTTTAGTATTGAAACATCGTATTTGGGCCACGTGATATTTTTAGTATTCATAATTTCTAAACACTCATTGGCAAAGTGGGGTACAACCAGTGTCATTGTAATTAAAATTTTTTGATAATTTACAATCAGTGTTTGTTTAGTATATTTTTTTTCTATTTGTTTATTAAAAAAGGAATACATCTCATACAAGTTTGCAACAATTTTATTATAACCAAAACTTTCAAGATTATCGTGAATTTTTTTCAGATATTTGGTTGTATATTTTTTAATCTCTTCATCATGATCTTTTTGATGATCTTCATTTATTTGGTTTAGAATTTTTTCATTTAAATTCCAAAGTTTTTGGATGAATTTAAAAGCTGAAATGATTCCCTCCTCAGACCATTGAACATCTTTTTCTGGAGGACTATCTGATAATATAAATAATCTTGCTGAGTCAGCCCCATAATTAGAAATGATACTTTCTGGATCGATTGTATTTTTTTTGGATTTTGACATTGACTCTGATGGTCCAACAGAAACCAATTTAGATTTATCTTTTTTTAGATACTTTTTTCCATCAATAATTTCAATCTCATCAGGACTCACCCAATTATTATCAGAGTCTTTATAAGTTTCATGACAAACCATTCCTTGAGTGAATAAACCACTGAATGGTTCTAATATATTAAAATTTTTATTATCATGAGCCAAAGCTTGCATAAAAAATCTTGAATAAAGTAAATGTAAAATTGCATGTTCAACACCCCCTATATACTGATCAACTGGCATCCAATAATCTATGTCCTCTTTTTTAAATCCATACTCAACCTCATTTGGAGAACAAAATCTTAAATAATACCAAGATGAACAAACAAACGTGTCTAAAGTATCTGTTTCTCTAAACAATTTTTTTCCATCTATCGTAATTTCTCTCCAATTATTCTGACTATCTAGGGGATTACCTTTAACTTTAAGGTCTATATTTTCTGGGAGTTCTACTGGTAGCATTGTTTTTGGAATTGGGTAAGCTTTACCTTCTAAATCATAGGCTATTGGGATTGGACACCCCCAATATCTTTGTCTAGACACACCCCAATCTTTTAACCTAAAGTTAATTTGTTTTTTACCTAATTTTCTTTGCTCTAAAATTTTAATAGTTTCAAGAACAGATTTCTCTGGTGCCTCAAAACCATTTAAAAAATCTGAATTAATTAAAACACCTGGTCCAGCGTATGCTTCATTTTTTACCTTAAATTTCTCATTTTTTTCATATGGTCTAACAACTGTTTTGATTTCTAGTTTATATTTTTTGGCAAAATCAAAATCTCTTTGATCATGAGCTGGACAACCAAATACAGCGCCAAACCCATAATCCATAAGAACAAAATTTGCAAAATATACTGGCACTTTTTGTTTTGGATTTAAAGGATTTATGGCTTTTAAATGAGTTTTATAGCCAATTTTTTCACCAACTGCTATAGCTTCTTCAGTTGTACCCGTTTTAGAACACTCATTTTTAAAGTTTAAAAAATCCTCCTTATCGATAAAGAATTTGGAAATTTCATGATCCACAGATAGTGCTAGAAAAGAAAATCCAAAAAGAGTATCGGGTCGAGTAGTGAAACATTTTATGTTTTTTACCGGTAAGTCGCCTTCAATTTTAAAATCAATTTCACACCCAAAAGATTTACCTATCCAATTTTTTTGCATTACTTTGACTTTGTTTGGCCAATCATCTAATTTTTCTAAACCATCTAACAATTCCTGAGAAAATTTTGATATATTAAAAAACCATTGATTTAACTTTTTTCTTTCAACTACAGCTCCAGAACGCCAGCCCTTACCATCAATAACCTGTTCATTTGCAAGGACAGTTTCATCCACTGGATCCCAATTGACATAATTTTCTTTTCTGTAAACAAGTTTTTTCTCAAATAACTCAAGAAAAAAGGCTTGTTGATGTTTGTAATAATCTTTATTGCAAGTTGAAATTTCTCTATCCCAATCGATTGATAAACCTAATTTTTTTAATTGTGACTTCATATTAAGAATATTTGTTTCGGTCCAATCCTTTGGATCTAAATTATTTTGTTTAGCCGCATTTTCAGCTGGCATACCAAAAGAATCCCATCCCATTGGGTGTAAAACATTGTACCCTTTTAAAAATTTATAACGAGCAAGTACATCTCCAATGGTATAATTTCTCACATGACCCATATGAATTTTTCCTGATGGATAAGGAAACATTTCAAGACAATAAAATTTTTTTTTGGAAGGATCTGTTTTTACTTTGAAACTTTTGTTTTTTTCCCAATAATTTTGCCACTTAGTCTCTACTGATTTAAAATTATATCTACTCATAGTAATTAGTTATTAATTATTTTGTAACTGTTAGTCACCAGGGGTGGACTCGTTATTATAGGGTGTGAAATTTTTATCTTTTGATTGTTTTTTATATATTGCAGCTTTTGCAAGTATTTGTCTTGTAATTTCCTTTTTTAATTGTCCATCCTGTTTATTAATTTTGCAATTATTATTTGCAATACATTTTTTATAGAAAACATCAACATCTATTGCATCTGCTCTTACCTCATTACTTAAAAATCTAATTGTAATTTTTATAGACTCTTGGGCATTACCTTGCTCAGAATACCAATCCGTAATAATTATACCACCACTATAATTTGCTGACGTAAGAGGCATAAAATCTAACACATCAAGTGAGGCTCTCCATAGTTCGTTTGAGCTTGCAAATTCAAAGTTAGTTCCACCTCTGTTTCCTTTAAGAGCTGAATTTAATCTAAAACCTTTTCCTTCTTCTAAATTCTTCTTTACTCTAAGTTTAGGATCAGGGGGATTTTTTCTTGCATCTCCGGGTTTGAAGAAACCTTTACTGCACGATGTTAAAGTAAAAATTAAAGATGCTATTAAAGCTAGTTTTAAACCTTTTTGAATTTTGAACATTGTGAATTTTTAAAATGAAATTTAAATAAATATACATTTAATTGCTTAATAAATAAAAAAATTCACATAATTGTGTTGCATAAATACAACATCATGAAAATTAATTAAAAAAAATGGCTAATTTAGGGGTTTTCGGGAAAAAAAATGATAATTTCCGAATGTTTATTATTAATAATTAAACAATAAAAAGGAGTAATTAATATGAACAATTTGAAAAAAATCGGATTATCAGCATTAGCTGGTTCTCTTGTTTCTTTCTCTGCTGGTGCTGCTGAAATGTCAGTGTCAGGTGGTGCTGCGATTTATTTCGACGACACAAACAGAGGTAAAGCTACAAGAGGTAACGGCTTTTACATGGGTGATAGTCTAAACTTTGCAGCAAGCGGAGAAACAGATGGTGGAATATCTGTAGGCGTTAAGTACGAAATTGACGCTGGTGCATTAGATGATTACAGCATGTCATTAGGCGGAGACTGGGGAACCCTAGTATTCGACGGACATGGTGCTTCATCTGCTATGGGTGCTGTTGACGACGTGATGCCAAATGCTTACGAAGAGTCATGGGACGTAATCGATACTGATGGTACTAATACAACTGGTAGCCCAACTGTAATCGGTGGCGGCGGTGGAAATAACGCGTTTATTTACACTTCTCCAAGCTTTAGTGGAGCTCAAGTAAAAATGTACTATCAAAATGATGGCGGTGCAGCTGCTGTTTCTGATTCATACATGGACTTTGCAGTATCATTCGCTCCAGAGCAAGTAGAAGGCTTAACATTAGGTTATGCTACAGCTGATAAACAAGTTGGAACTAACTTAGATGAAGATAAATCTACTATGTATATCAAATATGCATACGGAGCGTTCACTGTTGGTGCACAATCATCTGAAATGAGTCATACGACTGCAACAAAAGGTATGGAGTCAATGGCTTATGGTATTACGTATGCAGTAAATGACGATATGAGTATTGGTTTCCATCAACATACTTTGGAAACTGATGTTACTACTGATGCAGACCAAGAGACACATGGTATCTCATTCTCATACACAATGGGTGGAATGACACTTGCTGGTGCTATGAACGAAGTAGATGCTATTGCTGGATCTGCTACGAGAGACTATGAAGGTTATGAGTTCGGTCTTTCATTTGCATTCTAATTAATTTAGAAACAAATTTTAAAAGAGGCCCCTTTTGGGGCCTTTTTTTTATTTAAAATAAGAAATCCCAGCAATACCCGAGATATTCAATAATGATATTTTCTTAATATTTTTTTTTGATATTCCACCTAAAGCAATAACTTTTTTTTGAGTATATTTTCTATAAATTTTAAACTTATATAATCCCAGATAATTTTTGTTTTGTTTAAAAAGCGATGAAATAACAATGCTTTGAACTTTTTGTTGCTCTTTAATTTTGATCTCTTTTAAATTATGAGCAGAACCTATGATGGAAAAATTAGAAAAAGTAGAATACGCTAAATGAGAAAATTTATTGTTAAATGAAGGTATATAAATCCCATCTAGTCTTAATTTTAAAGCTAGTTTAAAATTGTTTGCTATAAAAAATTTATTCCCTTTTTTTCTTAAAAAATTTTTTAATTTTAAAAGCTCGTGTATATTGAGATTTGCTGAAGTATAATTTCTATAAATAATTATTGTTTCTTTATCCTGTTTTTGTAAATTATTTGTATCGAAGGTATTAATAAAGTAATATTTAGTTAATAATTTAGAATGCATCAAATTGTACAAAATTTAATAAAGATAAAAAATAAAATAAATTCAAATTTACCTGATATAAAAAATGACAAAATACCAAAAATTATTGCTGTTTCAAAGACTTTTGGTATGGAAAAAATCTTACCTTTAATCGAATATGGGCATATAGATTTTGGTGAAAATAAAGTTCAAGAAGCAATTGAAAAATGGACTGAAATTAAAACAAATAACAATGATATTAAGCTTCACTTAATTGGAGGACTTCAAACCAATAAAGTAAAATTAGCTGTAAAAATATTTGACTATATTCATTCAGTAGATAATGAAAAGCTCGCGAAAAAAATATCTGATGAACAACAAAAACAGAGTAAAAAAGTAAAAGTCTTTATTCAAGTAAATATTGGAAATGAAGAGCAAAAATCAGGTGTGAATAAATCTTCTCTGCTCGAACTTTACTCTTATTGTAAAACTATAAATTTAGAAGTGATAGGACTAATGTGTATTCCACCTTTGAATGAACCATCAGAAATTTTTTTTAAAGAAATGAGTGATTTAAATAAAAAGCTTAACTTTGAAGAGTTGAGTATGGGTATGTCTTCAGATTATTTAGATGCAATAAGAAATTCTGCTACATATTTAAGAATTGGTTCCAACATATTTGGTCAGAGAAATTAAATAATTTTAATTTTTGTTTTATTGTTGATTAACTTTAATGTTATCAAAAAATCTTTTTTTTTTATAGCTATACAGCCAAGTGTAGGTTTATAATTATTTGTCAGGTGAATAAAAATACAGCTGCCTTTAAACTTAACTGGTCTTAAAAAATTATATTTAATTGGTATGAGTAAATCATATTTGTTGTCTTTTCTGTAAAGTTTCTCACATTTAATTTTTTTATTAAGTTTGATTAATTTATTATAATTTTTTACATTTAGTGGATCATCACACCACCCCATATTTTTCTTAATCTTAATACACTTTAAATTAGTTAAGGGTTTTTGAATTCTATCTGATCTGTAATATAAATTTTCAATTGCGAATTGACCGATTGGAGTTTTTTTATCTCCCTCTTTTTTTTTTTTACTTTTACCATTTTTACCAATAGAACATCTGAATTTAAAATCATCTACTTCAAGTGTGTGTTTATTTTTGCAGTAAATTATCATATTCTGTATTTAGATGAATATTTATAATCTTGTAATTTATGAATTTGAAGAACTATATAAGATTTTAGTTGAAATTAAAAAAGATATAAATCTCAATTTTGAAAAAGCAAATAAACAGCAACTAGCCGATCTCAATACTAAATCCAATTATTTAATATTTACTAAAAAAGAGATACCAGGGGTAGTTAATCAAATAGTTTTTAACAATTTTCCTATATCAATTTTTAAACTACTGGAAAAAATTAATATTGAGTTTATTAAAAAAAAATTTCATGAACAATCTGATATCACGATTGGAAATTATAATTTTAATTTAAACTCACGCGTGATGTCTTTTAAAGAAAATAAACTTAAACTTACAGAAAAAGAGATCAATTCAATTCTATATCTTTTTAAAATTGGAAAAGAGGTCAAGATACAAGAATTACAATCTTCAGTTTGGGGATATCAATTCCAATTAGAAACTCATACAGTTGAAACACATATTTATCGTTTAAGAAAAAAAATTTTAACTGTTTTTAATGATGGAAATTTTATAATTAGTAAAAAAAATGGCTATGAAATTAAAAAAGAAAAATAGATTTGCTAAAGATCTTTTTTCCAGAAAATATAAGCCAAGGGTAATTAAGCCTAAAAAAGGCAAAGGAAGCTTTAAAAGAATAAAGAATTAAAGTCTTGCACCAATTTGTTGAATTACTTTAGATGATAATTCAGTTGCTTGCCCTAAACATTTTTCTGTAGATAGATTATTTATTAAACCATGTAAATAACCAGCTGCAAAAAGATCCCCAGCACCTGTTAAATCTTTTATGGCGAGATTTTTATTAGCTTTAATCTCAATTATTTCATCTCCAATAATTGAAATTGCTCCTTTTTCTCCTCTTGTGATGATAATATGTTTTTTGATTTCTTTAGCAAAAGTTATAACTTCATCAAAATTTTTAGTATTAATTAATGCCATTATTTCACTTTCATTTGCAAAAGTTAAATCTAATTTTCTTTTTACTAAATCTAAAAAATTTTGTTTATGTCTTTCTACACAAAAAAGATCTGATAATGACATTGCAACTTTTTTGGCATTATTAATTGCTTTCTCAAATGCTTTTTTTGGCTCCCCTTCATCCCATAAATAACCTTCTAAAAAAATTATCTCACTACTTTTTATAATTTTATCATCCACATCATACTCATTAATTTTTCCTGCTACTCCTAAAAAAGTACACATTGTCCTTTCAGAGTCCGGAGTAACTAAAATCAGACAAGTACCAGTTGGAAGACTCTCTTTTTTCTTTTTATAGAAATATTTGACATTTTCCTTTTTTAGTCCTGCCTCATATTTAGCCCCGAATTCATCATCAGATATTTTTCCTATAAAACCAACATCATCTTTAAGTTGAGATAAACCAACTATCGAGTTAGCAACCGAACCTCCTGAAACAGTTTTTTCAATTCTAAGATTTGCTAAAATATTTTTAAATGCTGTTTCATCAAAAATTAATTTCATTGTACCTTTTGTCAGATTATTTTCTTTGATAAAACTTTCTTCAACTTTACAAATGACATCAACTATTGCGTTTCCAATACCAAGTACTTTCATTTTATGGTTTTTTTGTTTTAATTGGTTTCTTTCTATTAGGATAACAAGTGGTACAAATTTTACAAGTTACTCCATAACATTCTCTAGCTTTGCAATATTCTCGTCCATAATATATAATTTGTAGATGAAGTTTGTTCCAACTTTTTTTAGGAAATAATCTTTTTAAATCTTTCTCAGTTTGAACAACGTTTTTTCCATTAGTCAACCCCCATCTTTGAGCCAATCTGTGTATGTGGGTGTCAATTGGAAAAGCTGGATACCCAAAGCCTTGAGACATTACAACACTAGCAGTTTTATGACCAACACCGGGAAGATTTTCTAATTCCTCAAAAGTTTTTGGTACTTTGCCATTATGTTTTTCGATTAATATTTTGGACAAATTGAAAATGCTTTTTGCCTTAATCCTAAAAATACCAATTCTTTTAATTAATTTTTCAATTTTTTTTCTTCCTAATTTAACAAAGTGTTTTGGTTTATAGAATTTTGGATAAATATTTTTAGTTACGTTATTTACATTTACGTCTGTACATTGTGCTGATAGAAGAACAGAAATTAAAAGTGTAAACACATTTCTACTTTTAAGAGGAACATATATCTTTGAATATGTTTTATTTAAAATTTTAAAAACTATCTTTGCTCTCTGAATCTCATTCATTACTTGAAATTCATCAAATTTCTCATGGAATAAAGACCTGGTTTTTTATTTATTAGCCATTTTGCTGCTGTTAAGGCTCCCTCAGAATAAAGAGCTCTATCAAAGGCTTCATGGTTTAAGGTAATGATCTCCTTGCCACTTGAAAATTTAACTTCGTGTTCACCAATAATTTCCCCTTTTCTCACAGAATTAAAATTTATCTTTTCGCTATATGGAAAAGTTTTTTTATTTAAATATTTTTTTCCTAATAAACTATAAAAATTTTTATTTTTTCCTACAGCTATTCCTTTACCCAACATTAATGCAGTTCCTGACGGATAATCTTTTTTATGCTTGTGATGAATTTCAAAAATTTTACTTAAAAAATTTTTCCCTAATGAACTTGAAGCTATTTCAGTTAAATACATCAAAAGATTTATACCTAAGCTCATATTTCCTGCTTTTAAAATAGGTATTTTTTTTGAAAAATTTTTAATTAAATTTTCCTCTTTTTTTGTAAAACCGGTTGTGCCGATAACAACTCTTTTTTTGAGTTTTGTAGCAATTTTTAAAACCTGAAAAGTACACTTCGGTATTGTAAAATCAACAATTAGATCGACATTTTTAAATAATTTTTCATTATTTAGTTCTACTTTAATTCCATTAATTTTTTTATTAATTTTTCTATTTTCTGTAAGAGCAGTAAGTTTAAAATCTTTATCTTTTTTTACAGATGTAATTATTTGTTGGCCCATACGACCCATGCAACCAGTCACTAATAATTTAATTTTTTTCATTTAAAGATAAAGATAGAAATTATCACAATGATAGCAACAATTATAGACCAAATAAATAAATTTTTGATAAATCTTTTTGATTTTGAATTAGAACTTAAAAATTCAGGTAGCACTAAGACTAAAACTGCTATCAAAAAAATAGCTGGAATAATTTCTTCTAATCCCATTTATTAACCATTCCAGAAACTTTTAGCTTTTTGGAAGAATTTCTTAATACTTGGATTTGATTTTTCATTTTCAATTTTTCTAAACCGTTCTAACAAATCTTTTTGCTCTTTATTTAAAAATACTGGAACTTCAGTTTTAACTTGCACATATAAATCACCAAAATCACCCCTTCGCATGAATGGCATTCCTTTACCTTTTAATCTAAATTGTTTACCATCCTGGGTTCCATCTGGTATTTTGATTTTTGCTTTTTTTCCGTCAATTGTTGGTATTTCTATTGTTGTACCAAGAGCAGCATCAGCAATAGAAATTGGAAACTCAAAAAATAAATTTACATCAGATCTTTTAAATAACTCATGTGATTTAACATTAATAAATAAATATAAGTCTCCACTGGTACCTCCTCTAGTTCCAGCTTCACCTTTGCCGGCAAGTCTTATTCTCGTCCCATCATCTACACCTTTAGGTATTGTTACAGATACTTTTTTGTTTATTTGTTTATTACCTTGTCCATTACAATCTCCACATGGATTGGTTATTTCTTCACCACTTCCTGCGCACTGAGGACAAGTTTGTTGAACTGTAAAGAAACCTTGATTAGATCTAACTCTTCCATTTCCTCCACAATAGGTGCATCTATCCGGGCTAGAGCCTGGTTTGGAACCATTTCCTTTACAGGTATTACATTTTTCAGATGTAGAAAATTGGATATTTTGTTTTTTACCAGTGTATGCCTCCTCTAGTGTAATTGATAAATCATATCTTAGATCTGAGCCTCTGTTATTTGAGCTTCTTCTTGAATTTCTTCTCCCTCCACCACCAAAGTCTCCAAAAAAATCTTCAAAAATGTCAGAAAAATCTGCACCACTAAAACCTCCAAAACCACCAAAACCACCTCTACCACCGCCACCATTTTCAAATGCAGCATGTCCAAAGTTATCGTAGTTTTCTTTTTTTGATTTATCAGAAAGCACACCATAAGCCTCACTGGCTTCTTTAAATTTATCTTCTGCTGATTTATCCCCAGGATTTTTGTCAGGGTGATATTTAACAGCTAATTTTCTGTAGGCTGATTTTAGCTCGTCGGGGCTTGCGCTTTTACTTACTCCTAAGACATCATAATAATCTCTTTTAGCCATGTATATAACCTGGACAAATAGATGTCAGTTAAGCGCTTTTTTCTTTATTCTCGTCTTTTACTTCCTCAAAGTCCGCATCAACAACATTATCGTCTTTCTTTCCCTTTTCATCATTTCCATCATCTTTATCAGAATCTGGTTTTGTGCTTTGTTGTGACTTGTAAATAGCTTCTCCTAGTTTCATCGAAGCTTGTACTAATGCCTCTGTCTTCTTCTTAATGTCCTCAATATCTTCACCTTTAAGAGATTCCTTTAATGCATTTGACCCATCTTCAATTGCTTTTTTCTCTGCATCTGAAACTTTAGATCCATGTTCTTTTAGATTTTTTTCAGTTGAGTGAATTAGAGTATCTGCCTGATTCCTAACATCAACAGACTCTCTTTTTTTCTTGTCTGCTTCTTTATTAGCTTCAGCATCTTTTACCATTTTTTCAATTTCCTCATCACTTAATCCACCAGAGGCTTGAATTTGAATTTTTTGTTCTTTACCAGTCCCTTTATCTTTAGCTGATACATTAACTATTCCATTGGCATCTATATCAAAAGTCACCTCAATTTGAGGAACTCCTCTTGGTGCTGGAGCAATACCAACTAGTTCAAAATTACCAAGTAATTTATTATCTGTTGCCATCTCTCTTTCACCCTGAAGAACACGTATTGAGACGGCCGGCTGGTTATCTTCAGCAGTAGAAAATACCTGGCTTTTTTTTGTAGGTATAGTTGTATTTTTTTCAATAAGTTTTGTAGATACACCGCCTAGAGTTTCAATTCCTAGGGATAATGGTGTTACATCTAATAAAAGAACATCTTTTACATCACCTTGTAAAACACCAGCTTGAATTGCAGCACCCATTGCAACCACTTCATCCGGATTAACACTTTTGTTTGGTTCCTTACCAAAGAAATTTTTTACTTCAGAAATGACTTTTGGCATTCTAGTCATACCTCCGACCATTACCACTTCATCTACATCATTTGCTGAAATTCCAGCATCTTTCAAAGCAGTTTTACATGGTGGAATAGTTTTAGCTATTAAGTCCTCAACTAAAGCTTCTAACTTGGCTCTAGTCATTTTTAAATTAATATGTTTAGGACCAGTTTTGTCAGCAGTTATAAATGGTAAATTAATATCTGTTTGCTCAGCAGCTGAAAGTTCAATTTTTGCTTTTTCAGCTGCCTCTTTTAATCTTTGTAATGCCAACTTATCAGTTTTTAAATCAATACCGCTATCTTTTTTGAATTCAGAAATTAAATATTCCACAACAGCGTTGTCAAAATCTTCTCCACCTAAAAAAGTATCACCATTTGTAGATTTTACTTCAAAAACTCCATCACCTAATTCAAGAATTGATACATCAAAAGTTCCACCACCTAAATCGTAAACTGCAATTTTTTTATTTTGCTTCTTATCTAAACCATAAGCTAGTGAAGCTGCAGTTGGTTCATTGATAATTCTTAAAACTTCTAACCCAGCTATTTTTCCTGCATCCTTAGTAGCTTGTCTTTGTGCATCATTAAAATATGCAGGGACAGTTATTACCGCTTTTGTAACAGCTTGACCTAAATATTTTTCAGCAGTCTCTTTCATTTTTTGGAGAATAAAAGCAGAAATTTGTGAAGGCGAATATTTCTCTCCTTTCGCTTCAATCCATGCATCACCTTTTTCAGAATTTACAATTTTAAATGGTGCAGCTTCAATATCTTTTTTAACACTTGGGTCATCAAAATTTCTACCAATCAATCTTTTAACAGCAAAAATTGTATTTTCAGGATTTGTTACCGCTTGTCTTTTAGCAGGTTGACCTATTAATTTTTCTTTTTCTTCAGTAAAAGCAACAACTGAAGGTGTAGTTCTTGCACCCTCTGCATTTTCTAAAACTTTTGCCTGGCTTCCTTCCATAATAGCCACACAAGAGTTTGTTGTTCCTAAATCTATTCCAATTATTTTGCTCATATCAGTTATTTGTACTCTTCATATAGGGTTGAAATTTAATTCTACAAGTTCATAAAAATATTATTTATCTCCAGAATTTTCTTTATTTTCCTCATTTTTTTCTACTTTTTTTTCACTTTTTTTCGCCACACCAACTAAAGCAGGTCTCAATAATCTATCCTTAATTGTAAATCCTTTTTGTATTTCTTGAACAATTGTTCCAGGCTCTTTTTGATCATCTTCTATTTCAATCATTGCCTGATGAAAGTTTGGATCTAATTTTTTATTGAGACATTCAATATGCTTAATTTTATTTTTTGAAAAAATTGAAATTAAATCTTTATTAATAATGTCAAAATGCTCGAGTGTTTTTTTTAAAGCCTCAGTATCTTTTAAAGTTTCATCGTTTAACAGAATTTGTTTTGATCTTTCAAGATTATCTATCAAATTTAGAGCTTCTCTTGCAAAAGAAAAACCTCCATATTCAAAGGCATCTTCTTTTTCTTTTTCAAACCTTCTTCTTTGGTTTTCCATTTCAGCAAAAGATCTTGCGAGTTTATCCTCTAACTCTAAAATTTTCTCCTCTGGCGTTTTTTCTTGTTCTTGATCTTGTTCTTGGTCTTGTACTTTATTACTTGTTTCTAAATTTTCAGTTTTTTGATCTTGATTCAAATCTTTTTGATCTATCTCTGATTTTCTGTCTGTATTTTTTTGGTTTTGATCTTTTTCCATATGAACATATATGGTAAGAAAAAATTAAATTTCCAGATGTTAAAAAAAAAAATTAAACAACTTCTTATAGGTACAAATAATAAAGGAAAATTAAAGGAAATAAGAGATTTATTACCAGCTAATATTAAAACATTTCCTACTACAAAGTTTACCTTAAAAAGCCCAAGAGAAACAGGTGAGACTTTTAAAGAAAATTCTCTCATCAAATCTCAATACTTTTCAAAAAAAACAAATTTAATCTGTTTAGCTGATGACTCTGGTTTAGAAATTGACATTTTAAATAAAAAACCAGGAATTTTTTCAGCAAGATGGGCTGGAAAAAAATTAAATTTTTATAAGGCGATTCAAAAAGTCTATAGGGCTTTAGATAAAAAGGATAAAAATTGGAGAAATAAAAAAATTAGTGCGAGGTTTGTTTGCGCATTATCCATAAGTTATTTAGATAAAAAAATAGCTTGTGTTGTTGGAAAAGTTGATGGTTATATCTCCAAAAAACCTAAAGGTAAAAATGGTTTTGGATATGATCCAATATTTATTCCTAAAAATAAAACAAAAACATTTGGAGAAATGAAGCCATCTCAAAAATATAAATTAGATCATAGGTCTGATGCTTTCAAAAAGCTTAGAAAATTTCTTTAATTTCTCCTTCATCAATTTTGTAGAAGTTTAATCTATGATTAATTTTGTTATTTTTTACATCAAAAATTCCTATTTTACCCTTAAATGAACTTTCTTTTCTAAAAATATTGTTTATGTCTGAAAAATCAGATTTTAAAGATAAATAATAAATCAACCCTAAAAGATCATAACTTAATAAGCTAAGATGATTTGGTTTTGAATTGTATGTGTCTACAAATTTTTTATTAAATGTCTCTAAATTTTGTTTATTGATCGATGGATAATACAAGGGCTGGATATTTTCTTCTAAAAATAAACTTTCATCAAACCATTGATTAAGAGTTATAAATAATTTATTTTTTGGTGACACATCGGTGTAGATAAGTGAAGTAATTACACTTTTAAGATTTTCATCAAAATCAGAAATAATAACGGAGTCAAAATTTACATTTCCAATTGTATATTTCTTTTCTAATTTCTTAATTTGTTCTTCTTTATCCACTAAATCTGAGTTTTCAACTCTTAAAATTTCATCAGCTAGGTTTTGTTTCCTCACCTGATAGTTTGTTATTTTTTCAATTTGCTTTGTCAGTTTAGTAGGTTCAGTGTCATAAGTGTATTGTTTAGAAATTTTGATTTTTGATTGTTTGATAGCTTTTTTAATTTCATTTTTATATTCAAGATCAGGTGTTAAGAAAATTGTTCTTTTTACTTCACTTAATTCTAAAAAATTTTTAATTGCATTTAACTGGGATAAAGAATTTACTCCGCTGCTAATCACGTTTTTCGGTAGATCATTTGTTTTATTTGTGAATGATAGAAAAATAACATCTTGTATTTCATCCAAATATATTAAGCTTTTAAAAAAAATTGGACCAATAAAAATCCTTATTCCTTCATTCTTTAACTTAGTAGCTGATTGTAAAGTTTGATTAGGATCTATACCAGTGTCCATTGGATAAATTTCAATTCTGTCTGTTCCAATATCATTCAAAGCCATTCGGGTTGATTTGATTATTGATTGTCCTAATTCTTTATATTCACCAGATAAAGGTGCAAGAAGCCCAATTTTAATTTTTTCATTTTGTGAAAATGCAAATGAGTGATTTGTTAAATAGATAATTATTAATGTAAAAATAATTCTAAAAATTTTTTTCATTTTAATGATACTATAATATTTTAATTATAAATATGATTGAAAATTTGAAATCTGCTAATAGAGTGTTCAAAAAAAGCCTATATTTAGTCTCAACTCCTATTGGGAATTTAAATGATATTAGTTTTAGAGCTATAGAAACTCTCAAAAGCTCAGATTACATCTTGTGTGAAGATACTAGAATTTCTAAAAATTTATTAGAAAAATATAAAATCAAATCAAATTTAATCGCTAATCACAAATTTAATGAGAAAAAAAATGTTGTTAAAATTATAAAGTTAATTAACCAAGGGTCACATATCTCATTAATTTCAGATGCAGGGACTCCAGGTGTTTCCGATCCAGGTTCTATATTGGTTAATGAGTGTATTAATAATAACATCAATATTATTCCTATACCTGGTGCTTCAGCAGTCACATCAGCGATATCAATATCAGGATTTTCAGAAAAGTTTTTCTTTTACGGATTTTTTCCCGAAAAAGATAAAATTTTAAAAGAGGATTTAGAAAATTTATCAAAATTAAATAGTTCAATCGTTTTTTTCATTTCTCCAAAGAAAATTAATAAGAACATTCCTCTAATTAAAAAAAATTTTATGGGAAGAAAAATACTAATTTGTAGAGAAATGACAAAGTTTTATGAGGAGTATAAAAGATCAAGTGTTGAGGATTTAGAACCATTAAAGACTAATTTAAAAGGAGAATTGACTATTGTTATTTCAGAAAAAATTCATAACAAAAAAGCTTCACAAACTTTAGATGAATCAGATAAAAGATTGATTAGAGCAATGATAAATAAACTAAGCATCAAAGAAATAATAGATTTAATAATTCGGAAAAATAATATTTCAAAAAAAATTATCTATAATTATTGCTTGAAAATTAAAAATGAAAAATAAAATACTTATTTTACTATTTGTTAGTTTTATTTTAAACGGATGTGCAGGAGTATCATCCTCAGGAATTTTTGGAACCGGAGTAAGTGTTGCTGTAGATCCAAGATCTTTAGGAACACAAATTGACGACTCTTTAATGCAAAAAAATTTGACCGCTAGAATTTTACTGATGAACAAAAACTATCTTTTATCTGTAAAATCAAAAGTCTTGGATGGCAGAATATTTCTAACTGGAAAAGTTGATGAACCAGAAGAAAAATTAAAATTAACAAAAATTGCATGGGAGACTAATGGTGTAAGATCTGTAAAAAATGATATCAAGATAAAAGAGGCTTTTAACTTTAAACAATCTGCTAAGGATCTATTAATCACTTCTCAATTAAGAACTGCCTTAATTTTGAACAAAGAAATTAAGGCAACAAACTATCAAATAGATACCTATAAAAAGAAAATCTATATTTATGGAATTTCGCAAACTAAAGATGAAAAAGACTTGGTAATTACAGAAGCAAAAGAAATTTTAGATGTTGAGGATGTGATTGCTAGTATTTTACTAGTTGATAATTTGAGAATAAAAACTAACTAGTTTTTTTTGTAATCTATTACATCAGCTGAGTAAGCCGCAATAGAAGCTAAATTTAAAATATCGGAAGTTGAAGATCTTAAAGGTGCTATTTCAATAGGCAAACCTAAACCGATTAATAAAGGTCCAATTACTTTTGCTCTACTCATTGACTTAATCATTTTATAGGAAATAGCAGCACTATGTTGGCTAGGCATGATTAAAACATTTGAATTACCAACTATTTCTGAAAATGGATAAAGTTCTTTATACATTTCCTCTAAAGCAACATCTGGTTGCATCTCACCATCAAATTTAAAATCAACTTTATCATTTTTTAAAATTTCAACAGCATCACTTAATCTTTTTGTTCTATCTGTAGCTGGCTCTCCAAAAGTAGAGTGAGATAAAAAAGCAACCTTTGGATCAAAACCAAATAATTTTGCAACCCTTGCTGCTGATTTTGCCATTTCGGCTAATTGTTTTGCGTCTGGATACTCTATAACTGATGTATCGCAGATAAAGATTGTTTTACCTCTATTTACAACTAGGTTTAACCCGAACATAATTTCCCCAGGTCTCGGATCAACAACTTTAATAATTTTTTCTAGTGAAGATGAGTATCTTCTTGTGTTTCCAGTTATCATCGCATCTGCATCCTGACACGCAACCATACATGATGCCCAAATTACCCTGTCATTTCTTATGAGCCTATCACAATCCCATTCCAACATTCCCTTTTCTCTTTGAAGTTTTTGAAATAAATATTTTACATATTTTTCTCTTTTAGCTGTGTCTTTTGAGTTTACAATCTCAATATCAAAATTTTCATTATAACCAATTTTTTTTATTTGACTTTTAATCAGCTCCTCTTTTCCAACTAAGATCGGTATTCCTAAGTCAGAGTTTTTAAAAGCTATCGCAGCCTTAAGTGTATTTTCATCTTCACCATCAGCAAAAACGACTTTTTTTTGTTTTTTCTTTATATAACTATTTACACCTTGCATAATTGTTACAGTTGGATCTAATCTTTGCTTTAGTTGGTCCTTATAGATTTCAAAATTATCAATTTTCTTTCTCGCTACGCCAGTGTCAATAGCAGCTTTTGCAACTGAAGCCGGTATAACACTAATTAATCTTGGATCGAATGTTGATGGAATTATATAATCTCTTCCATAGTGAGGTCTTTCACCACCCATTGCTGCAATGACTTCATCCGGTACATCTTCTTTAGCTAATTTTGCAATTGCGTGTGCGGCTGCAATTTTCATTTCTTCATTAATTGTTTTTGATCGCACATCTAATGCACCTCTAAAAATATAGGGAAACCCTATTAAATTGTTTACTTGATTAGGATAATCTGACCTTCCAGTCGCTATAATTGCATCATCTCTAACTTCTTCAATTTCTTCAGGTGTAATTTCTGGGTCAGGGTTAGCACATGCAAATATAATTGGATTTTTTGCCATTTTTTTAACCATGTCTTTAGTTAACGCTCCTTTTGCAGATAAGCCTAAAAAAACATCTGCATTAGTAATAGCATCATCTAGAGTTCTATCTTTTGTTTCAATTGCATGACTTGATTTCCATTGGTTTAAATTATCTCGACCTCTGTAAATAACTCCTGTCCTGTCTACCATTGTAATATTTTTTTGGGGCACACCAGTCTTTTTAAATAAATTAGCGCAAGCCATAGCCGAAGCTCCTGCACCATTGACAACTATTTTAACAATATCAATTTTTTTTTTACTAATGTCCAAAGCATTAATCAGTGCTGCAGTTGTGATAATCGCAGTTCCGTGCTGATCATCATGAAACACAGGTATATCAAGTATTTCTTTAAGCTTTTCCTCAATAATAAAACAATCAGGAGCAGCAATATCCTCAAGATTAATACCCCCAAAACTTGGAGCAAAATTTTTAATACTATTTATGATTTCATCTGGATTTTCGGAGTCTATCTCTAAATCAATAGAGTCAATATCAGCAAATCTTTTAAATAAAACAGCCTTACCTTCCATCACCGGTTTAGATGCTAATGCACCTAAATTCCCCATTCCCAAAATTGCTGAGCCATTACTAATTACTGCAACAAGGTTTCCTTTACTTGTATAATCAAACGCTGCCTCAGGATTATCACTGATTGCTCTTACAGGAGCAGCTACACCAGGTGAGTATGCTAACGCCAGATCTCTTTTTGTCGTCATATTTTTCGAGGAAGATATTTCAATCTTGCCAGGCTTTTTATCTTTGTGAAAATCTAAAGCTTCTTTATCTGTGTAATGATCAATTTTTGTTTTTTTCATTTATGCTAATTAGGTGTACAAATGGGGTAAAATTAAGACTAATATGATTTATGAATTTAGTTAAGTCAACAGGGACTTTTGGTTTTTATACTATTATAAGTAGATTACTTGGTTATTTAAGAGATGTTTTGATAGCGATTTTTCTTGGAACAAGTTTTTTAGCAGATGTATTTTTTGTAGCATTTAGAATACCTAATACTTTTAGAAGATTGTTTTCAGAGGGAACCTTTAATGCAGCTTTTATACCAAGTTATACGTCAGAATTAGTAAAAAAAAAAACTGGATCACAAAAATTTGCTAATGAAATTTTCAATTTATTATTTTTAGGTCTATTGTTTTTAGTTTTGATTATAGAAATTTTCATGCCAGTTTTTGTGAGGCTAATAGCGCCAGGTTTTGTTGATAATTCAGAAAAAATTCAGCTGGCTGTCAACCTTACAAGAATAACTATGCCATTTTTAATGTTTGTGAGTCTTTCTTCTTTTTTTGCTGCAATACTAAATTCTCACAATAAGTTCGCTGCTGCCTCTGCAGCTCCAATAATCCTTAATATAGTCTTGATTGGAATTTTATTTTTTGGCAAATTTTTTAACGACGAACTAGTTTACTATTTATCATATGGAGTTTCAATTGCAGGATTATTACAAGTTGTTTTTTTATATCAATTTGCAAAAAAATTTTATTTTATAAGACTTAATTTTAATTTTAAAATTGATAATAAGGTGAAATTTTTTTTCAAAAAACTTTTACCTAGTATTTTCTCATCTGGCGTTACACAAATCAATATTCTTGTGGGTACTATAATTGCATCTTTTCAAGCTAGCGCTGTATCTTATTTATATTATGCTGATAGGATTTATCAAATTAACCTTGCAATAGCAGGAATTGCGATAGGCGTTGTTGTTCTGCCACAACTTTCAAAACATGTTTTTTTAAAAAAGAAAAATAAAATTCTTTTACTACAAAATAAAGCGCTTGAACTTAGTATGTTTTTAAGTTTACCAGCCTCAGTTGCTTTAATTGTAGGATCAGAACCAATTATTTCTGCATTATTTGGTTATGGTTCTTTTGATGAGTTGTCAGTATCCAACTCGGCAAATGCACTTTACTATTTTGGATTAGGATTACCTGCTTTTGCCTTAATTAAAGTATTTTCGACTTTTTTTTTCGCAAACCAGGATACTAAAACACCATTTTATATTTCATTATTTTCAGTAATTCTAAATATATTAATAAGTGTTTATTTTTTTAGAGAAATTGGTTTTATAATCATTCCTATAGCTACGACAATTTCATCATGGTTCAATGCAATGATATTATTTGTTTTTTTAAAAAACAAAGATTTATTTAATTTTAATGAATTATTTTTTACCAAATTAGTAAAAATACTTTTGGCATCTGTACTAATGGGAATATTTTTTTATTATTTAATTTTGTTTTTTGAAAATAAATTGATTTATGAATATAATTTAAAATCTTTTTATTTAATTCTTTCAGCTTCTTTAAGTCTTATATTCTATTTGGGTTTTTCATTATTTATCAAAGCTTTCAAATATGGTGATATTAAACTAAAGTACTAATTATGGGAAAAAAAATTTTTTCAGGTGTACAGCCTACAGGAAATCTTCATCTTGGAAATTTTTTAGGAGCGATCAAAAATTTTGTAAAACTCAACAATGAAGATCAAAATGAGTGTGTGTTCTGTGTTGTTGATCTTCATGCTATAACAGTTGCTCAAGATCCAAAAAAATTAAAAGATAATATTTATGAAACTGTAGCAACTTTTATTGCTAGTGGCATTGATCCTGAAAAAAGTATTATCTTTAATCAATCAAGAGTGAGTGCCCATTCAGAAACGGCCTGGATATTAAGTTGTGTTGCTAGAATGGGATGGCTTAATAGAATGACCCAATTTAAGGAGAAAGCTGGAAAAGATAAAGAAAAAGCCAGTATTGGTCTTTATTCTTATCCTGTTTTAATGGCTGCAGATATTTTGTTATATGACACAACCCACGTACCTGTTGGAGATGATCAAAAGCAACATTTAGAACTTTGCCGAGATATAGCTCAAAAGTTTAATAATGATTTTAATGCTGACGATTTTTTTAAAATTCCTGAGCCATTAATTCAAAAAGAGTTTTCAAGAATTATGAGCTTGAGGGATGGCACAAAAAAAATGAGTAAATCTGAATTATCAGATCTGAGCAGGATAAATTTAACAGATGATAAAGACCAAATAATAAATAAAATCAAAAAAGCAAAAACTGATACTTTGCCATTACCATCCACTAGTGCAGATTTAGAAAAAAGACCCGAAGCAAAGAATTTGATGGGTATTTATTCTAGTTTAATGGATGCAAGTTTAGAGGATACAATAAATAAATTTTCTGGAAAAAATTTCTCAGAATTTAAAGAAAATTTATCACAAGTTATGGTTGATAAAATTCATCCAATATCTTTGGAAATTAAAAAGTTGTTAAGTGAAAAAAAATATTTAGATAAAATACTATTAGAGGGAACTCAAAAAGCAGATAAAATAGCTTCGGAAAAGATAAAAAAAATCCAAGAACTTGTTGGTTTTTAGGTTTTTTTTATTAACAAGTTTCATTTTTACAATTATTGATTATATATAAATCATGTTTGTTCAGACCGAAATAACGCCGAACCCAAATTCTTTAAAATTCTTACCAGGTAAGAATGTTTCAAATAAAGGTTCATTTGAAATTACACAAAAAGATCAAACTAATAATGAATTAGTTAAAAATTTGCTCTCCATAAATGGTGTTGAAGGCATTTTTCTAGGTAAAGATTTTATCACAATAAATAAATATGATGACACATCATGGGATGAAATTAAACATATAGTAATTTCTTTAATTAATGATTTTTACTCTAGCGGAAAAGAGTGTGTTGTTGAAAATACCTTAATTGAAAATAATGAAAATTTAAAAGATATAGAAAAAAAAATAGTAAAAATATTAGATGAAAAAATCAGACCTGCAGTTGCGAAAGATGGTGGAGATATTAAATTTAAACAGTTTAAAGATGGTATTGTTAAAGTGCAGCTCCAAGGGAGTTGTTCAGGTTGTCCAAGTTCAACTATGACATTAAAACAAGGTGTACAAAATCTTCTTTGTCACTATCTACCAGAAGTCAAGAAGGTTGAGGCTCTTTAAATGTTTAATTTTAAATTAAAAAATCTAAAATTTTTAAACCAATTGATTTTTTTTAAGTCAAAATTTTATTTTGTTAGAATGAAAAGAAAGAACTTAAAAATGTTTAAGTTTTTTGATGATAGACGAATTGGTGCAATCCCAAGAATATTTTTAACAAGTATTTTTGTTGTTTTTTCATTCTATCATATTCCATCAATAATTAATTTTGCTAACAAGCAACTTTTAGAAGACAAAGAATTTCAAAATAATTCAAAAGCTATTCTAGCATATACACTTAATAAAAAAGAGGGTGTCGAGTCTGATGGAGGGGAATTAAATGAAAAAGATTTGTTAATCGATATTTTTAGTTTGAACGATCTTGAAACAGACACAGTAAGATTAAATGCATCTACAATTAAACAATTATTTCAAGACACCGATTATAAACTAGATGATGTAAGGGAAACAAAATTAGTTAAGCCTGTTGCATTAACTTTACTTCCCGGTGAAATAAAAATGATCGAAAGTACCAAGAAAAGAAAGGAGTTTTTTATTCAAATTGTTTTACCTTTAGTCTTAAAAGAAAATAATAATATTAGATTAGATCGAAAGACTTTGTTTAAAATTATAAATAAAAGCAATAATACTAAATTAGAAAAAAAATGGCTTGAAAAAAAATACAAACAGTATGGAGTAACATCTAAAGATTTAACAACACTCAAAATCAGAATGGATGAAATACCGGTTTCTTTAGCACTTGCCCAAGCTGCGAAAGAAACAGGATGGGGAACATCAAGATTCGCACAAGAGGGTAATGCACTTTTTGGGCAATGGACTTGGTCTGGTGAGGGCCTAAAACCTAAAGAGGCTGATGAGAATAAGGGTCATAAAGTTATGAAATTTAATGTATTACAGGCCTCAGTTAGAGCTTATCAAAGAAATTTAAATACCCATCGATCATATAAAAATTTTAGATTAGCAAGAGCACATTTAAGAGATAATAATCAACCTTTAGATAGTTTAATTCTTTCTCAATTTTTAAAAAATTATGCTGAAACAGGAAATCAGTATGTGGAAGTTTTGCAAAAAATTATTAATCAAAACAATTTAAAAGACTTTGATGATGCTAAGTTACTTCCTTCAAGCAAAGAGCTTGAAAGTTTAATTTAATTTTCCATTATAACAAATTGGGTTCCAAACCAACGCCACTTGCCATCATCATTTAAGGAACAATTTATTCTTCCACGTCTTGGTAAAAATTTAGACTCGAAATTGATATAAAGAATATTTTTTTCGAATACTAAATTTGGTTGGCCCCATGAACCACCATCATTTGAATAACAATTGATATTTTTAATATTTTTTTGATTATCAAAAAATTCCACAATTAATTTAGGTGGATTATCATTATTTTCTAATTTTTTTTCTACTGGTTTAAGAGATTTGTACTCTAGAGGATTATAATTTATTAGTGAGTTAAATCGTTTTAAATCTCCATACTTTTCATTTATCGGAAATCTTGGTAATTCAAATTTATCTTTATTGTTATCAATTATTCCAGAGTGTTGTCCAAAAGCAATTTCAAAATTTTTTGATATATAATTTTTCATAAAAAGAGAATATTCACCAAAAGGATATGAAAATATTGGTGGTACATACCCTAGTTTATCTTTAAAAATTTCAGTTGCTGTTTCTATGTCGTTTATGAATTCTTTTTCTGTCATATTAATTAAATATTCATGTGTATGTGAATGGTGTCCTATATAGCCTATATCGGAGTCATCAATTTCTTTAATTTCATCCCAAGTCATATACCCTTTTTTACCTATAGGTTCTGTAGATACAAATAAGATGAATGGAATTTTTTTTTTTTTAAGATATGGCCAGGCCTCATTATAAAATGACTTAAATCCATCATCAATTGTAATCAAAATTTTCTTATTCTTTTTTACTTTATCAAATTCATTTAAAAAATTGTTAGGGTCATAAAATTCATACCCTTGATTTTTAATGATTTTCATTTGCTCATCAAACATATCCATTCTTATATTTGTCGATGGATATTTATTTTCATTAAATCGATGATACATCAATGATAAAACACCACTATCTCTAGAATAAGATTTGATATTATTCTCTTGTGAAATAGAATTAACCATAAAAATAAATTGTAAAATGAATAAGCTAATTATAGATGCCGCCAAAGATAAAATTTTTTTAATGATCATTAATAATGATATTAATTACAGCATTACACATGAAAATTCCAAAATAAATTATGATAGATTATCAATTCTAATTAATGATTTTTTAAATAAAAAAAATTTAGATTTAGATAGAGTTTCTCAAATTTATGTAAATCGAGGTCCAGGAAGTTTTGCAGGGATAAGAAATTCTTTATCAGTTGTTAAAGCTTTCCATTTAACCCATAAAATTGATTACTATTGTTATAGTTTTGAGGATTTTAGTGAGAAAAATGCGGTTAAATATGAAAATGTCCCAAAACTTTGTGATAAATTGAAAGTTGAAAAAAATTTGATAAATCCTATTTATTTGAGTTAAAATCAATTATGTCAGATTCAATTGAACAACAATGTTTATCTAAAGGGGTAAAACTAACTGATCAGAGGCGAATTATTGCTAAAGTAATTTCTGAGTCAAAAGCCGCTTATGGTGAATCTGATCATCCAGATGTTGATGAGTTATATAGTCGTGTATCAAAACTTGATCCAAAAATAAGCATAGCCACAGTTTATAGGACAGTTAAGCTTTTTGAGGAAGCAGGGATTTTAACCAAACATGATTTTAAAGGTGGTAAGGCTAGATATGAAGCAATGATAGAGAGTCATCATGATCATTTGATTGATATAAAATCTGGTGAAATAATTGAATTTGTGGATGAAGAAATTGAAGAGTTGCAAAAAAAAGTTGCAAAAAAATATGGTTATAAGTTAGTAGACCATAAACTTGAGTTATATGGTGTCAAATTAAACTCAAAAGATGAATAAAAAGATATTTATCAAAACTTTCGGCTGTCAAATGAACGAATATGATACTAACAGAATATTTGATACTGTGAGAGAAATAGGTTTTGTAAAAACTGAAAATTTAGAAGAGTCTAGTTGTTATTTAATTAATACATGTCATATTCGAGATAAAGCTAAAGAAAAAGTTTATCATGAGATTGGACGGGTTAAGAAAAATTTTAGATTACGAAAAAAACCAATCGTAATAGTTGCCGGATGTGTTGCTCAGGCTGAAAATGAGGAAATGATCAAAAGAGAACCTTATATTGATATTGTTATTGGACCGCAAGCCTATCATAAAATAAATGACAAAATTGAAGAATTTTTATCCAAACAAAAAAAAATAGATGAAACCGATTTTGATGCCATCACAAAATTTGATTATTTAGATAATATTAAGAATTCATCAAAAAAAATCTCATCATTTTTAACTATTCAAGAGGGCTGTGATAAATTTTGCCATTTCTGTGTAGTACCATTTACAAGAGGTCCAGAATATTCAAGACCATTCAAAAAAATATTAAAAGAAGCAGAGAATTTGTCAGAAAATGGAGTTCGTGAAATAACACTACTAGGTCAAAATGTTAATGCTTATAATTATGAAAATTACAGATTGTCAGATTTAATTTTACAAATAGAAAAGTTGGATGGAATTAAAAGAATTAGATATACAACTTCTCATCCAAGGGATATGACAGAAGATCTTATAAATGTATATGGTGTTTCAAAGAAGTTAATGCCTTTAGTTCACCTGCCCGTTCAAAGTGGATCTGATAAGATACTAAAGTCAATGAATAGAAAACATCAAATAAGTGATTATATTAATACTCACGAAAAACTTCAAAAAATTAACCCAAAAATAAAGTTTTCAAGTGATTTTATAATTGCCTATCCGGGTGAGGATGAGAAGGACTTTAATGAAACATGTGATTTAATTAAAAAAATTGAATTTATAAATTCTTTTTCTTTCATATTTAGTCCAAGACCAGGAACAACTGCAGCAAATTTTGAGTTAATTGATAAAGAAATTTCAATCACAAGATTAGAAAAAGTTCAAAAACAATTATTTACCAATCAAATTAATATGAATAAATCGCTTGAGGGTAAAGAAATAGATGTTTTAGTTGAAAATAAAATAGATGGTGGCACAAAGTTTTTTGGTCGATCAGAATATATGACTTCAGTTATTTTTGATGGTAATGATTTAGATATGGGAAATGTTATAAAAGTAAAAATAAACAGCAGTAATCAAAATACATTGTTTGGTAAAAGCTTAGATAATTCAGAACAAAGAGTGGCTTAAATTTGAGTAATACCATTAAAAAAGATATTAATTCATCTCTAAAATTTGTTTATTCAGAAAATAATTCAATTAGTGTAATTTTTCACGAAAATGACCTCCTGATGGGAGTAGTTGGTGAATTTAACCAAAACTTGAAAGAGTTAGAAAAAATAACCAATTCAAGTATTTATTCCAGGGGAAACTCAATCTTAATCAAATCAACTTCAGAAAAAAACGAAATTTTGAAGAATGCAATTCAATTTCTTGCAAATCAATTTAAAAATAATGGTAGTATAGAACAAAAAGATATTTTATCCTCAGTTGATCAATTTATGATAAATGAAAAGGTAAAAAATACCAACGTTACTGATATAATCAAAACTCCAAAAAAATCTATAATTCCAAGATCAGAAAAACAAAAAGAGTATGTTAGAGCGTTGAGACAAAATGAAATAATAATATCTGCTGGACCTGCTGGTACAGGAAAAACCTTTCTTGCTGTTGCTGTAGGTTTAACAATGTTGTTAGAAAAAAAAATAGAGAGGATTATACTTTCTAGACCTGCTGTTGAGGCAGGTGAGAGATTAGGATTCCTTCCAGGAGATATGAAAGAGAAAGTTGATCCATATCTACGTCCTTTGTACGACTCTTTGTATGATCTGTTTCATTTTGAAAAAATTCAGAGAATGATAGAAATTGGCGACATTGAAATTGCTCCTTTAGCTTTTATGAGAGGAAGAACTTTAAAAAATTCTTTTGCAATTTTAGATGAAGCTCAAAATGCCACTGATACACAAATAAAAATGTTTCTTACTAGGATAGGTGAAAATTCAAAAATAGTTGTAAATGGTGATCCCACCCAAATAGATTTACCTAACAAAAAAATGTCAGGTTTAGAAAGATCAAAAAAGATATTATCATATTTGAATGAGATTGCAGTTATAGACTTTGATCATTCAGATGTTGTGAGGCATCCTTTAGTTTCAAAAATTGTGAAAGCGTACAACAATAATGATCAAAGTTAATGTGCTTTCAGAAGAAAATTCTTGGTCAAAAAAGATAAAAAAAAAAGAATTATTTTTTAATAAAATATGTAACAAGTTCCCAAAAAAATATAGATTTATCAATAAAAAAATCTATTTAACGCTGCTACTATCAAATAATAAAACAATTAAAATTTTAA
>CACEDX010000002.1:0-111525 GCA_902558445.1 uncultured Pelagibacteraceae bacterium | reverse complement strand
TGATCAAAGTTTTAATTTTTTAATTCCTATATCTTTAATTGTCATCCCAGCATTTTTAGGTTTATTTTATGCATTATGTATTGCTATTTTTTATCTATTTAAACCGAAAAATATATTAAGTGCTTTTTTCCTATTCTCTCTTTTGTTTGGTTTAATAGAGTTTATTAGAGGAACAATTTTAACTGGGTTCCCTTGGAACTTAGTAATTTATAGTTTTTCTGAAATTAATAGTTTCCTAAGCATTTTGTCAATAATAGGAACTTATTCATTAAATCTTATAGTAGTAAGTTTTTTTACAGCTCCCGCCCTTTTCGTATTTAGAAAATCTAAAAAAGAAGTGGTTGTGTGTATTTTTTTACTGCTATTACCTATCTCTTTCTATACATACGGAGAATTTTTAAAAAAAAATTTTTATAATAGTAGTGAGAAAGAACTTCCTTTTGCAGTCAGAGTCATTGGAGCAAATATAAGTTTAGATAGGTACTATAAAAACGTTAATGCAGAGAGTGTGATTAATGAGCTTATTTCAATTAGTTCACCCATTGAAGAAAAAAAGACATTTTTTGTATGGCCAGAGGGAATAATACCCAACACTTATGAAGATCAATTAGATTTATACAATGACATATTTGAAAAATATTTTAGTGAAAATCACTTAATCGGTTTAGGAATAACAAGCAGAAAGACTATGAATAATGATTACAATTATTACAATTCATTTTCAATATTTGATAGTAAAGTAAATTTAATTGACAATTATAATAAAATTAAACTTGTACCTTTCGGTGAATTTGTTCCTCTTGAAAATATTCTTAACAAATTAGGTTTAAAAACAATCACAAATAATATTGGATCATTTGATAAAGGTTTAAACAGAAAAATTATTAAAATCCAAGATGATCTTAAACAAATAAATTTTTTGCCATTAATTTGTTATGAAATTATATATAGTGGAAATTTGACTAAAAATTTTGATTTCGATTTTATATTAAATATTTCAGAAGATGGATGGTTTGGTAAATCCATTGGACCCAAACAACATTTTATCCACAGTAAATTTAGAGCAATCGAAAATGGAAAGTATATAATTAGATCATCTAATAACGGGATGGCTGCAATTATAAATCCATTAGGTTATATTGAGAATAAAATAGATTATGGAATTTCAGGTTACATTGATTTAGAAGGCATAAGAGATTTAAAACCAACTTTGTTTTCTAAATATGGAAATAACATATTTTTCATATTAATTTTGTTGTATATTGTTTTAACTTTTTCATTTAATAGGACTAAAAATGAGTAACTTAAAAAATTTTCTTTTTACAAGTGAGTCTGTTTCAGAGGGACACCCAGATAAAGTGTCGGATAGAATATCTGACATGGTGGTAGACACTTATTTATCTAACGATCCATATTCGAGAGTTGCCTGTGAAACTCTCACAACTACCAATAAAGTTGTATTAGCTGGTGAGGTCAGAGGACCAGAAATTAAAAAAGACGATTTAATTAATAAGGTAAGAGAATGCATTAAAGATATTGGATATGATCAAGATGGTTTTACCTGGAAAGAGGCTACAAAAATAGAAAGTCATCTTCATTCACAATCAAGTGACATTGCTATGGGTGTAGACTCTTCAGGAAATAAAGATGAGGGTGCAGGAGATCAAGGTATTATGTTTGGTTATGCATGTAATGAAACTGATGTTTTAATGCCAGCACCAATTCATTTTTCCCATAAGATTTTAAGGTTAATGGCGGAAGACAGAAAATCAGGTAAATTAAAAAACATAGAACCAGATTCTAAAAGCCAAGTAACTTTTGAATATGAAAATGGTAAACCATCAAAAGTTAAATCAGTTGTAATATCTTCTCAGCATACCGCAAATGTTAATCAAGAACAGGTAAGGGAATTATTGAGACCATATTTGATTAATTCTATACCAAAAAATTTTCTAGAAGATTTTAATGAGAATGAATTTTATGTTAACCCAACTGGAAATTTTGTAATAGGTGGTCCTGATGGAGATTGTGGTTTAACGGGCAGAAAGATTATCGTAGATACTTATGGTGGTGCTGCGCCACATGGTGGAGGTGCTTTCTCGGGAAAAGATCCAACTAAAGTAGATAGGTCTGCAGCTTATGCAGCCAGATATATTGCCAAAAATGTTGTTGCATCGAAAATTGCTGATAAATGTTTGATACAATTAGCTTATGCAATTGGTGTTTCAAAACCATTATCTATATATGTAAATCTTTTTGATAATGATTTAGATAAAAATAAATTTGTTGAAGATAAGATTAAAAAAAGTTTTGATCTTAGCCCAACAGGAATAAGAGAGATGTTGGGGCTTAATAAACCTATATATGAAAAAACATCTGCATATGGGCATTTTGGAAGAGAACCAGATAAAGAAGGTGGTTTTTCTTGGGAAAATACCAACAAATCTGATATTTTCTTAAAATAGTTTTTATTGAAAAATTAAAAAAAACTTTTATAAATCCACTTACATTGTTGAATTATCAAAATGGGCTTTAGCCCATTTTTTTTTGGAGTAAACAAAATTATGTTAAATAAAAGAGCGGATAAACTTGAACTATTAAGAATTGCAGAAGCAGTAGCTTTAGAAAAATCAATCGATAAAGACCTTATAATTAGCTCGATGGAAACTGGGATTGCTAAAGCAGCAAAATCTAAATTTGGTCAGGATAATGAGATTAAGGTTGTGATTAACAGAGATAACGGCGATATTGAAATTTTTAGAAAATTAATAGTTACAGAAAATCCAGAAAATACAAACACTGAAATCAAGCTAGAGGATGCAATTATATTGAATGAGACTAACAAAGATAAAGTGATTGGAGATGAAGTTTTACAACCACTACCTTCATTTGATTTTGGAAGAATAGCTGCCCAAACGGCTAAACAAGTAATTAATTTTAATGTCAGAGAGGCAGAGAGAGAAAGACAATTTAATGATTTTATTGATAAAAAAGACTCAATATTAAGTGGAATTGTGAAAAGATTGGAGTTTGGAAATGTGATTGTAGATCTTGGAAGAACGGAAGCAATAATTCAAAAAAATGAAATTATTCCAAGAGAAAATATAAAAGCTGGAGATAGAATTAAAGCTTATTGTTTTGATGTAAGGCGAGAACCTCGTGGGCAACAAATTTTTTTATCAAGAGCTCACCCAAAATTTATGGAAAAACTTTTTGTTCAAGAAGTTCCTGAAATTTATGATGGTCTGATTGAAATTAAATCATCTTCAAGAGACCCAGGAAGTAGAGCAAAAATTTGTGTTAAAGCAGTTGATACTTCATTAGATCCAGTTGGAGCATGTGTGGGAATGAGAGGATCGAGAGTTCAAGCGGTTGTTAATGAATTACAAGGTGAAAAAATTGATATTGTAAATTGGTCTGAGGATCCTGCAATATTAGTATCTAATGCTTTATCTCCAGCTGAGGTGCAAAGAGTAAATGTAGATTTAGAGAGAAAAAAATTAGATGTAATTCTTACTGAGGAAAATTTAAGTAAAGCTATCGGGAGAAGAGGACAAAATGTAAGGCTTGCTACAAAATTATTAAATTTTGAAATAAATATTATGACAGATGCAGAGGACTCAGAAAGAAGACAATTAGAGTTTAAGGAGAAAACAGAAAATTTTGTTAAGAATTTAGAGTTAGATGAAACACTTGGACAACTTCTTGTGGCGGAAGGTTATTCTACTATTGACGATATAAAAGATAGTTCGGCAGAAAATTTGTTAAAAATTGAAGGCATAGAAGAAGAAACTGCAAAAGCTCTGATAGAAAGAGCAAAAGAGTTTCATCAAAAAGATCAAGAAGATATTTCTGAAAGGATTAAAGAATTAGGTTTGGATGATGCACTAATTAATTTAAAAGGGTTAACTCCTGGAATGTTGGTCACTCTAGGTGATCAAAAAATTCTAACACTTCAAGATTTTGCCGATTTAGCATCAGACGAACTTACTGGTGGATATGATGTGGTAAAAGGCGAAAGAATAAAAATTCAAGGTTACTTGGAAGATTTTGCTTTATCAAAAGAAGAAGCAGATGAACTAATTATGTCTGCAAGAAAAATTATTTATGAAGATTGAGAGATGAGCTATGGAAAAAAAAACAAAATTAACAATATCAGGTGGCATAGCCAAAAAGTCTTTCAAAAATATAGATAAAGCAAAAAATCTTGGAAAAAATTCTGTTATAATCGAAAAACAAACTGGTAAATTTAATAGTAGAGGTGGTTCATTTAAGTCAAACCCATCAAAGATTAAAAATAATTTCTCAAGCAACAAAGGAACTTTTGGTAAACCGAATTACATCCCTAAATCACCGCCTTTAACAAGTGATTTTGAAAGACGTAAATTAGCTGAGCAAAGAGCTACCAAAAGACTTAAAGAGGAAAATGAAAATAAGAATAAAAAATCGACAAAATCCAATACCAAAAAAAGAGAATTAAAATTAACAGTTTCCAGAGCTTTGAGTGATCAAATTGAAGCTAGAGAACGAAGTTTAGCTTCTGTTAAAAGAGCAAGACAAAAAGAAAATAGAAGTCTAACTAAAGAGGAAACTCAAGAAAATTTGAAGCCTGTCAAAAGAGATATAAATATTCCAGAGGTAATCACTGTTAGAGAACTTGCAAACAGAATGGCAGAGCAGTCAAGTAATATAATTAAACATATGTTTGGGATGGGAGTAACAGTAACAATAAACCAAAATCTAGCGGCTGATACTGCAGAATATTTAGTTAAAGAATTTGGTCATAACCCAATTCGAGAGGAAAAAGCAGAGGAGATAATACAAAAAATTAAAGCTTCAAGAACTGAAAATTTAAAGAATAGACCACCAATAATCACAGTTATGGGTCATGTGGACCATGGTAAAACTTCAGTTTTAGACGTCTTGAGAAGTGCAAATGTGGTATCAGGAGAGTTTGGTGGAATAACCCAACACATTGGCGCTTATCAAATAGACCGTCAGTCTAATAAATTAACATTTATTGATACACCAGGCCATGCAGCTTTTACTGAAATGAGAGCAAGAGGATCAAAGCTCACAGATATTGTTGTTCTAGTTGTTGCGGCTGATGATGGTGTTAAACCTCAAACTATTGAGTCAATAAAACATGCAAAGGCTGCAAATGTACCAATAGTTGTAGCAATTAATAAATGTGATTTACCTGAGGCTAATCCTCAAAAAATTAAAAATCAATTACTTGAACATGAATTAATAGCTGAGGATTTATCAGGGGACACTTTAATGGTAGAGATATCAGCAAAAACTAAATCAAACCTAGATAAACTTATTGATGCAGTTATCCTCCAAGCTGAAATTCTAGATCTTAAAACTGATTTTGAGTCTAAAGCCACAGGAGTTGTTTTAGAGTCGAAAATTGACATTGGAAGAGGACCAGTTGCAACAATAATTGTAACTACTGGAACTTTAAAAAAAGGAGATTTTTTTGTGAGTGGTCTTAAGTGGGGAAAAATTCGAGCTATTATTAACGATAAAGGAAAAAATATTGATGAAGCTCTACCATCTTCTCCAGTAGAAATACTTGGCATAAATGGTGCTGCAAGAGCAGGAGATGATTTTATAGTTTTAGATAACGAGAAAGAAGCTAAAACTTTGAGCGAAAATAGGGCTCAAGAGAGCAAAGATGGCAAAAATCCTTTGACATTTGCAACCCAAGAATCTGCTTTTACTAATAAGTCCACTGAAGAATTGAATCTTATAATTAAGTCTGATGTTCATGGATCCTCAGAGGCAATAAAAAATGCTGTCAGTCAAATTAAGCATGATGAGGTAAAACCAAAAATAATTTTGGCAGATATTGGAATGGTAACTGAAACAGATGTGACTTTGGCAAAGGCTTCAAATGCAGTTTTGATAGCGTTTAACGTAAAGCCAAGCAAGGAAGCTAAAAAACTTGCTGAAAATGAAAAAATAGATATCTCATCATACAATATCATTTATGAGGTTTTAGATTTCGTAAAAAAAAGAATGTCTGGATTATTAACTCCTGATGTAGAAGAGAAAGTAATTGGGACTGCGCAAATTTTAGAAATTTTCAAAGTTTCAGGAGCTGGAAAAGTTGCTGGTTCTAAAGTAACTGATGGAGAAATTAATAGTAATTCAGACGTAAGAGTAATTAGAGATGGTTCAATAGTTTTTATAGGAAAAGTTGGAAGTTTGTTTAGAGAAAAAAACCAAGTAAAACAGGTTAACAATGGTCAAGAATGTGGAATTGCACTCAAAGATTATATGGATTTTAAAAAAAATGATACTATAGAGGCTTTTAGTATTACATCTAAAGAGAGGACAATTTAATGGCAGATAGAATAGGTAAACCAATTTCACAGAGACAATTGAGAGTGGGTGAAATGATTAAACAATCTTTAAGCATGATTTTTATAAGAAATGAGGCTAAAGTTCCGAATCTAGAAACAAATACTATAACAGTTACTGAAGTCAGAATGAGTCAAGATTTGAAAATAGCCAAAGCTTATGTGCTACCTCTTGGAGGAAAAAATGCAGAAGAAACTGTTAATACTTTGAAAGAATACTCATTTTTAATTAGAAAAATTTTATCTCAAAAAGTAGTGATGAAATTTTTACCAAAATTACTTTTTAGAAAAGACGAGTCTTTTGAGTATGCTGAAAAAATAGAGAATTTAATTAAACAAACAAATAAATAGGAAAAAATAAGTATGAACAAAAAAGCTCAAGAGTTAGCAATGCATGAAAAAGATACTGGATCGTCAGAAATCCAAATTGCTTTGTTGACAGAAAAAATTGAAACGCTTTCAAAACATATCAAACAATTCAAAAAAGATAAACATTCATCTGTTGGATTATTGAGAGCGGTCAATAGAAGAAAAAAATTGTTAGATTATCTTAAAAGAAATAAGGTAGATTCTTACAAGAATGTCCTGTCGAAATTGAATTTAAGAAAATAAGAGTCAAGATAGATAGAACGGAATGGAACGAAACGAACGAAACGAAATGGAAATGAAATGTTTAAAGTATATAAGAAGGAAGTTGAAGTAGCAGGGAAGAAGATAAGTTTAGAAACAGGTAAAGTAGCAAGACAGGCAGACGGAGCAATTATCGCAACATGTGGGGAGACAGTAGTTTTAGCAACAGTTGTTGGAGCAAAAAAAGTGAATCCAGAAATGGATTACTTTCCATTATCTGTAAATTATCAGGAAAAATATTATGCAGCAGGAAAAATTCCTGGTGGATATTTTAAAAGAGAAGCAAGACCTACTGAAAGTGAAACATTAATCTCAAGATTAATTGATAGACCGATCAGACCATTGTTTCCTGATGAATTTAAAAATGAAGTCCAGTTGTTACCAACTGTAATTTCTTATGATAAAGAAAATGAGGCAGACATTTTATCAATTATTGCATCATCTGCAGCCTTAGCTATATCAGGAATGCCATTTGTGGGCCCCGTTGGTGCTTCTAGAGTTGGATATATTGATGGTAAATATGTTTTAAATCCCTCAAAAACTGAACTTGAAAAATCAAAATTAGATTTAGTTGTTGCTGGTACAAAAGATGCTGTGCTTATGGTTGAGTCTGAAGCAAGCGGGTTGACAGAGGAAGAGATGTTAAATGCAGTAAAATTCGGTCATGAAGGATTTGTTCCAGTGATTAAAATGATAGAGGAATTGGCTAAAGAATGTAGAAAACCTGAGTGGACTGTTGAAAAGAAAGATTTATCTGAGGTAAAGAAAAAACTCGAGGAAACTTTTACAGCAGATCTTAAAAAAGCATTCGCGACAAGAGATAAACAAGACAGATCAAATCAAATTTCAGAAATTACTGATAAAGCAAAAAAACTTTATGAGGAAAACGAAAACTATACAGATCTTGATGTAAACTCTGAACTAAAAAATCTTGAAAAAACAATAGTCAGAACAGATATTTTAAAAAATAAAAATAGAATTGATGGTAGGGGTTTGTCTGATGTAAGGCCAATCTCATGTGAGGTTGGTGTTTTACCAAGAACACATGGCTCTGCTTTGTTTACCAGAGGCGAAACGCAAGCAATCGTAACTGCCACATTAGGTACATCTGATGATGAGCAAAGAATTGAAAGCTTAGATGGATTACAAAGAGAAAGGTTTATGCTTCATTATAATTTTCCACCTTTTTCCGTTGGTGAGACAGGAAGAATAGGAACTGGTAGAAGAGAGATAGGTCATGGTAAATTAGCTTGGAGAGCTATTCACTCTTCATTACCCTCACAAGAGTCATTTCCTTATACTTTTAGAGTAGTGTCAGAAATTACAGAATCCAATGGTTCTTCATCAATGGCTACTGTTTGTGGAACATCACTTGCATTAATGGATGCGGGAGTACCAATAAAAGAACCTGTTGCAGGTATAGCAATGGGTTTAATTAAAGAAGGCGATGATTTTAGTGTGTTATCAGATATTTTGGGTGATGAAGATCATTTAGGCGATATGGACTTTAAAGTTGCTGGAACTAAAGATGGAATTACTTCATTACAAATGGATATCAAAATTACCGGTATTACTTTTGAAATTATGGAGCAAGCATTAAGCCAAGCTAAAGATGGGAGAGTTCATATTTTAGGAGAAATGAATAAGGCATTATCAGCATCAAGATCTGATGTTGGAAAACATACTCCAAAAATGGAAAAAATTAATGTTGATAAGAAAGACATTGCTGCTGTTATTGGAAAAGGTGGGGCAACAATCAGGGAGATTGTTGAAAAATCAGGTGCTAAAGTCGATGTAAATGATGAAGGAGTTGTAACAGTTGCTGCTCCAGACGAGGAGTCTAGAAACATCGCTATGCAAATGATTAAGGATATCACAGCAAAAGCTGAATTGAATAAGATATATTCAGGGAAAGTTATGAAGGTTATGGAGTTTGGTGCATTTGTTAATTTTTTAGGAAAACAAGATGGACTTGTTCATATTTCAGAACTTGCAGATAAAAGAGTAGCTAAAGTTACTGATGTAGTGAAAGAGGGTGACGAAGTAAAAGTTAAAGTTATTGGTTTTGATAGAGGAAAAGTTAAATTATCTATTAAACAAGCTTTAACTTAATATTGAAATTGAAAAAAGAAAAAGAATTTAAATTTTTAAGAAAGATCTATATTTTTATTTTAAAGATTATATTTTTTTTTATAAATGGATACTTTCAAATTTCAGATAAAAAAGAAAATTTTTTAATCAAAATAAAAAAATTTGGAAGAAAAAAATATAAAATTTTTAAAATTGACAATGGTAGAATATATTTGGACACTTCAGAGGGGAGATATTTCTATATTAAAGAAAATTTGATATTGAAAAATTTCTCAAAGGACACAAAAAAATTAAAAAAAAATACAAATATTATAAAGCTTGGGATCACAAAGTTCTTAAAGAAAAAAAACTTTAATGTTATCTCAATTGTTTCAGGAAGAGATTCATCAAATAATTATTATCATTGGTTGATTGATGTTTTACCAAGATTATTGATTTTGGAAGATTTTTTTAGAAAATATAAGTTAAAGCACCTTTTAGTGCCAAATTATGAAAAAAAATATCAAATTGAGTCATTAAATTGTTTTTTCGAAAAAAAGAATATTAATTTTATCAATTTATATCATAATAAATACTTACAATTCAAAAGTATAATATTTTCTTCTGATGAAAGTAGTTTTGAGTTTTATAATTTCAAATTATTAAAAAAATTAAAAGAAAAAATTTTAAGTCATATTAGAAAAAAAAAAATATTTATCAGAAATAATTATAAAAAAATTTATATTAATAGAATTGATGCTAATATTAAGAAAGATAGATATTTATCTAATGAAAATGAACTAATTTTTAAATTGAAAAAAAAAGGGTTTAAATCGATCAGACTTTCTGATTACTCTTTTTTTCAACAAGCTTTAATTTTTAACAATGCAAAATCCATTATAGGTCTACACGGAGCTGGTTTAGCTAATATTTTATTTGCCAAAAAAAATACAAAAATTATTGAGTTGACTAATTATCAATGGCCAAATTTATATCAAAAATTATCCAAATGTTTAAATTTAAATTACAAAAAAATTTTATGTGATAAAATTGATAAAAGATCTAATATTGTAGTTTGCTCTATTGAAACAGTTTTAAGTAAAATTTAAGTTAAAGAGATCAGAAACTCTTTGCATAGTAAAATCTTAAAAGTTAAATCTTATTTTATATTTTTGGGATCAGGCATACCCACTTTATTATATCCAGCATCAACATAGTGAATTTCACCAGTAACCCCATTTGCAAGGTCGCTTAAAAGATATAATGCTGAATTTCCCACGTCATTAATATCAACATTTCTTTTCAAAAAAGAGTGGTCTTCATTCCATTTATATAAAAATTTTGCATCTCCAATAGCAGAGGCTGCTAAGGTTTTTATAGGTCCTGCACTTATTGCATTAACCCTCATTCCTTTTGTACCCAGGTCTCTTGCCAAATATTTAACGCTAGCCTCTAATGCTGACTTACAAACACCCATAACATTATAATTTGGAATAGCTTTGGTGGACTCATACGTTAAAGTTAGCAAACTACCGCCCTGTTTCATTACTTTTGATGCTTCTTTTGCAACTTCAGTAAAAGAGAAACATGATATTAACATACTTCTTAAAAAGTTTTCTCTAGTGGTATTTAAATACTCACCTGATAGTTCTGTTTTATCTGAAAAGGCAACTGCGTGAACTACAAAATCAATTTCACTCCATTTCGATTTTATATTCTCAAATAATTTTATTACATCTTCTTTTTTTTCAACATCACAACTAAAAGTTATATTTGAGTTTAATTTTTCTGCTAAGGGAACTACTCTTTTTTTTAAGGCATCTCCTAAATACGTAAATGCTAGTTCAGCACCTGCTTCAGAAAGTTTTTGAGAAATACCCCATGCAATAGATCTTTCATTCGCAACACCCATGATTAATCCTTTTTTACCTTTCATTAAACTCATAATTATATTTTCTCAAAAATTAAAGCGGCGTTAGTTCCACCAAAACCAAAACTATTCGACATTACTGTATTTAAAGTGGAGTTGGTTTCTGTTTTTGAAACTATTGGAAATTTTTTAGCATCCTCGTCCATTTCAGAAATATTTGCTGATCCAGCAATAAAATTATTTTTCATCATAATTAAGCAATATATAGCCTCATGAACTGATGCAGCACCTAAAGGGTGACCGGATAAAGACTTTGTTGAACTTATTTTTGGAATTTCTTCCCCAAAGGTTTCTTTAATAGCTTTTAGTTCAGTTATGTCACCTACTGGTGTAGAAGTTCCATGAGTATTAATATAATCAATTTTGTTTTTAGTGGTTGCCATTGCCATTTTCATACATCTAACAGCTCCTTCTCCAGATGGAGCTACCATATCATATCCATCTGAGGTGGCACCATAACCTGTCAATTCCGCATAAATTTTGGCACCTCTAGCTTTCGCATGCTTATATTCCTCCAAAACTAACACACCCGCTCCACCAGCTATTACAAAACCATCTCTAGTTTTGTCATACGCTCTTGACGCTGTCTGAGGTGTATCGTTATATTTTGATGATAGTGCAGTCATGGCATCAAACATAGCTGTCATTGCCCAATGTATTTCTTCACTTCCACCAGCAAAAACAATATCCTGTTTACCCATTTGAATTAATTCCATTGAATTTCCAATGCAGTGACCACTAGTTGCACATGCGGAACTCATTGTATAATTAGTCCCTTTGATTTTGAATGGAACTGCTAAAGTAGCAGATGCGGTACTTGCCATGGTTCTCGGAACGATAAAAGGACCCATTAATTTTGGGGTTTTCGCTCTTGTTTTGTCAGCTGCTAAAATCACGTTCTCAATTGAAGGCCCTCCAGATCCCATGACTATACCAGTACTAAAGTTACTTACTTCTTTTTCTTCTAAACCCGAGTCTTTTATTGCTTCTTTCATTGCAACATAGTTATAAGCTGATCCAGAGCCCATAAATCGAATTGTTTTTCTATCTATGTGATCTTCAAGTTTGATGTTTGGCTTACCATGCACATGACTTTTTAAGTTATGCTCCTTATATTCTTCAGCAAATGAAATACCTGATTTTGAATTTAATAAAGATTTATAAACTTCTTCCTGATTATTACCTAAACAAGAAACTACACCTAAACCAGTTATTACAACTCTTCTCATTATTTAAATAACCCCACTTTTAAATTGTCTGCTGAATAAATTTTTTTTTCGTCTGCTAATAATATCCCATTAGCCAAACCAACTGTTGTACCTCCAGGAGACATAATTTTTTTCATATCGATTTCATATTTGACTAATTTTACATTCCGTAAAACTTCTCCTGTAAATTTTACTGTTCCAACGCCTAAGGCTCTGCCTTTTCCTGGATTTCCAATCCAACCTAAATAAAATCCTACGAGTTGCCACATAGCATCAAGTCCAAGACATCCTGGCATCACAGGATCTTCTTTGAAATGACAATCAAAAAACCAAAGGTCTTTCTTTATATCTAACTCAGCCTTTAAAGAACCTTTTTTAAAAGCACCATCCTTGTCATTAATTTCTGTAATTCTATCAAACATTAACATTGGTGGAAGCGGTAATTTTGCATTTCCAGGACCAAAAAGACTTCCGTTTCCGCAACTTATAAGTTCTTCATAAGAATAGGAGTTTTTTTTCATAAAATAAATCACCTTAATACTTGATTTTAAACCATTATAATATACATAAAGTTTAGAATTATTATAATTAACAATGTTAAAAAATAGCGAATTTATTAGCAAATTAAGAAATTCTGGTCTTAGACCTACTAAACAAAGACTTAAAATTTGTGAAGTCTTATTTAATAGAGACAAAACATTTCACTTTACCATTAATGATTTAGCAAAAAACATTTCGGAAAATTTTAATGAAAAAATATCTTTAGCTACAATTTACAACACAGTTCATGCTTTTAAAGATAAAGGTTATTTAAAAGAGATCACGATCAGTAGCGATAAGAGTTATTTTGATACAAATATTACTAAACATCATCATTTTTATGATGAGGACACAAATTTGCTTATAGATTGTAATGATAACGAAATTGGAAAAGTTAATATTAAAAATAACATTACAGGAAAAAAAATTAGTTCTGTGGAAGTTTTGGTAAGAGTTGCGAGTGATACTCAAAATCAGAATTAAAAAAAATTTCTCTTTCTAAATTTATATTATAATCATTCTAAACTGTTGACATTTAGTTTAGAACTATTATAAATTATAAATTCTAATAACTATGGGAGAAATACAAAAATTATGAGCACTGAAAATTTCAAAAATAAGTCTTTTAAAGCCAATCAAATGAGTAAATGTCCATTTACCGGCGCAGGAACACCTGCAAAGTTTTCTGCAGGAAGAGGTCAAACAGTAAGAGACTTTTGGCCAAATAGTTTAAATCTTAAAATTCTAAGTCAGCATTCAAATTTATCTAACCCTATGGATAAAAAATTTAATTATGCAAAAGAATTTAAAAAACTTAATTATAAAGCATTAAAAAAAGATTTAAAAAAATTAATGACAGACTCCCAAGAGTGGTGGCCAGCAGATTATGGTCATTATGGTCCATTATTTATTAGATTAGCTTGGCATGCCGCAGGAACTTACAGAACTGGTGATGGTAGAGGTGGAGCAGGAACAGGTAATCAAAGATTTGCGCCACTTAATTCTTGGCCAGATAACGTAAACTTAGATAAAGCCAGATTACTTTTATGGCCTATTAAAAAGAAATATGGAAGAAAAATTTCATGGGCAGATTTATTTATACTTGTTGGAAACGTGGCTTTAGACTCAATGGGTTTTAAAACTTTTGGTTTCGGAGCTGGTAGAACTGATATTTGGGAACCAGAAGATGATATTTATTGGGGTTCAGAAAAAGAAATGTTAGGTGTTGAAAGATATAGTGGAAAAAGAGATTTAGAACAGCCATTAGGAGCTTCACATATGGGTTTAATCTATGTAAATCCCCAAGGTCCTGATGCTAATCCAGATCCAAAATTAGCAGCACATGATATTAGAGAGACATTCGGTAGAATGGCTATGAATGACTATGAGACAGCAGCATTAGTTGCTGGAGGGCATACGTTTGGAAAATCTCATGGTGCAGCATCTGAGTCGTTCAAAGGACCAGATCCTGAGGCTTCAAGACTTCAAGACCAGTCAACTGGATGGAATAGTGGATATAAATCTGGAAAAGGTGTTGATACAATAAGTAGTGGTATTGAGGGCGCTTGGACTCAAAATCCAATTCAATGGGACATGGGTTATTTGGATTGTTTATATGGACATGAGTGGGAGCTTACGAAAAGTCCCGCTGGTGCTCATCAATGGACTCCAAAGAAAAATGGACAACAGATTAAAATGGTTCCCGATGCACATAAAAAAGGTGTGCTTCATCCACCTATGATGCAAACAACCGACATATCGATGAAAGTGGATCCTAGTTATGGACCTATAACTAAACATTTTCACCAAAATCCAAAAGAATTTCACGATGCTTTTGCGAGAGCATGGTTTAAATTAACTCACAGAGATATGGGACCAAGAGTTTGCTATCTCGGTAGCGAGGTTCCAAAAGAACAATTAATTTGGCAGGATCCAATTGATAAGCCTAAATACAAACTTAAATCAAAGGATGTTAAAGATTTAAAAAGTAAAATCTCTAAATCAAAAATATCAATTTCAGATTTAGTTTCTACTGCATGGGCTTCAGCATCTACGTTCAGAGGCTCTGATAAAAGAGGTGGTGCTAATGGTGCGAGAATAATGTTGAAACCACAAAAAAATTGGAAAGTGAACAATCCAAAAAAATTATCGGCTGTAATTAAAGCTTTAGAAAAAATTAAAAGCAAATTCGATAGTAAAAAGAAAAGTGTTACAATGGCAGATTTAATTGTACTAGCTGGTGGTGTTGGTATCGAAATGGCTGCAAAAAAAGCTGGCTATAAAGTTCAAGTTCCATTTTCAGCAGGAAGAGGAGATGCAAGACAAGATCAGACCGATATTAACTCATTTGGTCTTTTAGAACCACAAGCAGATGGTTTTAGAAATTACCTAAATGGTGGAGCTTCAAATGTTTCTGCAGAGGAAAAACTGGTTGATAAGGCTCAATTGATGGGTTTAACAGCTCCAGAAATGACTGCACTTGTAGGTGGAATGAGAGTATTGAATACAAACTTTGATGGCTCGAAACATGGTGTTTTTACAAATAGACCTGGTTCTCTTACTAACGATTATTTCATAAATCTTTTAGACATGAATACGACTTGGAAAGAGGAAGATAAATCTGAACAAACATTTATTGGTAAAGATAGAAAAACTCAAAAAACTAAATGGAAGGCGACAAGAGTTGATTTAATTTTTGGTTCAAATTCTCAACTAAGAGCTCTAGCGGAAGTTTATGCATGTGAAGATTCGGGTGATAAATTTGTAAAAGATTTTATCGCGGCATGGGTAAAAGTTATGAATTCTGATCGATTTGATTTGAAATTAAACTAATTCTATAAAACAGGACAAAAAAATATGGGAATAGCAAATTTTGAGGACTTCTACGAAGTTCCTAATCTTAATTTTGATATATCAAAGTTGAGAAATGATTTGGATAAAGTTTTAAAAGCTAAAAAGTTTAACTCTCCAGGGGTTACCCACTTCGGAGCGATACCATTAAATCAAATCCCAAATGATAGAAGTTCTATCGAAGGAAATAATATTAGAGGAAAATATTGGACAATTGCAGATGAAACCGGAAAAGAAGTTTCTAGAGATGTTGATATTGATGAGTTAAAATATACTCAATTAGTTCCTGAATTTGAAAATACTTATTTTAAAGAAGTTTATGAGACTTTAAGTAAAAGGTTTAAACTAGGTAGAGTTAGATTATTATTAAAAGAGCCAAGGTCGACATTAAGCTGGCATAAAGATCCTGAATGCAGACTGCATGTTCCCATTATAACTAATAAAGGCTGTTCAATGGTAATTGAAAATGTAGCAAAACATCTTCCAGCTGATGGTAAGGTATGGATAACAAATAATACGAAATATCATAATTTTTTTAATGGTGGAGAACAGGCTAGAGTGCACCTAGTTGCTTGTGTGCTTGATAGTCCGTTTAAAAAATAATGGAATTAACAACTGGCATATTCAAAGCTGCTGGTCAGATTTACACAAATAATAGAGGTTCAATTTTAAGAACTATTATTTATACAATTGGTCATTTTGCTATAGCTATAACTGTTTTAATGTTTGTTGCTGATGTCAGCTTTATGATAGCACTAACAGACGCTATAGTAGAACCAATAGCTAATTCTATATGGTATTTTATTTTAGATAAGTGGTGGGCGAGTAAATCAAAAAACTCTTAATCTAATACACCCCAAATATTGTCTGTCTTTATCCAACCTTCAAAATCATCCGTATTTATTTTGCACCAAATTCCATTGCATTTTTGAACTATTAGAACTCTTCCACTTTTAATTTTAGCCAATGGTTTAGAAAAATTTGTTGGATTTTCGAATAAAATTTTATCTTTTATAGGAATGATTGAATTTATTTTTTTTAATTGAGACCAATGTATCCATCCACTATTGTTTTTAAAGTCAATTACTCTTCGCCAGTTCTCTTTTTTATCAATTTGTTTGAGAGGCAAATTCACTTTTTTATAAATAAACTTTATAGGAGATTCAAAACTCGGTCCATACCTTACATTCACTTTACTTTTCTTTAAAGACAAGAAAGTTTCTTGTGCATAACTTAATGAGGTAAAAGATAATAAAAATAAAGTTATAAGAAAAAGTTTAAATTTTTTTTTTAACATCTTTTAACTTTTTAAATTTAATTTTTCTAAAATTCAGATTTAATAGATCTATAACCAAAACTTGACCATTCAAATTTTTACCAATAGATAAAATTTTTTTTAAAATTTCATTCGCTTGCATAATTCCTATTATACCAGCTACTGTCCCTAAGATACCTTCATATTCACAATTTAATATATCCTCTGAAATCTCATATTCTTGATAAAAAGATCTTATACAAGGTGTTTTTTTATTTTTAAAATCAAAACTAAAAATATGACCATCAAATTTACTTATTGCTCCAGTTACAAGAAATTTTTTATATTTTCTTGAAACATCATTAATCAAAAACTTTGTTTCAAAATTATCTGATCCATCAATTATGTAGTCATAATTTTTTATAATTTTTTGATAATTGTTAATATTTAATCTTATTTTATACGCGCTTACTTTTATTTTTGAGTTTATCTTTTTTAATTTTTTTTGAGCAGACTTTACTTTGGATTTTTTTAAGTCTTCGATATTGTAAAGACTTTGTCTATGAATATTTGATAAATTAACAATATCAGGGTCAACAATGCCCAAAACACCTACGCCTGCTCTTGCTAAAAATTCAGCCGCAGGACAACCTAAACCCCCCATTCCAATAATTAAAACTTTAGCTCCAATAATTTTTTTTTGACCTAAGCTTCCAATATCTTTTAAAACTATTTGTCTTGAAAATCTCTCTATTTGAATTTTATCTAAATTGATATTCATTTACCTGTTGAACCAAATCCACCTTTACCTCTGATAGACTTAGGTAATTCATTTTTTTCTTCTAATTCCATCTTGACCACAGGTGCTAATATCATTTGAGCAATTCTATCACCATTATTAATTAAAAAATTTTCATTACCATGATTATAGATGATAACCTTTATTTCTCCTCTATAATCACTATCAATTGTTCCTGGAGTGTTTAACACACTAATATTATTTTTGGCTGCTAAACCTGATCTTGGTCTTATTTGGATCTCGTAATCTTCTGGGAAAGCAACAGATAATCCTGTGGGAATTAAAACAGATGTTTTAGGTTCTAGAGTAATGGGTTCTTTTATAAATGCGATTAAGTCTACACCTGATGCGCCACTGGTTTTATATTCGGGTAATTGTATAGCTGGGTCAAGTTTTTTGATTAGAACTTTAACCATTAATTTATTTGAGCAACTATTCTATCTACAATTTCCTCTGAAATCTCTGACTTTTTTTTTAATGAAAGTTTCTCCTTTTTCATTTTTTCATTTTTATAGAAAATTGTAACTTCATTATTTTCATTATCAAAACCACTTTCATCTTTTGAGACGTCGTTAGCTATTATCCAGTCGCAATTTTTATCTTTTAATTTTTGCACAGCATTTTTCTCTAAACTTGTTGTTTCAGCAGCAAAACCTATAACCATTTTTGGTCTCATAGAGTTATGATTAGAAACATAGTTCAAAATATCGATATTCCTTTCTAAGTTTAATGTTAAATTATCAACTTTTTTAATCTTTTCTTTATGTTCATAACTAGCTTTGAAATCAGCAACAGCAGCAGCAAATACAGCTATATCAGTCGGAAGATTTTTTTGAGTGGCCTTAAACATTTCTTCAGCAGTCTCAACTTTGATTAGTTTAATATTTTCATCTATTTTTAGGTTTGTAGGTCCAGATATTAAAGTGGTATCAAAACCTCTTTTGTAGAGCGATTTTGCTATCTCGTAACCCTGTTTACCGCTAGATTTATTTGTAATAAATCTTACAGGATCTATATATTCACTAGTAGGACCCGCGGTTACTAGGGCTTTGAGTTTATTATTTTTAATTTTACTAAATAAAAAATTTTGAGTTTCTTCATAAATAACTAAAGGTTCAGACATTTTACCCTCACCATATTCACCACAAGCCATATCACCTATTTCAGGCCCAATAATTTTATAGCCAAAACCTTTCAATGTTTTTAGATTATTTTGTGTAGACTGATGTTCCCACATTCTAACATTCATTGCTGGAGCTAAAAAAACTTGTTTATTTGAAGCTAATATAACTGTGGATGCCAAGTCGTCTGAGTTACCCTGGCTTAATTTGGAAATGGTGTTGGCAGTTGCTGGAGCGATGATGATTACATCGGCCCATCTTGATAAAGAAATATGGTCCATTTCTATCTCATTTTCTAGGCTAAATAAATCATCATAAACTTTACCTTGAGATAAAGAGGCTACAGATAATGGGGTTACAAACTCCTTTGCATTTTTAGTTAGTATTGTTTTTATTTCAGCATTATTCTTTCTAAACATTCTTATCGTTTCAAGACTTTTGTAAGCAGAAATTCCACCACATATTATAAAAAGAATTTTTTTGTTTGATAAATCTTTCATCGACTAAATTAAAATATTAAAAGACCAAAAATTACAAGGATTAATAAACCAATAATAGATTGGTTTCTAAAAGCAGTCATTTCTGATTTTTGAGTGTTTAAGGCCGTATAGGAATTTGAGTTTTGTGGGATTTGTCCACTAGCAAGATAAGTAAGAGCTTGATTAGCTTTATCCATAATTTCAGGAAATTCTGGTAATCTTTTTATTACTTCAGATGTATTTTGAAGTGTCTCATTTAGTTTTGTCATTGGATCTTTTGTTTCTTTTAGCCAACTTTCAAGAACTGGTTTTGAAGTGGTCCAAATATTTGTGTTTGGATTTAATTTTCTAGCTACACCTTCAACAACAACCATTGTTTTCTGTAACATAAGAAGCTGAGGTTGAGTTTGCATATTAAATTTTTTTGTGACATCAAATAGTTGCTTTAATAATTTTCCTCCAGAAATATCTTTAACTGCTTGACCAAAAATTGGTTCACCGATGGATCTTAGAGCTTGAGCTAAATCATCTATTGGAACTTCTTTTGGCACAAGACCTGCAATCAAATGTACTTCAGCAACTTTACGATAATCTCTTTGAATAAAACCAAATAAAATTTCAGCTAAAAATCTTTTACTCATTTTATCTAATCTACCCATAATTCCAAAATCAATCGGAACAATTTGACCATCATTATCTATGAAAATATTGCCTTGGTGCATATCTGCATGAAAAAAACCATCTCTTACAGCATGTCTTAAAAAATTTTGAATAATATCCTCTGCAATTTTTTCAGTATTAAATTCTTTATTTTTTAGTTCTTCCGTTTCTCTAATAGATATTCCATCCACCCAATCTAGGGTCATTACATTTTCGCTTGTATAATTCCAATAAATTTGAGGAACTCTAAATCCAACATCATTCTTTGTATTTTCAGCATATTCATTTGCAGCAGCTGCTTCAAATCTTAAATCCATTTCTAGATTTGTGATTTCTTTTAATAAAAACACTACTTCTACCAGCTTGAGTCTTTTTGTCTTTTTAATAAATGATTCTATTAAGAAAGCAAAAAGCATTATTGCATCAATTTCCTCATTAAATATTTTTTTTATGTTTGGTCTTAGAATTTTAATTGCAACGTCCTTAAGTACTCCATTGTCATTTATTTGAGCTTTGTGGACTTGAGCAATTGAAGCAGCAGCAACTGGTTCACTTAAATTGATTATAGAGTCATAACTTTCATTACCTAGATCATCTTTAATTATTTCTTTTGCCTGTAACATAGAAAATGGTGGCAATTTATCTTGAAGGTTTTCAAGTTTTTTGGAAAGTTCTTCACCAATTATATCAGGTCTGGTTGCTAAAAATTGGCCAAGTTTAATAAAAGTCGTTCCCATTGACTCCAAAGAGTCAGACAATCTCTCTCCCTCGTCTTTATTTGCATCTATTTGTTTTTTTGGTGTAAAGGAAAATGATAATATCTTAAATAAAATCTTTATAGCTAAAGGTGGTTCCTTAAATTTTGATACAATATTTAAAATATCAGAACAAGCTACTTTTCTTCCAAGTTTAAAGAGAATAATTAATTTTTTTACCATCAAAATTTCCATCCACTATGAATAGAAACTATTCCACCTGATAAATTTCTATAAGTACATTTTTTAAAATTGTTTTTAACCATTGCATCAATTAATTCCTCCTGGTTTAAAAAATCTTCAATACTTTTAATTAGATATTCATACGGCTGTTTTTCACCAACAACAAACTTGCCAATAGAAGGTATTAGCTTAGAGTAATTTTTATAAAGGGTTTCTAAATTTGTATTCTGAATTTTTGAAAACTCTAAGCATAAAAAACGACCCCCTGGTTTTAAAACTCTATAAGCTTCGGAAAGAGCTTTATCTATATTGGCAGTGTTTCTTAAACCAAAGCTTATAGTATAAAAGTCGAATAAATTATCAGATAAAGGAATTTTTTCAGCTGGAGATATAATCCAATTTATATTTTTAAACTTAGATAACTTTTCTTTCCCTTTACTTATCATCCCTTTATTTGGATCGACACATGCGATACGAGACAATTTATTTACATGTTTAACAAATAGTTTAGCTATGTCTCCAGTTCCACAAGCAACATCAATTAAATTTTGATTACTAGATGGATTCATCATATTTAATAGACTTTTTTTCCACAATCGGTGAATCCCTAATGACATAAAATCATTCATTAGATCATAACGATCGTACACTTGATTAAAAACATTTTGGACTAATCCTTTTTTATTTTGTAGATATTGTTGCATAATTCAAAAATATATAATCAATATAGTATTAAATGCCAGAATTACCAGAAGTAGAAATTGTACGTCAATCTTTAGACAAAAAGATTAAACAAAAAAAGGTCAAAAAAGTAATAGTTAGAAATAGAAATTTGAGAACTAAAATCCCACTTAATTTTCCAAGATTCCTTGAAGGCAAAAAAATAATCAAAGTAAAAAGATTTTCAAAATATCTGATTATTTGCCTGTCAAATCAAAGTTATTGTCTTTTACATCTGGGTATGTCAGGAACTATTCATCTTATTTATAATCAAAAAAAAAGTTTGGTAACTAATACTAGTTTTTATAGTTCACCTACATTACCCAAAAAGCATAATCATGTAGAAATAGTTTTTGATGATCTTAAAATTATATATAACGATCCAAGAAGATTTGGTTTTTTTGAAACAGTGGTTAATGAACATTTTTTGGACAAAAGACTCTCTAAACTTGGACCAGAACCTTTTCAATCAGAATTTAACTTAAGTTATATTTATTCTTTTTTAAAAGGAAAAAAAAAAAATATAAAAAACTTTCTATTAGATCAAAATTTTGTATCAGGGATAGGAAACATTTATGCAAGTGAAATTTTATTTTTATGTAAAATTAAACCTGATAAAAAAGTATCTTTATTAAATAAAGAAGATTGTAAAAAAATAATATTTAATTCTAAAAAGGTTTTGATTAATGCTATCAAAAAGGGAGGATCAAGTATTAGAGATTTTAAAAACACATTAGGTAAATCAGGAAATTTTCAAAAGAATTTTAACGTTTATGAGAGAAAAGGACTTAATTGTAAGAGGTCTGGATGCAACGGAATTATTAAAAAAAAAATGATTTCTAATAGATCTTCTTTTTTTTGTAATATCTGCCAAATATAATAATTATTTAATTGACCAAAATTCATTCTCAAGTTATACCCCTGCGCATATGGCTAACACAAAATCAGCAATCAAAAGAATTAGAAGAATTTCAAAACAAACAGCTGTTAATAAGGCTCGAAAAAGTAGATATAAAAATGCTTTAAAGAAAATGAATTCTTTAATTGAAGCTAAAAAGAAGTCTGAGGCTTTAAAGTTCTTACCTAAGTTGAATTCTGAGCTGATGAAAATAGCTAAAACAGGTATCGTAAAGAAACAAAACGCTTCTAGAAACGTTTCAAGGTTTACCAAAAAAATAGCATCAATCTAGTTTAATAACACTTCAGGTTGTTAATCCTAATACAACTTTTAAATCTACAAAATCTGTGATCTTAAAAATTCTCCACACAATATTTAGATTTAGTAAATAAACAAACTTATTTAATTCAATTATAAATTTTATTTATATTTTTTTTTTTATTTTTCTTTATTTTTTTTTGTTAAATACTTTTTTTAAAAAAAAAAAATTACACAATCCTAGATTTTATTTTTTTTTTATTTTTGAAAATTATTTGTTGCAATAATTTTATTATGGTTCTAACTGAACACTCTCCACATTTATGAACAATTCTATAAATAATAATAGTTTAAAAGACGCTAAATCAGACATTCTTGATTGGAATTTAGTTCAAGCTGAAATGAAAAATAAATTAGGACTAGATATTTACGAAAGTTGGCTTAAAAAAATAACTTTCGTCGAGGAAATCAACAATTATATCTTATTATCTGTACCGACTAGATTCATTCGTGATTGGATTACATCTAGATATTTAGATCAAATCTTGAAAATTATAAAAAATTATAAAAAAGAAATTGTTCGAATTGAATTCAAAATAACTGAAAATAAAACTACTTCAACTCAGGATGAAAATAATACTAATGTCATAGAAAATAAAGAAAATGTTTCTTTTATAAAAGACTCTTATTTACAATATAATCGCATAGATCCTAACAAAAATTTTGATAACTTTATTACTGGTTCCAGTAATAATTTAGCATACGAAGCTTCTGTAAAAGTTTCAGAGAATATTTCACATTATAATCCACTTTATCTTTATGGTGGTGTGGGAATGGGCAAGACACATCTTTTAAATGCAATTGGTTATCAATTAAAAAAAGATAACAAGGTCATGTTTATATCGGCAGAACGCTTTATGTATCAATTTGTAAAATCAATCAAATCTAATGATATGGTTAAATTTAAAGAATATTTTCGTAATACAGATATTTTGTTAATTGATGATATACAATTCATGAATGGTAAAGAGGCAATGCAAGAAGAATTTTTTCATACTTTTAATGCATTATTAGATAAAGGTTCTCAAATTATAATTTCTGCTGATAGATCTCCTAATAAGTTGTCAAGAATTCAGGAGAGAATAAAGTCAAGATTTGCTGGTGGTTTAGTTGTGGATATTCAAAAAACTGATTTAACACTCAGAAAAAAAATCATTGAAAGTAAAATAAGTGACTTAAATAATTTGTATCCTGAAAAGTTTAATATACCTGAGGAAATTAAAGATTTTATAAGTATTAAAATCACCACGAGTGTAAGAGAATTGGTGGGCGCAATAAATAGAATTTTATCTTTTTCAAGAATTTATAACAAAATACCAAGCTTAGCTGAGACTAAAGTAATATTAAAAGATTTACTTAATTTAAATGAAAATAAAGTAACTATTGATCTCATTCAAACTCTTGTGTGTAAATTTTTTAAGATTAGCAAAAATGAAATGCTTTCATCAAGAAGATCTAGGTACCTAGTGAGACCACGGCAAACAGCAATTTATCTAACAAAAATTTTGACTTCAAAATCTCTACCTGAAATTGGAAGAGAGTTTTCAAATAGAGATCACACAACTATAATTCACTCAGTTAAAACTATTGAAAAATTAAAAGAAAAAGATCCAGATATGATTGCAAATATAGATAAACTAAAAAATCAAATATTATATAGCAATAATGAAAATGAAATTTAATGTAAACCAACAAGACCTACAACAAGCATTAAATTATTGTCAAGGAGTCATAGAAAAACGAAGTACGCTTCCAATATTGTCAAACATATTACTCGATGCACAAAATTCAAAACTCACTATAACAGCGACAGATTTAGACTTAATATTTATTAATCAAATAAATAATGTCGAAGTCATAGAGGAAGGAAAAACAACCACTACGTCGTCTACAATGTATGATATTGTTAGAAAACTCTCATCAGGAAAAAAAATAAATTTAACTTTAACAGACAATAGCAAACTTCATCTAGAGTCAGAAAAATCTATTTTTAATTTAAATTGTATGCCTGCTTCTGAATTTCCTTTAACAGATGAAAATTTTAATGAGAATGAGTTTAGCCTTAAATCAAAAGACCTTTTAAAGCTGCTAAATAAATGCAAATTTTCTGTGTCAAATGATGAGACCAGACATTATTTAAGTGGAATTTATTTTCATCAAACAGAGGTTGAGGATAAGAATTATTTAACTGCAGTATCAACTGATAGTCATCGTATGTCCATTTCTAAACTGAGATTAAATGAAAAAAAAATTTTTGAACCGATTATATTACCTAAAAAGACTATTTTTCAATTAAGTTCATTATTAGAAAATTATGATGGCGAAGTAAAAATTTCAAATATGAAATCTAAGATAAAATTTGAATTAAATAATAGTATTTTAATTTCTAAGTTAATAGATGGAAAATTTCCTAATTACATTCAAGTAATTCCAAAAAATAATCAAAAAAAATTAGAAATTGACCTTAAAATTTTTCAAAGTTCGGTGGATAGAGTAGCTTCAGTATCACTTGATAAAAAAGATGGTGTTAAATTTAGTTTAAGTAAAGATAAACTAGACTTGTCTGTAAATAATACCAACAGCGGTGATGGAAAAGAATCTCTCGTAGTGAAATTTGATCATGATTTAGAAATTAGTTTTAATTCTAAATATCTGATAGATGTTGCTTCACAATTAGATGGAAATAATATTGAGATGTTTCTAAATGATTCAGGTTCACCTGCGCTAATCAAAGATCCTGGTGATTTCGATAGTATTTTTGTAGTTATGCCTATGAAAGGTTAATTTAGCAATTTAAGTTCAGAATATATAGTTTTCTCTAAAATCCCTAAAAATTCTTCCTTGGAATAATCAGGTTTGATAGGTTTCAAAATTGAAATTGTAATTGTTTTGTTAATATCTTTTTTTCCTTTTTTCGGCCAGACGTAACCAGAATTAATAGCAACTGGTTGGCATTTTATTTTCAATTCCTCATAAATTCTTGATGCACCTTTTTTAAATGGAGGTTGTTCGTGGGGTAATACTCGAGTTCCTTGAGGAAAAATTATTATTGGTCGATTTGTATTTGTAATTATTTTAGAAATATCTTCAAAAAAATTGATGTTTTCTTTCGATACCTTATTTCTTTTGATAGAAATTGATCCTATTTTTTTTAAGTACCAGCCAAAAATTGGTATCATAAGTAATTCTTTTTTTAAGATAAATACAGGAGAATTAAAAATCGTTTGTAGGAAAAAAGTTTCAAACATAGATTGATGAGAGGAAGCAATAAAAAATTTTTCATTTTTAATTAAATTTTCTTTACCTTTGACAATGATTTTTGTGGACAAGAAAATTTTTAAACAAATAGCAGCCCAATAACCCATTAATTTCCCACCAAAAAGTGTAAATTTTTGTGGTAAGATTAACACTGGCAGAAAAATAATTGAAATTAAAATTATTCCTGAAAAAAAGAAAATTGAAAATAGAAAGTTTCTTATCATTAATTATCAAAAGCTAAATTATCTCATGGTGCTTTTGTCTTTTTTTAACTACTTTTATTTTAGATCCATTAATTAATATTTCTATAGGTTTAGGTCTAAGATTATAATTAGAACTGAGTGATATACCATAGGCACCTACATCGCAAATTGCGATAAAATCTTTCTCTTTTAGTTCTTGAAAATTTTTTATGGACGTAAACTTATCAGTACTTTCGCAAATTGGACCAACAAATTCATAAATTTTCTTTGATTTTTTACCCCTTTTTAACAAAGGTAAGATGCGATGTACTGCACCATAAAGTGCGGGTCTCATTAAATCATTCATAGCAGCATCTAGAATAACAAAATTTTTTTTATAACTCTCTTTTATGTAAATTACTTTTGATATTAAAACTCCTGTATTGCCGATTATTGATCTACCTGGCTCAAATATAATCTGAGATTTTTTATTTTTTAAAAATTTTTTAATTGCTGAATGATATTTTTTATAATTTAGTTTTTTATCATTATTGTATGGGATGCCCATACCTCCCCCAAGGTCAATGAAATCAAATTTATATTGGGTTTTTTTGATGATTTTATCTAATATTCTTAACATTTTTTCATAGGGTTTATGATCTAAAATTTGACTTCCAATATGAACACTTAAACATTTTAAATTAATATTTTTAGAATTCTTACAATATCTTATGAGTTCAAAAAATGTTTTATCATTGACTCCAAATTTATTATCTTTTTTACCTGTAGATATTTGGCTCAAAGTTTTCGCATCAGTATTTGGGTTTAATCTTATACCAATATTAACTTGTTTTTTTTTTATTTTAGCAATTTTATCAATTTCTATGATTTCGCTTTTGGACTCTGAATTTATTAATAAAATATTTTTATCAATTGCAAAATTGATTTCTTTGGAAGTCTTACCAACTCCTGAAAAAACAATCTTCTTTGGACTAATTCCAGCCTTAAGAGCCAACATTAATTCACCCATTGATACAACATCTGCCCCAAGTCCAAATTTTTTTATTTCTTTTATTAAATTTAAGTTAGTATTTGATTTAATAGCAAAACAAATTAATGGTGATATGGATTTAAAATTTTTTTTAAAATCATTTATATTTTCTCTAAGTTGTTTATACGAGTAGCAATATGCAGGTGTTCCATATTTTTTAGCAATATTTTGCAGGATTGTATTTTCAATCTTAAGTTTACTATTTAAAAATCTCATTAAGCTTTATTTAGAAAGTAGCTTGGTATTTTTGGATTACTTTGAGATTCTTTATAGACTGGGTCTCCTTTTTTCCCACAAGCGATCAATGTAGAAAATACAATTATTGCTAAAATAATCTTTTTTTTCATTTTTTTCTTTTATATTTCAATATCATTTTTTTAATATTATCAAAAGATGTTCCACCATATGATTTCTTAGAATTTACAGAATTCTTTAAATCAAACACTTTTAATACATCATTTGATAGTTTTGGTTCAATTTTTTTAAGTTCAGCCAGCGTTAATTGATCGAGATTTTTTTTCTTTTTTTCAGCAAAGTTCACAATATTAGCAGTCACTTTGTATGCTTTTCTAAATGGCATTGAGTGATTTTTTACGAGATAATCTGCAAGATCAGTTGCAGTCAAATATCCTGTGTTAGCTAATTCTATCATTTGTTTTTTATTTGGTGTAAAATTTTTAAGAATCTCATCAAGTATTTTTAAACAATTTTGTAGTGTATCATTAGATTTAAAAACAATTTCCTTATCGTCTTGAAGATCTTTGTAGTAAGATAAAGGTAAACTTTTTAAAACTGTAAGCATAGAGAACAAATTACCATAAATAATTCCAGACTTTCCTCGTAAAAATTCCAGTAAATCTGGATTTTTTTTTTGTGGCATTATCGAAGAACCAGTTACAACTTTATCTGATAAATTTATTAACTTGAAAGCATCAGAGTTCCATATGATAAGTTCCTCAGCTATTCTAGAAATATGCATGGCACAGACTGAGATAGAGTAAAGAAAATCTAGCACAAAATCCCTGTCAGAAATTGTATCTATTGAGTTATTAGTTGGTTTTGTAAATCCAAGTTTTTTTGTAGTGTAATTTCTATCAATATTAAAAGAGGTTCCAGTTAAAGCAGCGACACCTAAAGGATTTTCATTTAAACTATCTAGATTATTTATGAATCTCTTTTTATCTCTTTTAAACATTTCAACATAAGCCATCAAATAGTGGCCAAATGAAACTGGCTGAGCATTTTTTAAATGAGTAAATCCAGGCATAAGAGTATATATATTTTTTTCTGCTGCTTTTATTACACTTTTAATAATAGTATCTAATAGAACATTAATTTCTTTGGTTGATGATTTCATCCAAATTTTCAAGTCTGTGATCACTTGATCATTTCTTGATCGTGCTGTGTGAACAAAACCCGCGTCTTCACCAATTATTTCGAAAAGTCTTTTTTCAATATTTATATGAATATCCTCATACTTTTTATTAAATTCAAATTTTTTGTTCGTTATTTCTTTTTTGATTTTGTTTAAACCATAAACAATCTTATTCTTTATTTTAAAAGTGATAATTTTTTGTTTAAATAACATTTCGGCATGTGCAATTGATCCAATTATATCCTCTTTATATAGTCTCTTATCAACATCTATAGAACTTCCCACTTTTTGAAAAATTGATGAAGTGTTTTTTTTTATTCTATTGCCCCATATTGCCTGGTTGTTTTTATTTTTCGACATGATAATTAATTATACCTATTTAACATGAGATTTTTAATATTATTTGCTTTTTTAATATCTAATTGTGTTGCAGCAGAAATCAAAGATATAAAAAATCTTGTTATCAATAAAGAGCTTAAAAAATATGATGGATTAACGTTTTTAGATGATCAGAGTAATGAAATTCAACTTGATCAATTTGAAGGCAATTTGGTTTTACTCAATTTTTGGGCAACTTGGTGTGCCCCATGTAAAGAAGAAATGCCATCTCTTGATCAATTGCAATCTCAAAAAAATTTAAATAATTTAAAAATATTTCCGATTAATGTTGGTCAGGATAATTTTGAAAAAGCCTCTAAATTTTTTGAGGATTTAGGTATAAATAATCTTAAGATATATTTCGACTCACCAATTACCTTAGCGAAAAAGTTTGGACTTAGAGGAGTGCCCACCACAATTTTGATAAACAAGGATGGATATGAGTTTGCAAGAATTGTTGGGTCAATAGATTTTAAGGAAAAAAATTTTGTTGAATGGTTGGCTAGTTACAACTAATTTTTGAAAAAATATGCAAAACCAACCAAAGCAATTATTGCAATAAATTGAAGCAAAACTCTTAACTGCATTAATTTATTTGAATATTTTTTGCTGGTTTCACCACCTTTAAATAAAGTTCCGATACCAAGAATTAAAACAATCCCTACTGCCATTAACAAAATTATAGATAATATTTTAACTACTATTCCAGATAACATGAAGGTATTGTAGGGTGTTTTTAAAATAAAAAAACATAATTCACACACTATGACATTTTGCCTAGATTCAGTAATGGTCAAACCAGAGACTAATAAAATGATTAAAAATGCTATCATCTTACTTCATGGTTATGGTGGTGATGGCAAGGATATTAGTATGCTCTCACTGAACTGGAAAAGACATTTACCTAATACTATTTTTATTTGTCCTAATGGTCATGAACCATGCAGTATAAACCCAAATGGATATCAGTGGTTTGATTTAAGCAAAGATGATCCAGAGTATATTTTGGATCAATCTATAAAGGCTGAAAAAAAGTTATCAAAATTTATTGATGAAATTAAAGATGAATTTAATTTTGAAAATAAACAAATTTGTTTATCTGGTTTTAGCCAAGGCTGCATGATGTCAATAAACTTAGGACTTACTTCTGAAGAACCTTTTAATTGTGTTGTGGGTTTTTCTGGAAAAATTATTGATGAAAAGGATTTAAAATTGAGAAAAAAAAACTCATCAAGTATTTTGTTAATTCATGGTGATTCCGATCAAGTTGTATCGCCAAATTTTATGTTAGAGGCAAAAGATTTTTTTATGAGAAATAACATAGACATTGAGACGCATCTCATAAAAAATTGTGACCATCATATTCCTGTAAATGCTTCAAGTATTGCATTGAATTATATCTTAAAAAAATTTAATAATTCCTAAATATTGAAAAAAATTTTTATTTAAGTTAAAATTTGATATGAATAATTTTATTGATCAAGATGTTTCACTAGAAAAATGTCCTGCACTAGTTTTAAATGCTGATTATAGACCATTGAGTTACTACCCTCTATCACTATGGTCATGGCAGGATACTGTTAAATCAGTTTTTTTAGATCGTGTAATTATAGTAAGTAATTACGATCGTGTAGTAAGAAGTCCTTCATTTAATATGCAATTGCCTAGTGTAATTGCTCTAAAAGATTATATTGTTCCTCAATCTAAACCAAGTTTTACAAGATTTAATGTTTTTCTGAGAGATAAATTTTCCTGCCAGTATTGTGGCAACAACGAGGAATTAACTTTTGATCATTTATTGCCTAGATCAAAAGGTGGGGAAACTAATTGGGATAACGTCGTTACAGCATGTTCTGCTTGCAACGTTAAAAAAGGAGGTAAACTATTAAAATTATCGGGCATGAAACTGGCCCAACATCCTTATCAACCTTCAACAGAAGATTTACATCGTAATGGAAAAAATTTTCCCCCAAATTATTTACATAAAAGCTGGATGGATTATTTATATTGGGATGTTGAATTAGAAGCTTAAATTTTATACTTTTTCTGATATTCGAATTGCAATTTTTGAACCTGTTTTTATTATTTTATCCATAATTGAGTAAATGCCTTTTTTGGTAGCTCCTTTTTCATAAGCAATATCCTTATGATGAAGCTCATCTTCTCTGAATTTTATAATTTTCTTTTTTAAATTTTTTTCTTCTGGACCAAGTTGATTTATTTGGTCTTGGTAATGTTTATCTATTACTTCTTCAACGGAGGCAGTACATAGCATAGCTGCTTTTTTCCCAAGAATAGTAGACCCAAAACCTAAACCTACACCTAGCAGATCCCACAATGGCAAAAATTTTGTTGGCTCAATATTTCTTTTTTTTATTTCGTTTTCAAAAAATTGACAATGTTCAACTTCATGTTCTTTCATATCCTCAATTGTTTTTTTTAAATTGTCATTTTTAACAATTGTATTTAAAGCTAATAACTGACCTTCATAAATTTTGACAGCACCCCTCTCGCCTGCATGGTCAACTCTAATAAATTCTTCAACTCTTCTATCAGTTTTTTTCATATTTAGTAAAAATTTTTGCTAGGGTTATAATAAATAATATATTTATTACAATATTAATAGTAGTTAGTGATAATCCTAAAATCCTAAATGTCACATCTTTACAGCTTATAGTCTTTTCACTTAGTTGATTTAGTAATTCCTCTTTACTTACATTTTCAGAAAAGTTTTTTACACCACAAACAGTTGATTCTTGAAAAATGCCTTGTTCTATGCCGAAATGATACAATGAAATAAAAAAAGAAAAAATAAAAGTTAGTATTAAAAGTAAAATAAAGAAATTTTCATTTTTCTTTATACTAAACATAAGAGATATCAAAATTATACTTAACCCATAAGGAATTCTCTCTATCAAACATAAATTACATGGTTGGTGGCCCAGAACATGCTCTATAAAATAAGCAGAAATCAAAGCTATTAGGCTAAATAGAAAAATTATTCTCAAGTAAATTTCAGTTTTAAGATTAAACATGAGATTTAAAAATCAGATAAATTATTAAGCCAATAATAACAATTAATATTCCAATTATTGTAAACCATTTTGACCCATGCTTATCCATATATTCATTAAATAAATCACCGAACTTATAAGAAAGGTATGATACGATGAAAAATCTTAATCCTCGGGAAATTAAACTTATCAAAACAAAGATTAAAAAGTTGAATCCTATTAGGCCGCTTGCAATTGTAAAAACTTTATATGGAAGAGGAGTAAAACCAGCTAAAAAAAGTACTCCTAACCAAGCATAAAAACCATCACTATTAACTAAGTTTTCTTTAATTTTTGACAACTTATCCTCATAACCATAAAAACTCATAATGTGTGCTCCAAATTCAAAAAAGAACGCACCAATTAAGTAACCAAGCATACCACCTAAAACTGAAAAAATTGTAGTTATAAGAAAGATTTTAATAAAATCATTTTTTTTTGATATTACCATTGGAATAACCATTACATCTGGCGGAATAGGAAAAAATGAACTTTCAACAAAAGAGACTATTGCCAAATAATATTTAGAACTTTTGTGAGCTGCTAAATCTAAACATTTTTTGTAAAGACTTTTAAACATTTTTTGGTTTTAATATAATTTTAGTTCTTATACTATTTAATAAATTATTAAATAACTAGGGCGAATGGCGGAACTGGTAGACGCGCACGACTCAAAATCGTGTTTCGTAAGAAGTGAGAGTTCGATTCTCTCTTCGCCCACCAAATTATGGAATTAAGTAAAATTAACAGTTTAGTAGAACTTTTTTTCACGAAGTATAAGGAGTTAAACTCTACTTCTAATAAACCATTTTTAAAGTGGTTAAAGGATAATAAGAAAGATTTTCTTACTTGGAAACAAGTTGAAAGAAATATTCAAATTTTATCTGAATATTTAAGAAAAAATTTATCTAAAGGAGATAGGTGCATTTTATTATCTGAAAATCGACCTGAATGGCTTATTTCTGATATAGCCATAATGAACGCTGGTGGGGTAACAGTTCCTTTATTTACAACTTACTCGGAAAAAGATTATGAATATATCATTAATGATTGTAATCCAAAAATTTGTATTGTCTCAAACAATACTCAATTAAAAAAGATAGATAAATTCATTTCAGATAATATAAAAGTTTTATCAATAGAAAATATAGATAAACAAATTGATAGTATAGAAAATATTTTTGAAAGATTTTCCAAAGACAAAACTTTAGATCATTACAACTTTAACCAAAATATTGAAAGAAAAGATCTAGCTTGTATCATTTACACATCAGGAACAACTGGTAACCCCAAAGGTGTAATGCTGAGTCATGGGGGTATTTTATCCAACTGTGAGGGTGCGCAAGAAATTTTGAATTCGTTAATTAAAGATAGTGAACCTGTTTTTTTGACTTGGCTACCTTTATCTCATTCATATGAACATGCTGTTCAATTTGTACAAATCACATTAGGAGCAAAAATTTATTATGCTGAAAGTTTAGAAAAATTATTATCTAATATGTCAGTTGCCAAACCAACTATAATGACTGCTGTACCTAGGTTTTATCAAAATTTATATAGCAAGATTTCAATTAATTTTTCAAAGCAAACAGGTCTCAAGAAACAATTAATATCTTCGACAATTTCGCTTGGAATAAAAAAACTAAATAGTGAGAATATGAGCTTTAGAGAAAAAATATTAAATTATTTATGTGAGAAATTAGTAAGACGTAAAATCAAAAATCAGTTTGGTGGAAATTTAAAGGCTTTTGTTTCTGGAGGGGGTGCGTTAGATCAAAAAATTGGTGAATTTTTGAATTCTATCGGACTGCCAACTTTACAAGGTTATGGCTTAACAGAAGCATCTCCAGTAGTAAGTTGCAATATACCTGAAAAAATCAAGATTGATACAGTTGGACCTCCTTTTAAAACTAATGAGGTGAAGATTGCACACGATGGTGAAATTCTGGTCAAAGGTGAAAATGTAATGCTTGGTTACTGGAACATGAAAAAAGAAACAGACGATATACTTAAAAATGGTTGGTTACACACAGGAGATATAGGTGAAATTACAAAAGAGGGAAATTTGAAAATTACTGACAGAAAAAAAGAAATTATTGTAAATTCTGGTGGTGATAACATTTCACCCTCAAAAATTGAAAATTTATTGTGTCTTGACGACAAAATTAAACAAAGTTTTATTTATGGAGACAAAAAAACTTATTTAGTTGCTTTAATTGTAAGTGATAGTGAAAAAAATAAAAAAGAAATTGAATTATATATAGATGATCTAAATAAAAACTTATCTCTTGTTGAGAGAGTTAAAAAAATAAAATTAATTAATGAAGAATTTACAATTGAAAATGGAATGTTAACGCCAACTTTAAAACTAAAAAGAAAAAAAATTCTAGAAAAATATAAAGAAGATTTAGAAAAACTTTATTAATTTTTTACAAAATATTTGATTATAAAGCGCATAAACACTAACTTTTTTACAATTTAAAAATTATTTAAAAAAAATTTAAATTTTAATTTTAATTTAAAAATTTTCTTTAAAATTTAAGATTTGACATAACACACATAAAAAAATAAAAATAGATTAATAGCGAATCAATTGATTCGTTTAACTTAAAAAGGGAGCTAAAGATGCCTAAGAGAAGAAAAAAAGCAAAGAAGGCTAAGAAAAAAGCTAAGAAAAAAGCTAAGAAAAGAAGAAGAAGATAATTACTTAGTATTCTTTCATTAAAAACGCTTCTCATAACGATTTACGTGTGAGAGGCGTTTTTTTTATTCCTCTATATCTTCTTCATTTTCTGAAACAGCCTCTTCTTCAGGCAAATCTGATGAAGCTTGCTTAATCGGTGCTGCTTCTGGTTTAGGTTGAGTATTTAAGTTTCTTTTTAAAGCTTTATCTAATTTTTTTTGAGTATCCTCTAATGACAGATTTAGAATTATTTGAAATTCTGAAAGAATTCTTTCATATGCTTTTTCAAACAATTGTCTCTCACTATAAGATTGGTCAACCATTAAATCATCTCCTTTATTTAGGTCTCTTACTACTTCAGCTAGCTCATAAATCTTACCTGATGAAATCTTTGCTTCATATTCTTGTGCTCTCCTACTCCACATAGATCTTTTTATTTTAGGCTTACTTTTTAATATTGAAATGCATTTATTTACCTGATTGATAGTAGCCAATGGTCTTAAGTGTAATTGTTTGTTGACAGGCACCATTCCATTAGCTTTATCTTTTTCAAATTTTATAACGTAAGTTTCAACGTCTATTCCTCCAATATTTATTTTTTTAAATTCAGTAATTTGCCCAACACCGTGTTTTGGGTATACGACGTAATCTTTGATTTTATATTCTCTTTTTTCTGTTTCTTGTTTTTTTACTTTTTTAATTTCTGGTTTAGCCTCATTATTTTTTGTAATTCTTAAACCATCACTTTTCTGATCTGTAGTTTTGGCTTCAGATTTAATAGATTTTTTTAAAGGTATTTTTTTAGTCTTAATTAATTTTTTTGGTAATTTATTAATCTTCTTTTTTACTTTTTTTAATTTAACAACCTTTTTGGTTTTTGCCTTTTTTTTCGATTTAGTAGCTTTACTTTTTTTAAAGGTTTTCTTTAAAATACTTTTCAAACTTATTTTGCTCATCTTTATATTTTTCGTGATCCGATGGAGGATCTTTCTTAACTGTTATATTTGGCCAGATTTCGGAATATTGTTTATTGATTTCTAGCCATTTTTCAGACCCTGGCTCTGTATCGGCTTTTATTGCATCAACAGGACACTCAGGCTCACAAACGCCACAATCTATACACTCATCAGGTTTAATTACAAGCATATTTTTTCCCTCATAGAAACAATCAACGGGGCAAACTTCAACACAGTCCATTAATTTACATTTAATGCATTTATCATTAACTATATATGTCATTATTGATTTTCTTTTTTAATTTTTTCTTTGATATCTCCCATGATCTTATTGTCAATATACAATAAGCCTGCAAGTCGTCTCATCAAATTAGTTTCAAACATATCTGCTTCTTTATTTGAGTAAATTATTCTCCAAAGGGTTTCTATAATTTCAATTTTTTTTTTATCATCCATATTTTTAACTTCCCTTGTAAAATCCAAAATTTGGTTAGAGTTTTCTTCTATTTCTTTACCTTCTTTTAAAATATTTTCTAAATTATCTTGGTCTGCACCTATTTTTAAAAGTGCCTTACTTATTATAACCTCCTCTTCTTTTGAGAAGTTCTCATCAATTTTTGCAGCATGAATCAATAATGCCGCAACTCTTGCTAAATCACTAGTTTTAGTATCTCCTTTTTTTTCTTTAAAAAACATTACTTACTGGTTTAAATTTAAATTTTTTAACACTTTAAAAGGACTTTCTTTAATGAATTTTTTACTTACTTTTTTTGAGCTTTTTCTTGGATTGTATTTAAAAAATATATCATTATTTTTTTCAAAAACTTTATAACCCATAATTTTTAAAAGCTTTTTAAAGTTGTCCTTATTACATCCAAGTAAATTCAACATTTCAGGAATTAACTTAATTTCATTCTTTTCTGTGTTTGAATTAATAATTTGAACAAATAATCTTTCTAAAATATCAATCCTTACGTAAAAATTGTCAAATTTCTCAAATCCACAAAGTAACATAAAATTTCTGTTTTTAATTTTGTCGTTTTCTAAAAAATTTAAACCAAACACAGGAGGTTTTAAATTAAAATATTTTTGATGATAATTTTTCCAAAGTAAAGTTCTTAAGGACACAGCCTCTGGTTTGATTAATTTGTGTAAAAATACATGATATCTTCCAAATTTTACTCCTTGATCTCTCAAAAATTTCCTCTCATTTTGTCCCAATATTTTTAGATAATCTGTAACTTGATTTCTTTGAAGGACTCCATTGTTCTCATACAATTGATATGCAAGGGCTTTAATTGATGAATTTTTTTCTTTAAGGTTTCTCAAATCAATTAGACTGCTCAAAACATTTTGTATTTTATTTTTTAGCCATTTCACTAAATAATTATTTAATTTTTTTAATTGATCTGTTTCCAGAATATCATCAACTATAAGAACAATATTTGGATTTAAATAGTCTCTACCTGGTTGCAATTTTGCTATTGAAAACTTTCTCCAATATATTTTAAAATCCTCGTTTAGTTCTATTAAACCTGTCTCGATTATTGTATCTATTCTTTTTTGAAGTTCTGGACCAACTGTTTGTCTTGCTGCTTTTTTGAGCGATTTGATATCTGTTTCTAAAGCACCCTTTTTTAAATCTAGTTCTAATTTAAGTCCATTTATCTTTCCAATAAATTGATCATCAATCATCACTTCGTTATTTTCTAAAATTTTAGTATCAAATTCCATATCTTGCTTTAAGCCTCTTGCTAGGACACTTGCCCTTTTGTCAATAAAAGTTTTTGTAAGCTCCTCATGTAATCTATCTGATAACTTATCCTCTAAGTGTTTTGTTTTTTCTATCCAATAGTTTTGATTTTCTATCCAATTATTTTTATTTGAAACATATGACCAAGTTCTCACATTTGCAATTCTATTTGATAAAGAATCTACATTTCCATCTAATTTATCAAGTTTGATGAGTTGAAGTCGCATATAATCATCTGTAATTTTACCCTTTTCACTTGTTAAATATTTAAAAACATTTTCAATCACTTCATAGTGATTCCCATAGGTTTTTTTAACAAAATCTGGTATTTGGCAACATTCCCATAAAAGACTTAATTTATCTTTATCAAATTTTATATTTTCCAAATTTTTATCTCTTAAAAAAAATTTTAAGGCTTTTTCATCTTCGCATTCATGTATTTTTCTTAACCATCTTCTATTAGGCTTTTCCTCTAAAGACTTTAATAATTTTAAAGGACTCTCAAAGTTTAAATTTGAATTTCTCCAAAATAAAGATTGGATTTCTTCAAATTTATGATTTTCCAATAAATCTACTTCATCAGCATTTATTTCTTTACATTCTCCTGTAATACCAAAATTTCCATTGTTCAAATATCTTCCTGCTCTACCAGCTATTTGGCCAATTTCTGCTAAATTTAGCTTTCTTAATTTTTTTCCATCAAATTTTTTTAAATTGGAGAAATAAACATGATCAAGATCCATATTAATCCCCATACCAATAGCATCAGTTGCGACCAGAAAATCAACATCTCCAGATTGATACAGTTCTACTTGTGCATTCCTTGTCTTTGGGCTTAGAGATCCCATAACAATAGAAGCTCCTCCTTTTTGTCTTCTTATAAGTTCGGCGATGGCGTAAACTTCCTCTGCAGAAAATGCTATAATTGCAGTTTTTCTTTGGATTCTTGAAATTTTTTTATGACCAACATAAGAAAGTTTTGAAAGTCTAGTTCGATTTATAAATTCGATGTCATCATCAAGATTAGAAATAATTGGTCTTATAGTATTTGATCCCATTAACATTGTTAATTTTATTCCTCTTAAGTTCAATAATCTGTCTGTAAAAATATGACCTCGCTCATGGTCTGCGCACATTTGAATTTCATCCACGCCTACAAAATCTAATTCTTTATCAATAGGCATAGATTCAACAGTACACAGATAATACTTTGCATTTGTAGGAATTATTTTTTCTTCACCAGTAATTAATGCAACTTTATCTAAACTTACCTTTTTAATTACCTTGTCGTAAACTTCTCTAGCTAACAATCTCAAAGGAAAACCTATCATTCCAGTGTCAAACGACAGCATAGTCTCAATAGCAAGATGAGTTTTACCTGTATTTGTCGGGCCAAGGACAGCTGTAATTTTATTTTTTGTCATTTCTATCTTTGGTATATCTTAATTTTTATCTACCAGATGTAGTTGTTGTTAAAGAACAAAAATAGACTAAAACATGACCGAATCGATGGATAAAAAGTTCTCATTTTTTTTAAATAATAATTTAACTTAACATAATTAAATTAATTATAAAGATTATGTGCTGAATGCTTAGTCAGTTGTTTTGATTTTTAGAATTTTCCAAATTCCTGATGCTGACGTAATTATCTTGCCATTACAATTTAACTCACAAAATAAAAATACAAGAGTTTTTGTTTTTTTTAATATTTTAACTTTCCCGTAGATTTCATCATTAACTTTTGATGATCCAATAAACTTTATATCTAAAGAAATTGTTACGCAGGGCGCATTATCAGCTGATCTATGTGCTGCTGTGCCGGCACCAGCATCTATCAGTGCAGACAAATAACCCCCATGAGTAATTCCTGCAGCATTTAAATGATTATTATTAATTGTTGATTTAAATTCGTATTCATTTTCAGAGATATTTCTAAATAAAAGGCCTCCGTTATGTTTCATAAAACCTGGTTTGAGACTGATTTGTTCAAATTGATTAGACATAATTTTTTATAATACAAAAGTTAAGATTAATATAATTACAAAAATAGAAACAAAAAAATATATTACTGACATTTGAAGAGATATTTTTTCTAACCATTTTAACATAATTTTCCTTTTTTATGGTGCGCCTGCTAGGAGTCGAACCCAGAACCTCCTGGTCCGTAGCCAAGCGCTCTATCCAATTGAGCTACAGGCGCATTTATAAATATATTAGTTTATAGTATATCAATATTTAGTGTATTTTAATGATAAGATAAAATTAAAATTTATGAACAACAAACATAATGACGTGGTCATTTGTAGTGCAGTTAGGACTCCTATAGGCACTTATAAGGGATCATTAAAAGATTTGAAAGGAGATCAACTTGGTACTATCGTGATAAATGAGGTTTTGAAAAGAAGTAAAATATCTAATAATCAAATTGATGAAGTAATAATGGGCCAGGTTTTGACTGCTGCTGGAGGACAGAACCCTGCGAGACAAGCAGCAGTAAATGCTGGGATCCCTGTATCCAAACCTGCTTATTTAGTAAACCAAGTTTGTGGATCAGGACTAAGGGCCATTATTTTAGGTTATCAACAAATTAAATTAGGAGATGCAAAAAATGTAATTTGTGGGGGTCAAGAGAATATGTCGATGACACCTTACTCTTATTTTTATTCAGAGAAAAAAGAAATTTCAAAAGATCAATTAATCAATACTATGATTCACGATGGTTTAACTGATGCTTTTAAAAATTACCACATGGGTGTTACAGCTGAAAATGTTGCAAAAAAGTTTAATATTTCTAGAAAACAACAAGATGAATTTGCTCTTAAATCTCAAAAAAAAACAGAAATTGCAATTGAAAATAATAAATTTGATGATGAAATAGTGCAGATAAATCACAAAGGTATTATTTTAAAAAAAGATGAACACCCAAGAAAAGATTTAAAATTATCTGATTTAGAAAAATTAAAAACAGCTTTTAAAGATGGTGGGACTGTGACACCCGGAAACTCATCTGGTATAAATGATGGAGCAGCTGCTTTATTATTAACTACATTTAAGGAAGCTCAACAAAATTCACTTAAACCATTGGCTAAAATTGTTTCCTGGGCATCTGTTGGTTTGGAACCGTCTTTAATGGGTCTTGGTCCTATAGAAGCTATCCGCCAAGCATCAAAAAAAGTAAATTGGAATTTAAATGAAATCGATTTATTTGAAATTAATGAGGCTTTTGCCGCTCAAGCTATAGCAGTTATCAGTGAATTGGGTATTGATGAAAACAAAGTTAATGTAAATGGTGGGGGTATTGCTTTAGGTCACCCAATAGGTGCATCTGGAGCAAGAATACTTGTGACACTTATACATGAAATGAAAAAACAGAATAAAGAAAGAGGTTGTGCCGCACTTTGTATAGGTGGCGGTATGGGAATTGCGCTATGTGTAGAAAAAATTTAGGAATTAATTTTTCCGTATTTTTCCTCTAACAAGATTTTTTGGATCCACACATTAGCATCTTTATATGTGTTGAATTTTGGTTGAATAAATATATTTAATAACTTTTTAATCATTATTTGAGTATTTCAATAAAGAGTGTCAAAAAATTGGATAGAATGTGTTAAAATTAAAGATTAAGTAAATTTTTTTTATGTATAAAACTTTTAAAAATGACTGAAAAATTGTTAGTTCCTGACATAGGTGATTTTGAGAACGTGGAAGTTATAGAACTTTTAGTAAAAGAGGGTCAAGATATTAAAAAAAATGATCCTGTTGTTACTATTGAAAGTGATAAATCGAGTGTTGAAATACCATCAATATTTTCTGGCAAAGTCGAGTCTGTAAATGTTAAAGTTGGAGATAAGGTTTCAAAGGGAGATCTATTAATAAATATTTCTTCAAATCAATCATTATCTCAAAAAGAAAGTGTTCCAAAAGAAACTGAAAATTTAATTCAAGAAGCTGAGAGTACTTTAAGAAAACATCAGGACCAAAATATTCCACAAAAAATAATTGAGACCGAAAAACCAAAAATAATCCAGGTAGTTAAAGAAGGGGATATCGATCCACTAGAAACAAGTGAATGGCTAGAGTCTTTGTCAGCAGTAATAGAAAAAGACGGAAATCAAAGGGCACATTATTTAATTAAAGAACTTATTAACAAAGCTTATATGGAGGGTGCCAATATACCCTATACGCAAAATACTCCTTATATAAACACTATACCAGTTAACGAGGAAAAAAAATCTAATGGAGATCAAAACATAGAGAGAAGAATTAGATCTTTAATTAGATGGAATGCTGCTGCAATGGTAGTTAGAGCAAATAAAAAATTCCCAGAACTTGGAGGGCATATTGGAACTTTTGCATCTGCTGCAACTCTTTACGATGTTGGTATGAATCATTTTTGGAGAGCTAAAAATAATAAATTTGGTGGAGATTTAATTTATTTTCAAGGTCATAGCGCTCCAGGTATGTACGCTAGAGCTTACCTAGAAGGTAGACTTAACGAAAAACAATTAGATAGTTTTAGACAAGAAGTAAACCCCGGTGGTCTTTCCTCATATCCTCATCCTTGGCTAATGCCGAATTTTTGGCAATTTCCAACAGTGTCCATGGGATTAGGTCCAATGCTTGCAATTTATCAAGCAAGATTCATGAAGTACTTAATCAATAGAGGTCTCATCAAAGATGAAGGTAGAAAAGTTTGGGCATTTTTAGGTGATGGAGAAATGGATGAACCTGAATCTTTAGGCGCGATTGGTTTAGCCGCAAGAGAAAAATTAGATAACTTAATATTTGTTGTAAATTGTAATCTTCAAAGACTAGACGGACCAGTTCGTGGAAACGGAAAAATAATTCAGGAATTAGAGGGAATTTTTAGAGGTGCAGGATGGAATGTTATAAAAGTTATTTGGGGCTCTTATTGGGATCCATTGCTTGCTAATGATAAAACAGGTCATTTAGTTAAAACAATGAATGAGACTGTCGATGGCGAGTATCAAGCAATGAAAGCAAGGGATGGTGCGTATGTGAGAGAAAAATTTTTTGGAAAATATTTAGAGACCAAAGAGTTAGTTTCCAGTCTTTCAGACAAAGATATTTGGCGATTAAACAGAGGTGGTCACGACCCTCATAAAGTTTTTGCAGCTTATGATAAAGCATCTAAAAATGTTGGAAGTCCTACAGTTGTAATTGCAAAAACTATTAAGGGTTATGGAATGGGCAAAAGTGGTGAGAGTGTAAATACAACTCACCAGACTAAGAAGTTAGATATCGACGACTTAATGTATTACAGAGATAGGTTTGATGTTCCGTTAACAGATCAACAAGTTAAGAATATTGAATATTACAAGCCTGATCAAAATTCTCCAGAGATTAAATACATAAATGAAAGACGAATTCAACTGGGTGGTTTTATTCCTGAAAGAACAACTTACGCGAAACCTGTTAAAGCACCACCAAAAGATATTTTCGATAATATGAAAGTTTCTACAGGTGAAAAAGAAATGTCGACCACAATGGCATTGGTCAGAATGTTAACAAACCTTTTGAGAGATAAAAATGTTGCACCAAGACTGGTTCCAATCATACCTGATGAGGCTAGAACATTCGGAATGGAGGGTTTTTTCCAAAAAATAGGAATTTATGCTCACGAAGGTCAAAAATATGAGCCAGAAGATTCTGCTCAATTAAGTTCGTATAAAGAGGAAAAGAGTGGTCAAGTTTTAGAGGAAGGAATTAACGAGGCTGGAGCGATGTCATCTTGGATCGCTGCAGGAACTTCATATACAAACCATGATATAGAAATGATCCCAATTTATCTTTTTTACTCAATGTTTGGCTTTCAGAGAATTGGAGATTTTGCTTGGGCGGGTGCTGATAGCCAGTCCAGAGGGTTTTTGATCGGAGCAACCGCTGGAAGAACAACTCTTGCTGGGGAAGGTTTACAACATCAAGATGGTCATAGTCATTTGATGGCTTCAACTATTCCTAATTGCAGATCATACGATCCAACATTTCACTACGAGCTTGCAGTCATTTTTCGAGATGGTTTAAGAAGAATGCATGAGAAAAAAGAGAATATTTTCTATTATATTACAACCATGAATGAAAATTATCCTCATCCAGAAATGCCAAAAGATAAATCATGTGAGGATGGTATTTTAAAAGGAATGTATAAAATAAAGGAGTTTAACAAGTATAAAAAAACTAAAATTCAATTTCTTGGATCTGGCACAATCTTAAGAGAAATGATAGCTGGTGCCGAAATATTACAAAATGAGCATCAAATCGATAGTGAGATTTGGAGTGTAACCAGCTTTAATGAATTAAGAAGGGATGGCCTTGAGGTAGAGAGATACAATCTTCTAAATCCTGATAAAGAGCCTAAAAAAAGCTATGTAGAAAAATGTTTGGGTAATACTGAAGGACCAATTTTAGCAGCTTCTGATTATATGAGAATGAATTCTGACCAGATTAGACCATACGTAAATAAAAGTTTTTATTCATTAGGAACGGATGGATTTGGTCGAAGTGATACAAGAAAGAAGTTAAGAAAATTTTTTGAAGTTGATAAGGAACATATCACAACATATGGTTTGAGTATTTTAGCTAAGGAACAGCTTATTGCATCAAAATATGCAAAAGAAGCAATCAAAAAGTATAAGATTGATATTGATAAACCTATGCCAACAAAATTATAGAATGCCCAAAAAAGATATAAAAGTTCCAAATATTGGTGAATTTAAAGATGTAGAGGTTATTGAAATTATAGTCAAAAAGGGTCAAGAGATTAAAAAAAATGATCCTTTAATAACAATTGAAAGTGATAAATCGAGTGTTGAAATACCTTCATTACATAATGGAATAGTTACAGAATTAAATTTAAATGTTGGGGATAAGGTTTCTGAAGGTGATAAAATATTAGAAATTGAATTAAAAGACAATCAAGTAGAAACTCAATTAAAAACTGAAGAAATAAAAACAATTAAAAAAGAAAATACTAAGGAAAAAAAAATAGAAATTAAAAAAGAAGTTGGATCAAAAAATGTTATCGTAAAAGATTTTTCTAAAAAAACTGCAGCCTCACCAAAAGTCAGAAAATTTGCAAGAGAACTTGGTGTTGATATTAGTAAAGTTGAAGGTAGTGAAAGACTAGGAAGAGTAACTGAAAGTGATGTAAAGTCATTTGTCGCAAATAAACCTGAGATAAATTCTGAAAAAGAATTCAAAAAAGATGAAACGATAGAACTAGAATATCCTCACTCTGAATTTGGAAAAACAGAAATAAAGGATATTCCAAGAGTGAAGAGACTTTCGTCTAAATATCTTATGAATTCTTGGACCAATATTCCCCATGTGACCAATCATGATGAAGCAGATATAACTGAATTAGAGGAGTTTAGAACATCTCTTACAGATATTTACACTGGAGAAAAAAAAAAAATTACTCCTTTAGCTTTTATCGTCAAAGCATTAACTGCATCACTTAAAAAATTTCCAAATTTTAATTCATCTATAGATGAAATTGATAAAGGAAAAATGACCTTAAAAAAGTATTACCATATTGGAATAGCAGTAGATACGAAGCATGGACTTATGGTGCCAAAACTAAGAAATGCTGATAATAAGAATATTTCATTAATTGGCAATGAACTTAAAAAATTAAGTGATCAGTGCAGGAATCTTAAAATTGATAAAAAAGAATTATTTGGTGGTTCCATGACAATAACAAGTCTAGGAGGTATTGGCGGTTCTTTTTTTACACCTATAATTAATTATCCTGAAGTTGCAATTTTGGGAGTTGGCAAATCTCAAAAAAAACAAATTTTTATTGATGGAAAATTTATTACACGAACAATGTTACCTTTATCTTTATCATATGATCACAGAATAATTGATGGAGCTGAAGCAGCTCGATTTAACAACGATTTGAAAGACAATCTTGGAAAAAATTTTGCTTACAAATTAGCTGTGTAAAAATATGTCAAAAACTCTCTCATTATTTAGTGCACTATTATGCACTTTCATTTGGGGGACTACATTTATTGCACAAGATACAGGCATGGACGACATCGGCCCATTCACTTTTAATTCAGTAAGATTTTTTGTGGGTTTTTTAGCAATTGTTCCTTTAGCATTAATGTTTGAAGCAAAAAAACTAAAAAAAGAATTTAGGTTTGATACAAAAACATTCATTATCCTGTCCTTTTTAATCGGACTATCATTATTTTTGGGCTCAGCATTACAACAGGTTGCGTTGCTTTACACTGATGTAGCAAATGCTGCTTTTTTTACAATTTTTTACGTGCCAATGGTCCCAATAATTATTTTCATCTTTAAAAAAGATTTTTTACACTGGAGTGTATGGCCATCAGTAATTTTATGTTTAATCGGCGGATATTTATTAACAAATTTTCAAGATGCAACTGTAAGATTAGGTGATACCCTTGTGGTATTAGGAGCTTTATTTTGGAGTTCACATATTATTTTTACTGGTATGATTGTCAAAAAGTACAATCTACCATTGACTATTGGTGCAATTCAAACTCTGCTAGTTGCTCTATTCTCATTTATAATAGGTTTATTTTCTGAAGAATTTGTAATCGCTAATATATTAAATGAAATAGACTCGATTTTATATGCTGGTATTTTATCAGGTGGTTTTGCATTTGTTTTACAAATTTATGCTCAAAGAAATATAACTCCAGCACCAGCGGCAATAATTTTTTCTTTGGAGGGTGTGTTTGCAACAATTGCCGCCTGGTTTCTTTTAAATCAAATATTAGGCATTAATAATTTACTTGGTTGTTTTTTTATATTAAGTGGAGTTTTATTATCTCAATTAGTTCCATTAATAAGGAAAGCAAGTTAAATATATATTATATAAAATAAAATTAAGCCAAGAATTATCCGATAAATTACAAAAACATTAAAAGAAATTTTACTTATAAATTTAAGAAAATACTTAATTGTAAAAAATGAAAACATAAATGATAAAAAAGTAGCAATAAATAATAAATAATTAATTTCTATTGATTGTTCAAAAGCCTCTCTTAAACCTAAGAAGCTTGCTCCTGCTAATGCAGGTATAGACAGTAAAAAAGAAATTTTACTAGCGTCTGTTCTATTGAAATTCAAAAATCTTGCTGCCGTAATCGTTATTCCAGCCCTACTAACTCCTGGTATCAACGCTAATATTTGAAATAAACCAATTAATAAAACTGATTTAATATTTAAATCTGTAGAAATATTTCGATCAATTTTTCTTTGATCAGCAAAGAAAAGTATGAATCCAAAAAATAGTGTTGTTGATGCAATTACTTTTGTGTTTCTTAAAAGATGAATAAATTCGGTGTAATATAAAATATATCCAAAAAATATTAAAGGCAAGGAGCCAATAATTATTAAACTTAATAACCTATTATCATTTCTTAGATCAAATAGCTCTTTTCTAAAATAAAAAATTACCGCAATTAATGAGCCTAAATGTAGACTTATGTCTATTAATAAAGAACTTGTTTCTAAATCATAAAAATTTGATACCAATATTAAATGAGCTGACGAACTTATGGGTAAAAATTCAGAAATTCCTTGAACAGCAGAAAGAATTAAAATTTCTATAAAATCTTGCAACATACATGTGTCGTAGCTTAAAAAATATTCATTTTAAACAATTCGATTTAATCATATTAGGTATGCAAAAATCAGATTAAGTAGATTTTAAGCTAAATATTAATGTAATTAGGTAATAATAACTGACCTATTTATTTCTTTTACTAATAAAAACTATGTATATTTTGCGATAAATTTATAAAAATTTATGACTGATAAAATGCTAAAATTCGTAAAAATAGGTCAACAAACCCCACCTAAAAGAGGAGTTGATAATAGGAAAGATGATTTTAATGAAATCTACGATGAATTTATCACTCAAAAAGCACAAGAGCAGTCAAGTAGATGCTCTCAATGTGGTGTTCCTTTTTGCCAAGTCCATTGTCCTTTAAGTAACAACATCCCTGATTGGCTTAAATTAACTGCTGAAGGCAGATTGAAGGAAGCTTATGAATTATCTCAAAGTACAAATAATATGCCTGAGGTTTGTGGCAGAATATGCCCTCAAGACAGACTATGTGAGGGTAATTGTGTTATTGAGCAGTCAGGTCATGGCACTGTAACAATTGGATCAGTTGAAAAATATATTACTGATAGCGCTTGGGAGAACGGATGGGTAAAGCCTATATCAATCAAACACGAAAAAGACCAAAGTGTTGGAATAATTGGTGCTGGACCCGCTGGACTGGCAGCTGCTGAACAGCTTAGGAAAAATGGATATCAAATTACTGTTTATGACAGATATGACAGAGCGGGCGGTTTGTTAATTTATGGAATTCCAAATTTTAAATTAGAAAAACATGTGGTCGAGAGGAGAACAAAATTGTTGAAAGATGGTGGAATTAAATTTGAACAAAATTTTGAGGTTGGTAAGGATGCAACTTTAGAGCAATTGAGAAAAAAACATGATGCAATTTTAATTGCTACTGGAGTTTATAAACCAAGAGAAATTAATCTACCAGGTAATGATTTAGATAATATTTTTCCTGCTATGGAGTTTTTAACAGCATCAAACAAAAAGGGGTTGGGAGATAAAGTTGATTTATTTGATAAAGGTATATTAAACGCTGAGGGTAAAGATGTAGTTGTTATTGGAGGTGGAGATACCGCAATGGATTGTGTTCGAACATCTGTAAGACAAAAAGCTAATTCAGTTAAATGTTTATATAGAAGAGATAAAGATAATATGCCTGGATCTGCAAGAGAAGTAGCTAATGCAGAAGAAGAGGGTGTTGAATTTGTTTGGTTGTCTAGTCCAAAAGAATTTAGAGGAAAAAATAAAATTGAAAAATTAATTGTAGATCAAATTCAACTTGGAGATCCGGATGACTCAGGTAGAAGAAGACCAGAAATTAAACAAGGATCTGAATTTGAAATTAAAGCAGATATGGTAATAAAAGCTTTAGGATTTGATCCAGAAAACTTGCCATTATTATTTGAGGCACAAGAATTACAAGTTACAAAATGGGGAACAATTAAAACAGACTTTGACACTATGGAAACTAATATAAAAGGAGTCTTTGCTGCTGGGGATATCGTAAGAGGTGCATCTTTAGTTGTTTGGGCAATTAAAGATGGTAGAGATGCTGCTTTATCAATCAAATCTTATCTTGAAAATATCGAATTAAAAAAATCTAAAGTTGCATAATGAGTATATATAAAAAAAATTTAGAATTACTTACTAAAAACAATGTTTATTCTAAGGAAATGGAACATGATGCATGTGGCGTAGGGTTAATTGCATCAACAGAGGGAAAAAAATCAAGAGAGGTTGTAGAATATGGAATTGAAGCTTTAAAGGCTGTTTGGCATCGAGGAGCTGTTGATGCTGATGGAAAAACAGGTGATGGAGCAGGAATACATTTAGAAATTCCCAAAGATTTCTTTGTTGAAAAAATAGAGGTTACAGGTCACACACATGATGGCTCTGATATTTGTGTTGGAATGATTTTTTTACCAAGAAATGATTACTCCTCACAAGAAAGCTGCAAAACGATTGTAGAAAGTGAGTTAACTAAAAACGATTTTAGTATCTATGGATGGAGACAGGTGCCTGTTAATCCAAAAGTTTTAGGAGAAAAAGCTTTTCAAACTATGCCAGAGATAATTCAAGTGCTTTTTAAATCGAATGATAAAAATTTGCTTGATAAAGAGCTTGAAAGAAAAATTTACGAAACAAGAAAAAAAATTGAGAATAAAGCATTCAATTTATCATTAAATAATTTTTATATTTGCTCGATAAGTTCTAAATCAATTATCTATAAGGGCATGTTTTTAGCTGAGGCTATCTCAGATTTTTTCTTAGATTTAAAAGACGAAAGATTTATTTCAAGATTTGCAATTTTTCATCAGAGATTTTCAACTAATACTGCTCCAAGCTGGAGTTTGGCACAACCATTTAGAGCAGTTGCCCATAATGGTGAAATTAATACTTACAAAGGCAATAAAAACTGGATGAGAGTTCATGAACAAGAGATGAGTAGCCCTCTTTTTGAAAATGTTGAAAATTTAAAGCCAGTTATACAAAAAGGAGTTTCTGACTCTGCCGCACTGGATAATGTTTTTGAGTTATTAAATAAATCTGGCCAACCTGCACCTTTAGCAAAATTAATGATGATTCCTGATGCTTGGTCAAAAAGAAATAAAACTCTTCCAAAAAGCCATCAACAACTTTTTAACTTTTTAAATAGTACTATGGAACCTTGGGATGGACCTGCCGCTATTGCTGCAACAGATAATGAATGGGTCATTGCAGCTAATGATCGTAATGGTTTAAGGCCTTTAAGATACGCAATAACAAAAGATAAGTTTCTTTTTGCTGGATCTGAAACTGGAATGATTGAATTAAATGAAAAAAGAATTTTATCAAAAGGAAGACTTGGCCCAGGGGAGATAATTGGTGTTAGAATTGAAAAAGGCAAAGTATTTACGAATAATCAAATTAAAGACTATTTGGCAAAAGAATATAAGCATTTCAATTCTCAGATAATAGATTTAGATGAAAAATTATCTATTTCTAATGAAAAACGTAATTTTGATGGTGAAGATCTAAGGAGACGACAACACACTTTTGGAATTAGTTTAGAGGACTTAGAGCTAATTTTACATCCAATGGCTGAAGATGCAAAAGAAGCGACGGGTTCCATGGGTGATGATACGCCTTTAGCAGTTTTATCGGACAAATACAGACCACTTTATCATTTTTTTAGACAAAACTTTAGCCAAGTGACCAATCCACCGATTGACTCTTTAAGAGAAAATAAAGTTATGAGTTTGAAAACTAGATTTGGTAATCTTGGGAATATTTTAGATTTTGATACTTTAACCAAAGAAAATATTTATGTTTTAAATAGTCCGATATTATCGAATTCACAATTTAACAAATTTATTAATTTTTTTGGAAAAAATTCTGTCTCTATAGATTGTACTTTCTCGAATGATCAAAGTTTATTTGATTCTATTAAAAGGATCCAAAAAGAGTCAGAAATTGCTGTTAGACAGGGTGTTACACAATTAATTTTAAGCGATAAAGCTATTTCAGATACAAGTATGCCCATGCCAATGTTGTTATGCGTTGGTGCGATTAATACTTTTTTAATTGATAAAAAATTAAGAGGATATGTTTCAATTAATGTTCAATCTGGCGAAGCTTTGGACACCCACTCTTTTGCAACATTAATAGGTGTTGGAGCAACAACAGTTAATCCATATATAGCTTTTGATAGTTTATACCAAAGGCATGAGAAAAAGTTATTTGGCCAGTATAGTTTTGATGAATGTGTTGAAAGATATATCAAATCAGTGAATGCAGGATTATTAAAAATCATGTCAAAAATGGGTATATCTGTTTTAAGTTCGTATAGAGGCGGATGTAATTTTGAAACTGTTGGTCTAAGCAGATCAATAGTTGATGATTATTTTCCGGGAGTGACTTCAAAAATTTCGGGTATTGGATTGTCAGGAATCGAAAAAAAAATACGTGCAATACATAAAGAGGCATTTGAGAGCACCGATACGGTGTTACCTATTGGTGGGATTTATAGATACAGAAAAAATGGAGAAACACACCAATATCAGGGCAGATTAATCCACTTATTACAAAGTGCTGTAGGATCAAACTCGTATACAGCTTATAAAAAATATGCTGAGGGAATATATAACTTGCCACCAATTAACCTAAGGGATTTGATAGATTTTAGAAAAAAAAAATTAGGACCATCTATTCAAATTTCTGAAGTTGAACCAATAGAAAAAATATTAAAAAGATTTGGTAGTGGAAGTATGTCTCACGGAGCTTTGTCTAAGGAGGCACACGAAACACTAGCAATTGGGATGAATCGAATTAAAGGTGCATCCTGTAGCGGTGAAGGTGGTGAAGATGCAAATAGATTTAAGATCATGGACTCTGGTGATAGCGCAAATTCGAGAGTAAAACAAATTGCGTCAGCAAGATTTGGTGTAACAGTTAATTATTTAAACAATTGTAATGAAATTGAGATTAAAATTGCTCAAGGTGCAAAACCTGGTGAAGGTGGTCAATTACCAGGATTTAAAGTAACAGATGAGATTGCCAAGCTAAGACATTCAACACCAGGTGTAACACTAATTTCCCCACCTCCGCATCATGATATTTATTCAATTGAGGATTTAGCTCAGCTTATTTATGATTTAAAACAAATCAATCCTAAGGCAAGGATTGGAGTTAAACTGGTTGCTTCTTCTGGCGTTGGTACTATTGCAGCCGGTGTTGCAAAAGCAAAAGCTGATATAATTTTAATTTCAGGACATAATGGAGGAACCGGAGCTACACCTCAAACAAGTGTTAAATACGTAGGTATTCCGTGGGAGATGGGACTAACAGAGGCCAATCAAGTTTTAACATTAAATAATCTAAGACATAAAGTTACTTTAAGAACCGATGGAGGTATTAAAACCGGAAGAGATGTTGTTATCGCAGCAATGATGGGTGCAGAGGAGTATGGTGTAGCAACTACTGCTCTAGTAGCGATGGGTTGTATTATGGTAAGGCAATGTCACTCTAACACTTGTCCTGTAGGAGTATGTACGCAAGATGAAAAATTGAGAGAAAAATTCACTGGAACTCCTGATAAAGTTGTAAATTTATTTACATTTATTGCTACAGAGGTAAGAGAAATTTTAGCTTCACTTGGTTTTAAATCTTTAAATGAGGTTATCGGTCGAACAGATTTATTAATGCAGGTAAGTAAAGCCTCGCCTAATCTAGATGATTTAGATCTTAATCCATTATTCGTCCAAGCAGATCCCGGCAATAATGAGAGGTATTGTGAGATATCAGAAATTAATCAAGTTCCTAATACACTAGATCAAGAAATTTGGCCTCAAGTAGAAAAGGCTTTAGATAACTCAGAAAAAATAAATAACGAGTTTTTAATTAAAAATACTAATAGAGCTGTAGGTACTAGAATTTCACATCACTTATATAAAAAATATGGTTATGAAAAATTAGAGGAAAATTTTTTAACTCTTGATTTTAAAGGTTCAGCCGGACAATCGTTTGGTGCATTTACAGCAAAAGGACTTAAACTTAATTTAAAAGGCGATGCAAATGATTATGTTGGGAAAGGTTTGTCAGGAGCAACCATTTCAATAAAACTACCTGATGAAAGCAATTTAATTTCTAATGAGAATACTATTATTGGCAACACAGTTCTTTATGGTGCAACGTCAGGTAAACTTTTTGCAGCTGGTCAAGCTGGGGATAGATTTGCGGTAAGAAATTCTGGTGCCACAACTGTTATCGAAGGCTGTGATTCAAATGGTTGTGAATATATGACCGGTGGTACAGCAGTAATTCTTGGAGATGTTGGAGATAATTTTGCAGCCGGCATGACAGGAGGAATGGCTTTTATTTACGATAAATCAAAAGAATTTGAAAAAAAAGTTAATCCGGACTCAGTTGTATGGCAAAATGTTGAAACTGAGTATTGGTCAAAATTTTTAAAAGAATTGGTACTCGAACATAGTAATGAAACAGGATCCAGTTTATCAAAAAAAATAATTGATGACTTTGAAAACGAGTTAAAGAATTTTGTACAGGTTTGTCCTAAAGAAATGTTAGATAAGCTTAAAAATCCAATCTCTACAAAAACAAAAATACAAAAAGTTAGTTAATTATTAATTTTAATTCTTTTTTCAATATCTTGAGCCATTTTGAGGAAGATAAACTATGGTCACCATTTTTTATAACTACTAATTTCTTTTTCTTAGATTGAAATATTTTTAAAACTTTTTTTGAGTAAATTACAGGTACAGATTTATCTTTACTCCCGTGAACCATTGTTACACTTATATTTTGATTTATTTTTTTATTTAAAATTTTATTTTTTTTTCCATCTTTAATCAATTGGTAAGTGATTGGGTATTCATAATCACCATGTTTTAAATTTATGAAACCTTTTTTTTTGATTTCAATCTTCATTTTATTAGAAAATTTATTCCACATTAGTTTATCAAGAAATTCTGGCGCTGAACCTATTCCTAAAAAACCTTTAATTTTGTTTTTGATAAGACTAAACTGGTTTAAAGAAATCCAAGCCCCCATACTTGATCCAATAAATATAATATCGTTTTTTTTGACGACTTTTTGAATTACTAAAGTAGTATCCCTAGTCCATTTTGAAATATTACCATTAATAAATTTTCCTGATGATTTACCATGACCTGAATATTCTAAAGCAAGAAAACTTAGTTTATTTTGTTTTGCAAATTTTAAAAATGCTTGAGGTTTTTTACCTTCCAAATCTGACATAAAACCATGTAAAAAAACAATGTAGGGGGCATTTTTTTGATGTAGTTTCAAATATCTTATTTTTCTAGTAGTGGAAATTTTTAAGTAATTAAAATTTGTCATAAAAGTTTATTAGTTTTGTCTATTATTATATAATTATTCTAAATGTCATCTAATTTAAATGTTTTGCAAGTAATCCCAAAATTAGGTTACGGAGGTGCAGAAACTGGTTGCTATGATATTGCACATTTTTTACCTGAAAATAATTGTAAATCTTACATTGTTACAAGTGGCGGAGAGTTAACTAAGTTTATTGATAAAAAAAAAGTAAAATTAATAAGGCTTCCTGTTCATAGTAAAAATCCATTATTGATTTTGATAAATTCAATTATTTTAATAGCAATAATTTTGATTTTTAACATCTCAATTGTTCACGCAAGAAGTCGAGCACCAGCTTGGTCGTGTTTATTTGCAACAAAATTAACTAGAAGAAAGTTTGTTACTACATTTCATGGGACTTATAATTTTAGAGGTAGATTAAAAAAATTTTATAATTCAGTAATGGTAAGGTCAGATTTAGTAATAGCAGGATCAAACTTTATCTTTTCACATATTCAAGAGAATTATCAGGAATTCTTGAACTCTAAAAAAAAATTTTTAGTAATTTTTAGGGGCATAAATGTAGATTATTTTGATCCAACAACCAAAATTGAAACTGATGAAAAAAAACTTTTAAATGAGTGGAATATTATTGATGAAAAAAAAATAATTCTTATGCCAGGTCGACTTACGTCATGGAAGGGTCAAGAATTATTTATTGAGGCAATAAATTTAGTTAAAATTGAATTAGGATACGAAGCATTTCATGTTGTAATATTAGGCAATGATCAGGGAAGAGATTCTTATAAAGAAAAACTTATCAAATTAACCGAAAAATATAATCTGAACAATCAAGTAAAATTCATAGACCATTGTAAGGATATGGCTTTAGCTTATAAAGTTTCTGATATTATAGTTTCAGCATCAATTGAACCAGAAGCTTTTGGAAGAGTTGCGGTAGAGGCACAATCTATGGAAAAAATAATCATTGCAAGTAATATTGGAGGATCAAATGAGACAATTTTAAACGAAAAAACTGGGTTGTTATTTGAATCTGGTGACGCTGGCTCCTTGAGTAAAAAAATCATTCAAGCAATGACAATGGATGAAACTTCCTTAAAATTAATGGGTAAGGAGGGAAGAAAAAACATTATAAAAAAATTTAATGTTGAAAAAATGTGTTTTTCTACTTATTCAGAGTATAAGAGATTACTAAATTAAATGCCCATAATTACTTTACCAGACGGAAACAATTTAGATTTTCCTAAAAAAGTGACAGGCTTAGAGATTGCTGAAAAAATTAGCAAATCACTAGCAAAACAAGCCTTGATAATGAGTGTGAATGGAGAATTAAAAGATTTATATTTTTCGATTGATAAAGATTGTTCCGTTAAAATTTTTACAGCAAAAGACCCAGAGGGTTTAGAAGTTATTAGACATGACGCTGCACATATCATGGCTATGGCAGTTCAAGAATTATACCCAGGCACCCAAGTTACTATTGGACCAGTTATAGAAAATGGATTTTATTATGACTTTGCCAGAAAGGAGCCCTTTACAAATGACGATCTCAAAAAAATTGAAGAAAGGATGTCAAAAATAATTGACAAAGATTTAAAAACAAGACGAGAAGTATGGGAAAGAGATAAAGCAATTAAGCATTTTAAAAAAATTGGAGAAAAATATAAGGCAGAAATCATTGAGAGTATTCCGGAAACTGAAGAACTTTCAGTCTATCATCATGGTGATACTTGGTATGATTTATGCAGAGGACCTCATTTGGTATCATCTAGTAAAATTGGCAAAGCCTTTAAACTTACAAAAGTTTCAGGTGCATATTGGCGAGGTGACTCAAAAAATGAAATGCTTCAAAGGATCTACGGAACAAGTTGGGCCTCCCAGAAAGATCTAGACGATTATTTAAAAAGAATTGAAGAGGCAGAAAAAAGAGATCATCGTAAATTAGGCAAAGAAATGGATTTGTTTCATTTTAGAGAAGAAAGTCCAGGATCAGTTTTTTGGCATGAGAAAGGTTGGACGTTATTTCAAAAATTAATTAATTACATGAGAGCTAAACAGGACCTAGCCGGATACAAAGAGGTGAACACACCAGAGGTATTAGACAGATTATTGTGGGAAAAATCAGGTCATTGGGAAAAATATGGGGAAAACATGTATACCTCAGAAACTCCTGATGAAAAAGTTTTTGCTATTAAACCAATGAATTGCCCTGGACACATACAAGTTTTTAATCAAGGTCTTAAAAGTTATCGAGATTTACCTCTAAGAATTACTGAGTTTGGAAAAGTTCATAGATATGAACCATCTGGTGCTTTACATGGGTTATTAAGAGTAAGAGCATTCACTCAAGATGATGCTCATATTTTTTGCTCCGAAGATCAAATCACAAGTGAATGTTTAAATGTTACAAATTTGATATTAGAAATTTATAAAGATTTGGGTTTTGAAAATGTAATTCTTAAATATGCTGATAGGCCAGCGGTAAGAGTTGGTGAGGATGAAATTTGGGATAAGGCTGAAGCATCTTTGTTAAAGGCAGTCAAAGCATCTAAACTTGAGTACAGTATAAATAAAGGTGAGGGAGCATTTTACGGTCCAAAAATAGAGTTTGTTTTAAGAGATGCAATAGGAAGAGATTGGCAGTGTGGAACTGTCCAAGTTGATTTAAATTTACCAGGTAGATTAGATGCATCATATGTAGATAAAGATGGCACTAAGAAAGTTCCTGTAATGTTACATCGTGCATTATTTGGATCACTCGAGAGATTTATAGGTATTCTGATTGAAAACTATGCTGGAAAATTTCCATTTTGGATATCTCCGTTACAAACAGTTGTAATACCTATTTCTGAAGACTTCGAAGAATACGCAAAAAAAGTTTCCACTAAGATAAGAGAAGCTGGTATTTCATCAATGGTTGATTTAAAAAATCATAATTTAAATTATAAAATAAGAGATCATTCATTAGCAAAAATACCTCTTTTAATAATTTGTGGTAAAAAAGAAGTTGACAGTAACTCAGTAACCATTAGAAGGTTGGATTCAAATAAACAAGAAAATATGGAACTAAACTCATTTCTAAAAAAATTTTCTGCTTTAAACAAAGCACCTTCAAATATTTAAGTGGCAGATTTTAAGCAAAACTATTTTCAAAGAAGAACCAAGGATCGCGGACCTCGATCAAATAACAGAATTTCCTCACCTGAGGTTCAAGTTATTGCAAGTGATGGAGAAAACTTAGGCGTTTTAAATACTAATGAGGCAATCTCAATGGCAAAAAATCAAGGTTTGGATTTAATCGAAATTGCCCCAAATGCTAATCCCCCAGTTTGTAAAATTATGGACATGGGAAAATATAAATATGATGCACAAAAAAAAGCAAACCTTGCAAAAAAGAAACAAAAAATAATTGCTTTAAAGGAAATTAAAATGAGACCAGTGACTGAAACGCATGATTATGAATTTAAAGTAAAAAATGCTAAAAAATTTATTGCTAAAGGTGACAAGGTAAAGTTTACCATTAGGTTTAAAGGACGTGAACTTCAACACTCTCATTTAGGGAATGAATTGATGGCCAAAATTAAAGAGGATATGAAAGATATTGGTAAAGTTGAATTGCACCCCAAGTTTGATGGGAAGCAAATGATTATGGTAATTCAACCTTTATAGGCTTTAATATAGGTTGTAAATTTTCAACATTCTTTGTATAACCTCGTTCAATTATGCCAAAATTAAAAACAAAGAGCTCAGCAAAAAAAAGATTTAAAATTTCAGCTAGAGGGAAAGTTATGATGGCTCAAGCTGGAAAGAGGCATGGCATGATAAAAAGAACTAATTCTCAGATTAGAAAACTTAGGGGTACTACTGCGATGTCAAAACAAGACGGTAAGATTGTTAAATCGTATATGCCCTACAGCTTAAGAGGTTAAAATGGCAAGAGTTAAAAGGGGTGTAACAAGTAGAGCTAAACATAAAAAAGTTTTAAAAGCTGTAAAAGGTCAGTGGGGAAGAAGAAAAAATACTATTAGAGTTGCAAAGCAAGCTATGGAAAAAGCTATGCAATATGCATACAGAGATCGAAGAAATAAGAAAAGAGATTTCAAATCATTGTGGATACAAAGAATCAATGCGGGTGTAAGAGCTGAAGGTTTGACATATTCCAAGTTTATCTACGGTTTAAATAAATGTGGAATTAAAATTGATAGAAAAATTTTAGCTGAGATAGCCTATGATAGCCCAGAAGCCTTTAAAACTATTGTCCAAAAAGCACAATCTGCTTTAAATTAATCTTCACTATTGTTTTATTTCGCTGAAGAAATAATCTGTAAAAATGTCTGATCTAAAAAAAATAAAAGACGAATTTGTATCAAAGTTAAAAGGTATATTAGATCTAGCAGAACTTAATCAAATAAAATCTAATCTATTTGGTAAAAATGGGTTGATCTCATCTCAATTTAAAAAAATAGGTACTATTGATGCTTCAGAAAGAAAAAAATTTGCATCTGATTTGAATATTATTAAGGATGAACTTCAAGATCTTATAAATTTAAAAATAAACGAAATAGAAAAAGTTAATATTAATGAAAAATTGGAAAAAGAAAAAATTGATGTTACTTTACCAGAGCGATCATTTGTAAGAGGTAAAATCCATCCTGTTTCACAAACAATTGATGAAATATCCTCTATATTTTCTGAAATAGGCTTTAGTGTAGAGGAAGGACCAGATGTTGAAAATGAATATAACAATTTTACTGCATTAAATACTCCAGACAATCATCCAGCGAGAGATATGCATGATACATTTTATCTTGATGAAAAAAAAGAAAGATTGCTACGCACTCATACGTCTCCTGTTCAAATTAGAACAATGTTAAAAGACAAACCACCTTTTAAAATAATTGCACCTGGCAGAACATACAGATCGGATAGTGACCAAACGCATTCACCAATGTTTCACCAAGTTGAAGGTCTTCATATAGACAAAAATATAAATATGGGTCACTTAAAAGGTTGTTTGAATTATTTTATCAAAGAATTTTTTGAAGTTAAAAAAATAAAGATGAGATTTAGGCCAAGTCATTTTCCTTTCACAGAACCATCTGCCGAAGTTGATATTGGATATGAAATCAAAGATGGAAAAATTATTATAGGGGAAGGCGATCAGTGGCTAGAAATACTAGGTTGCGGGATGGTTCATCCAAATGTTTTAAAAAATGTTAAGGTCAATCCAGCTAAGTTTCAAGGTTATGCGTTCGGAATAGGAATTGATAGATTAGCGATGTTGAAATATGGAATTAATGATCTAAGAGCTTTCTTTGATTGTGATTATAGATGGTTAAACCATTTTGGATTTGATCCTTTAGACGTACCCACAAACTATAGAGGCCTAAGTAGATGAAAATCACATTTGATTGGTTAAAAGATCATTTAAAAACTAATCTGAAAGAAAAAAATCTTTTAGAACAACTTACCAATATAGGGTTAGAGGTAGAAAGCGTGGAAAGTCTTTCATCTGATAATCAACTATTTAAAATTGCAAAAATTATCAAGACAGAAAAACATCCAAACGCAGATCGACTTAAAGTTTGTGACGTAAATGTCGGTGAGAAAGAGCTTAAAAAAGTTGTGTGTGGTGCGACCAATGCGAGTGAAGGACTTATCACTATATATGCACCTCCAGGTGCAATTATCCCGAAGACTAATACAAAATTAGAAATAGCAAAGATTAGAGGTGTAACTTCTTACGGAATGCTTTGCTCTGAGTCTGAGTTAAATTTATCTGATGAGAGTGATGGTATTACCGAATTATCTAAAAAACATGAAAAAAATATTGGTAAAAGTTATTTTTCAAAATCAAAATCTAATCTTATTGATTTATCTATTACACCTAATCGACCGGATTGTCTTGGTGTGAAGGGAATAGCTAGAGATCTCGCAGCTTCAGGTTTTGGAAGGTTAATAGTATCTAAAGAAAAAAAAATTAAATTAAAAACAAAACAAACTTTAAAAGTTAAGATTAATAAGGAGAAAGGACAAGGGTGTAGTGCTTTTGGAAGTTGTTTAATTAAAAATGTAAAAAATACCGAGAGTCCTCAATGGCTCAAAGATAAATTAATTTCAGTTGGTCAAAAACCTATTTCAGCTATTGTTGATATAACAAATTATGTAATGCTAGATATTAATCGACCATTACACGCATATGATGCTGACAAAATTGAAAAAGGGATATTGGTAAGAAACTCAAAATCTGGAGAAGAGTTTACAGCACTGGACAATAAAATTTATAAGTTAGAAAAAGGTATGTGTGTTATTAGTGACAACAAAGGAGTTTTAGGATTAGGTGGAATTATTGGGGGCACAAGATCGGGCACAGAATTTGATACAAAAAACATATTATTAGAGTCTGCTTATTTTGATCCAAGGTCAATTAGAAATACGGCAAAAAAACTAAATTTAGATACAGATGCAAAATTTAGATTTGAAAGAGGAATTGACCCATTATCCATCGAAACTGGTTTAAAGAAAGCGGCATCACTAATTCAAGAAATCTGTGGTGGTGAAGTTAGTAAAATCGATATTCAAAAAACTGAATCTTATAAAACCAAAATTATAAACTTTGATGTAAATTCTTTTGAAAATATAGTTGGATTTAAAATTTCTGAAAAGGAAATCCAAAGAATTTTGACTGATCTTGGTTTTATCATTAAAAAAGAAAAAAATTCTTTAAAGTTGATAGTTCCTTCCTGGAGACCAGATATTTCACAGCAAATAGACATTATTGAAGAGTTGGTGAGAATAAGTGGTTATGACAAAATAAAAACAATTGACCCTATTAAGGATAGATCTAAATCCACTTTAACTAAAACTCAAAGATTATTTCATTTCTTACAAAGAGCAATTGCTTCGAAGGGTTATTTAGAGACAATAACATGGTCATTTACAGATCAAAGTTATAACAATCACTTTAGAGAAGCTGGTAAAGAAATAAAAATTGTAAACCCTATAAGTTCTGAATTAGGAGTTTTAAGAAATTCCATATTTTCAAATTTAATCATGTATATGAGTAAAAATTTGGATAGAGGCTTTAAAGATTTATCTATATTTGAGATAGGTCCTGTTTTTACTGGTTCAAATCCAGGTGAGCAAAAGACAGTAGTTTGCGGTTTGTCAGCCGGTAAAAAAACAAGACTTTCTTGGATCGATAAAGAGAGAAATATTGATTTATTTGATGCAAAAAGGGATGTAGTGCAAACTTTGAGTGAAGCAGGTTATAATTCTGATCATTTTTTTATTGATAGCAAAACACCCAATTATTATCATCCAGGAAAGTCCGGTAGAATTTTCTTAGATCATAGTAAAGATAAAGTTGCAGCTTATTTTGGTGAAATTCATCCTAATATTCTAAAAAAAATTGATATTAAAACTGAAAATTTAATAGGTTTTGAAATCTTTTTAGAAAACTTAAAACTTTCAAGAAAAACATTGAAAGATCAAAAATTAAAGTTTTCTGTATCGGATTTTCAAAAATCAGAGCGAGATTTTGCATTTGTAGTTAATAAAGATGTAGAAGCCCAAGAGTTAATAAGGGTAATCTCTAATGTGAATCCAAATCTTATTAGCAATATAAAAGTTTTTGATGTTTATGAAGGTGAAAATATTCCAGACAACCAAAAGTCTATAGCGATCAGTGTAACAATTCAGTCATCAGAAAAAACTTTGAACGATAAGGACTTAGAGAAAATTAATAATTCAATCATAGAAGCAGTGGAAAATAAAACTGGCGCTAAAATTCGATCTTGAAATTAAAATGAGTACAATCGATAATATCAGAAATTTTGCAATTATTGCCCATATTGATCATGGGAAATCTACAATAGCTGATAGAATAATCCATCAATGTGGTGGTTTGACAGAGAGAGAAATGAAATCACAAGTACTTGACTCTATGGATATAGAAAGGGAGAGAGGTATCACAATAAAAGCACAGACTGTAAAATTAAACTATAAAGCAAAAAATGGAAAAAATTATATTTTAAATATAATAGATACTCCCGGTCATGTAGATTTTAGTTATGAGGTTAGCAGATCTTTGTATGCTTGTGAGGGGTCAATATTAATTGTAGATAGTACTCAGGGTGTAGAAGCTCAAACACTAGCTAATGTTTATCAAGCTCTCGATATTAATCACGAAATAATTCCAGTTTTAAATAAAGTTGATTTACCTGCATCCGATCTGGATAGAACAAAAAAACAAATTGAGGATGTGATAGGAATCGACACTGAAAATGCAATTCCTTGTTCAGGAAAAACAGGGGAAGGTATAAATGATATTTTGGAACAAATTATAGATAAATTACCAAGCCCAAAAGGGTATTCTGAAAAAGATTTAAAATGTTTGTTAGTTGACAGCTGGTATGACACTTATCTAGGTGTTGTAATATTAGTTAGAGTTATTAATGGTAAATTAACTAAAAATATGAAAATTAAAATGCTTTCTACAAATCAAGATTATATTGTTGAAAAAGTTGGAGTTTTTACTCCAAAAGCAAAAAATATAGATGAATTAAATACTGGAGAAATTGGTTTTATTACAACAGGAATAAAGATTCTTTCAGAAACTAAAGTTGGTGACACTATCTGTGACGCTTCAAAACCAATTCCAGATGCGCTACCTGGTTTTAAACCAAGTAAACCTGTCGTATTTTGTGGGTTATTTCCAGTTGATAGTTCTGAATATCAAAAACTTAAAGATGGATTGGCAAAATTACAATTGAATGATGCTAGTTTTTCTTTTGAACCAGAATCATCCTCTGCTTTGGGCTTAGGTTTTAGATGTGGATTTTTGGGCCTTCTTCATTTGGAAATAATTACTGAAAGACTAGAAAGAGAATTTGATGTCAATTTACTTACTACAACTCCTGGGGTTGTTTATAAGATTAATTTGAATAGCGGAGAAATTATTGATTTACAAAATCCCTCAAGTCTTCCTGACCCAACTTTGATAAATTTTATTGAAGAGCCATGGATTAAAGCAACTATTATAACACCAGACCAATATCTTGGATCAATTATCAAACTTTGTCAGGACAAAAGAGGAATTCAAACTAATTTAAGTTATTCTGGAAATAGAGCTGTATTGAGTTATGAACTACCATTGAATGAAGTTGTTTTTGATTTCAATGATAGAATTAAATCAATGACTAGCGGATATGCAAGTTTTGATTATGAAATATTAGAACATCGTGAGGGTGATTTAGTAAAACTAAGTATATTGGTAAATGGCGAAACAGTAGATGCCTTAGCAATAATGATACATAAGGATTTTGCTCAGAAAACAGGGAGAGAGGTATGCGAAAAATTAAAAACACTTATTCCAAGGCATAATTTTATGATACCTATTCAGGCAGCCATTGGAGGTAAGATTATTGCTAGAGAGACTATCAAAGGATTTAAAAAAGATGTTTTAACAAAAATTCATGGTGGTGGCGCTACCGATAGAAAGCGTAAGTTATTAGAGAAACAAAAAAAAGGAAAAGTTAGATCTAAACAATTTGGAAAAGTTGAGATTCCTCAAGAAGCATTTATTGGTGTCTTAAGAATTGATAAAAATTAGTTTATAATTCTTTTTTCAATATCTTTTTCTATCTTAAACAATAAATCATAAGTTTTAAAAAATAATGATATTTCATTAATTTTATTTTTTTTATAAAATTTTTCTAAAAGTAATTTAATACTTCTTTGGTTCTTTTTTTTGTATCCATCATATATTTCTTTTTTAACATTTTTAAAAATGAATATTTTCTTTGTTTTATTTTTAAGAAAATTTGAAAACATTAAATATATTTGTAATTTTTTAAATGAAAATTCAATCTTTAATTCCTCAAAAAGCCCACTTTCTTTCTTTGTTTTAGAGTAATTCAAAATCTTAAATTTTTTTGGAAAACCGAAATATTTTACTATTAAAGCAAGTGGATGAGGCAACCAATCAAAATAAGGTTTTTTGGTGCTATTTTTTATATCTTTTTTACCATAGATCATTTCAATTTTTTTGGAGTTTTTGTAACATTTTTTAAAAATTTTATATTTTTCAAAATTTAAAATATCATTATGATGTATCATAATTTTTTGTTTAAAATTTCTATTCAATTTTGATAATTTTTTAAGCTCATTGAAATTTTCCACTAAAGGTTTCTCAACAATTATATGTTTTTTATTTTTCATAGCATAATTTAGGTATTGATAGTGTGAGTCGACTGGTGAAGTTATTATAATAAGATCAAATATATTTGATCTAAAAAATTTTCTAATGTTCTGTTTTTTTTTTCGTATGTCCCTTTTTGAAAAAATTTTAACTAAATTAAACTTATTCGACTTTTCAATTTCTCCCTGAAAAGCCTTACCCATTTTACCTCTGCCTATTAGTCCAATATTATATACCTTCATTAAAGTAACTTTGGTTTTGGAAAGGGGATTAAAAATTTTCCTCCTTTTTTCTGAAATTTTTTATTTTTTTTAATTATTATGTCTGCATAATTCCATGCAAATATAATTAAAACGTTTATTTTTTTTCTATCTAAAACAGATGGATTTAAAATATTAATTTTTGTACCAGGAATACACAAGCCATGTTTTAATTTGTTATCATCAAAAATAAATTGAATATCTTTTTCAGAAATATCAAAATAATTTAAAAAAGTAGTTGTTTTGGCTGCAGCACCGTAGCCTGCAAAATTCATATGATTTTTTTTACAATTTTGAATAATTGAGTGCAATTTATATTTACAATCTGCAATTTTTTTTTCAAATTTTTTATAGGTGACAGTTTTGAATAAATTTAGTGTTTTTTTTTCTTTCAAGATTTGTTTTTTTATATTTTTTTGAATTCTAATATTTTTGTTTTTTGAAGCATAGACTCTTAACGAGCCTCCTTGAGCATCTGGCGTTTTAAAATTTATAACATTGAGATTGAATTTTTTTACAAATTTACAAATTGGATACAGCGCATGATAATCTAAATGTTCATGATAAATTGTATCAAATGTATTTTTTTTTAATACTGAGGCCCTATAAGAAATTTCAAATATAAATAATCCATCTTTTTTAAGTAGATTTTGAACCCCACTAAAAAAGTCACTTAAATTTTCCACATGAGCGCACACATGATTAGCAGTTATTATATCAAAATCACCATATCTTTTTTTTATTTTATCACTTTCTCTTTTAGTAAAAAAATTATCTATTTGTATGATTCCTTTTTTTTTAGACAATCTTTTTAAATTTTTAGCTGGATCAATTCCAAGTCTAAAATATTTCTTTTCTTCAAAAAAATTTAGAAAAGTTCCATCATTTGAGGCAATATCCAAAATTTTGCCACCATTACTTTTGTATTTTTTTTTTATTTCATCAGCATATTTTTTAAAATGTAGAAAATTTTTTTTGGAGGTATTTGTTTTATAAAGGTAATTACTAAACATTTTAGACGGCTTTATAGAATGGGTTAATTGTAAGTGCCCACAATTAAAACAATATTTTAGGCCTAGAGGATATCTTTTTAATTTCTTACTTATTTTAACTTTTGAGTACGCGTTTGCTAGCGGAGTTTTTCCTAAATCAATAACTTTCTTTAAATTTTTAGAATTACATAAACGACAACATTTTATCTGAACGCAATCTTTTTTTTGCACTATTTATATTTTGAGATTATTTTTTTTATCCTTGGTTCTTTATCCATGTTCAATCTAACCAAATCTTTTTCATAATCGAACTTGTCTCTTTTTCTACTACTATATGAGAGAAAGTGTGTATTCTTTAAAAAGTAGGCTAAATGATCTTGATTATAAGTTGTAAAAAATAAGTCGCCTTTTTTCATAACTTTATAATTCAACTTTGATCCTTTAGATCTATTTCTGTAAAAAAATAATATTTCTCCTTTTAATATGTAACAAAAATGCTCATCTTTTTTGTGATAATGATTTGCTCTTATGGTTCCTTTTTTTGAAAAAATTTCTATTGATGATGAAAAGCCTTTATCTAATATTTTCAACAAGTAACCTCTTTTGTCCTCAAAAACTTTTCCTGTCTTATGAACAAACTTAAATTTTTTTTTCATATTTTTTTGAATATTTTGTAATTTCTTTTATACCACTCAATTATCATTGGAAGATCCTTTATTAAATTTCTTTTTGGTCTCCACCCTAATTTTTTTATTTTTTTTGATGAAACTGAGTACCTTTTATCATTGTATAATCTGTCTTTGGTAAATTTAATAAATTTTTTTGGATTTTTTTTGAAGATTTTACAAATATGCTTAGCAATGTTGATATTCTGTTCAAAAAAATTACTTCCAACATTAAATGTGCCTTTATCTCTCTTTTTTACTAAAAGTATTAGTGCATTTGCAAAATCTTCTGCAGATAAATAATATCTGATATTTTTACCATTTCCGTGTATAGGGATTGGTTGATTATGAATTAGATTCACAATAGAAGTTGAAATAAGTTTTTCTGGATATTGTCTAATGCCATAGATATTATTAGCTCTTACAATTATTATTTCTTTTTTATAAGTATATTTGTAACTATTTATCAATATTTCGGCTGCAGCTTTCGATGCAGAATATGGGTTAGTAGGATTTACTAATTGGTTTTCAAAACAGGTGCCGGTTACTTTTTCTCCATATACTTCGTCTGAGCTTACATGTAGAATTTTTTTAACTTTTTTTTTAATACATTCTAAAAAAAACGCATGAGCACCAAGTGAATTGGTTTTTGTAAAATTTAGTGGGGAAATAAAAGAATTATCAACATGACTTTCTGCGGCAATATTTATGGCTAAATCACAATTATTTAAAAAATTTGTATATTTTTTGGTATCATTTATATCACTTTTAATAAATCTCACTCTTTTTGATTTTAAAATTGGGGAAATAAAAGATTTATTTCCTGCATAAGTTAACTTGTCTAGGATTATTATTTTACTTTTAGTAAAGTTTTTAAAAAAAGCTTCTGATACGTGTGAGCCAATAAATCCAGCTCCACCAGTAATAAAAATTTTTTTTAATTCATTTTTCATTTGTTGTATAATGATGTAATAAACTATTTAAAAGCCCTAAATTTTGCAAATATAAAATGAAGATATTTGATTGTTTCATGTATTTTGATGAAGATTTATTATTAGATTTGCGACTTAACATCTTAGATAAATTTGTAGATAAATTTGTAATAGTTGAGTCAAATCTCACACATACTGGAAAATTGAAAGAATTTAAATTTGATATAAATAAATTTAAAAAGTTTGAAAAAAAAATAAGTTATCATCCAATAGAAAATCTTTTAATTGATAAAGATTTGAAGATTAAAAAAAACTGGTCCCAAAACCATTTAGTTGATCAATCCATAAGAAACTCAATTTCAAATTATATCACTGATGCTTCGGATAATGATTGGATTATTATTTCAGACATAGATGAATTACCCAATCCTGATATAATTCAGCATTTTGACGTGAGAAATAAATACTCTTTTTTTGAGCAACAATTATTTTATTATAAATTCAACTTGAAATGTATATCAGAACCTCCATGGTATGGCTCCCGTTTGTGTGTAAAAAAATATTTAAAATCACCTCAATGGTTAAGAAATATCAAAGTGAAAAATCAGGATAAATTATTCAATAAAATTTTTAATAATCAACAAATATTAAAAAATGGTGGATGGCATTTTAGTTCAGTAAAAAAACCTTCAGAGATTATAACAAAAATGAAATCTTTTGCACACAGTGAACTTGTGAAAGATTATATGTTAAATGAAAATTATATAATAAAAAAGATAAATAATTGTGAAGATATTTTTGAAAGAAACATTGTTATAGAAAAAGTTGAGTTAAATAATAATTTTCCTGATTATTTATTAAAAAATAAAAATAAGTATAATGAGTTTATAATTTAGCTATTATATCAATTTTTTAGGAGAGGTGGCCGAGTGGTTGAAGGCGCACGCTTGGAAAGCGTGTAAAGGGGTAACTCTTTCATGGGTTCGAATCCCATTCTCTCCGCCATAAATAATCTTTATTTTATGCGGTCAATTTGACATTTTTTGTTAATTGATAAAATTATTAAATGAGCAATTTAGTGTAAAAAATGATATAATTAATTTTTCCATAAAATAAAAAATGGCGACATTAAATAAATATCAAGCAGACTCGATTAAAGTTCTTAAAGGTCTAGAAGCAGTAAGGAAAAGACCTGGAATGTATATTGGTGATACAGACGATGGTACAGGTCTCCATCACATGGTTTATGAAGTTGTTGACAACTCAATAGATGAAGCATTAGCAGGTTATTGTAAAAATATTGATGTTATGATGAATGCTGATGGCACAATTACTGTTAAAGATGATGGTAGAGGTATTCCTATAGATATTCACAAAGGAGAAAAAAAATCTGCAGCAGAAGTAATAATGACCCAACTTCATGCTGGAGGTAAATTTGATCATGACTCATACAAAGTATCAGGAGGTCTGCACGGCGTTGGTGTATCAGTTGTTAATGCCCTTTCAGAAAAATTACAATTAGAAATTCATAGAGATGGTCAAAAATATTTTATTGAGTTCAAAGAGGGAGATGCCAAATCACCACTGAAAAAAATTGGGAAATCTAAAGAGACTGGTACTCAGATTACATTTTTACCCTCAAAAGAAATTTTCTCATCTATTAAATTTAATTCAAATACTCTTATAAAAAGAATGAGAGAATTAGCTTTCTTAAACAAAGGAATAAAAATTACATTCTTAGATCTTACAAATAAAAAAGAAAAGAAAACCATTTTTAAATTTGATGGTGGTGTAATTGAGTTTGTTAATTTTCTAGATGAAAAAAGAGAAAAATTACAAAATAAAAATGGCAATGATTTATTTAAAAAGCCTATTTATATAGAGGGTAAAAAACAAAACGTAGAGATAGAGTGTTCTCTCAAATGGAATGCTGCCTATAGCGAAGATGTATTCCCATATACTAATAATATCCATCAAAAAGATGGTGGAACACACCTGCTTGGTTTTAGAAGCGCCTTGACAAGAGTTGTTAATAAATATGCGAATGAACATAACCTTTTAAAAAAAAACAAATTTACTATATCAGGGGATGATATTAAAGAAGGGTTAACTTGTGTGTTGTCAGCAAAAATCCCTGATCCTAAATTTTCATCTCAAACTAAAGATAAGCTTGTATCTTCAGAGGTACGAATGATAGTTGAAAATATTGTTAACGAAAAGCTCTCTATATGGTTTGATCAAAATCCATCTATTGCTAAAATTATTTTAGCAAAGATTATTCAAGCTGCATTAGCTAGAGATGTTGCTCGAAAAGCAAGAGAAAGTGTAAGAAGGAAAGGTGCCCTAGAATTAAGTGGACTTCCTGGAAAGTTAGCCGACTGCCAAATCGGTAAGCAAGAGGGAACAGAACTTTTTATTGTAGAGGGAGACTCAGCTGGTGGATCAGCGAAACAAGGCAGAAATAGAGCTAATCAAGCTGTATTGCCTTTGAGAGGAAAGATTCTCAACACTTACGTAGATACAAATGATGGCAAGAAAAATGGCAATAGTAATAATGGTTCAGATCATAGAACAAAAGCTTTATCAAAGATGATTTCATCAAATGAAATTTTGACATTGATAAATGCTTTAGGATTAGATCCGAAATCTCAAGAAATAGATTTAAAAGATCTGAGATATGGTAAAGTTATAATTATGACGGATGCAGATGTTGATGGATCACACATTAGAGCTTTATTATTGACGTTTTTTAACAACAAACCATTTAACAAACTTATCGAAAATGGACATGTCTATTTGGCACAGCCACCATTATTTAAAATTAATAAAGGATCAAAAGGAATTTATATCAAAGACGAAAAAGAGCTTGAACAATATATTATTAATAACAATAAAGATTTTAAAAAAATCAAAAAGGGATCAAAAGAATTTGAAAGATTTATGGAGTCTGAAAAGTCGAAATTGAACATTCAAAGATTTAAAGGTTTGGGAGAAATGAATCCAGAGGAATTATGGAGTACAACATTAAATCCAGATACAAGAAACTTATTGCAAGTTCAGTACTCAAAAGATTTAAAAAAAGATCAAGTCTTGATTCATACACTCATGGGAAATGATGTTTCTTTAAGGAAAGACTTTATAGTATCTAACGCAATAAATGTACAAAATTTAGATGTTTAAAAATGAAGTTTTTTGAAACTTCAAAACAATATTCTTTAAAAAAGTCAATTTATATAAATTTAAGGTGGATTGGTATTATAGGGCAACTAATATCAGTATATCTTGTACATTTCTATTTTAATTTTGACTTCAACTTTATTTTTGCAAATTTATTTATTTCTATTGGAGTAATCAGTAATTTATATTTAATTTTTATTTACAAAAAAACTCAATTAACAGATAGATCAGCATTTATTCATTTATTTATTGATATAATTCAATTAAGTGGATTGATTTACCTTACAGGGGGTGTGAAAAACCCATTTATCATTTTTTTAATAATACCAAGTGTCTTTGCTTCATCAAATTTGAGTTTTAGAACTAATTCATTATTAGTATTATTAACTACTCTATCTATTTTGGGGTTAACTTTTATTTCAAAAGATCTACCCAGTCCTTTGAACGATCACTTTCATGTTAGTAACTATTATATCTATGCGATACCTTTAGCCTTAATAATAGCTCTACTTTTTTTGAATTATTTTGCCATTATATTCGGAGCAGAGAGCAAGTTAAGGAAAGATGCTCTAAATAAGATGGAAGAGATTATGGCAAAAGAGCATGAAATGTTATCTTTAGGAGGTCAAGCAGCCGCTGCTGCACATTCATTAGGGACGCCCTTATCAACAATAAAGGTAATTACCCAGGAATTATCAAAACAATTAAAAGATCAAAAAGATGTTTCACAAGATATTGAACTCTTATCAAGTCAAGTTGAAAGGTGTAATGAAATATTAAAAAGATTATCATTAAATCCTGATCAGGAGGATGAATTTATTGATGAGGACTTATCAATGAGAGAATATTTAAGACAAATTATTTCATCGTTTAAAGAAACAAGTAAAAAAGAATTTAGTCTTAATTTAGAACAAGATTTAAATTCAAAGAAAATTTATAGATCGATTGAAATAGTTTATGGATTAAGAAATTTTATCGGTAATGCAAATAAGTTTAGTAAAAGCAAAGTTTTTATAAATTTGAAAAGTGATAATGATTTTACAGAAATTACAATTGAAGATGATGGTGATGGATATCCAAGTGATATTTTATCAAAAATTGGAGAACCTTATCTAAAATCATCTGATAAAAATAGTGGATTAGGTTTAGGACTATTTATAGGAAAGACTTTATTAGAAAAAAATTTTGCCATTGTTAATTGTTGGAATTCTCAAACAAGAAGTGGAGCGGAAGTGACAATAAAGTGGAAAAATAAAGATTTGTTCAATCTTTAATGTAAATTTTTTTTACTTTTAAAAAGTTCACTCAATTGAGAAATCATGACATCTCCCAATTCATTGACATCTGTGATCTTTATCGCTCGATTATAGTATCTTGATACATCATGGCCTATTCCAATCGCTAAAATTTCAGTTTCAGTTTTTTCCTCGATAAATTTCACAATTTTCTTTAAATGTTTTTCAAGAAAATCTCCTGAATTGACTGACAGAGTTGAGTCATCAACTGGTGCACCATCAGAAATTACCATTAATATTTTTCTTTCTTCTTTTCTTTTTTTTAATCGATTAAATGCCCAGGAAATTGCCTCTCCATCAATATTTTCTTTTAATAATCCTTCTTTTAACATTAAACCAAGATTATTTTTACATTGTCGCCAATGTGTGTCAGCCCCTTTATAAATTATGTGTCTTAAATCATTTAATCTACCCGGTGTTTTTGGTTTACCCTCTTTATTCCAAAACTCTCTACTTTTTCCACCTTTCCAATTTTTGGTTGTGAAACCTAATATTTCAACTTTAACAGAACATCTTTCCAAGGTTCTTGATAAGATATCCGCACATATTGCAGCAATCGTTATTGGTCGGCCTCTCATGGATCCAGAATTATCTATTAAAAGAGTTACTACTGTATCTTTAAAATCTAAATCCTTCTCTTTTTTAAATGATAATGAATTATAAGGGTCCATAATTATTCTTGGTAGTTTTGAACTATCCAATAACCCTTCCTCTAAATCAAACTCCCAAGCCCTATTTTGTTTTGCTAACAATTGTCTTTGAAGCTTGTTTGCAAGTTTGGTAATGACATCTTGAAAACCTATTAATTGTTGATCTAAAGTTTTTCTTAATTTTGAAGCTTCATCAGAGTTTTCTAAATTTTCTGCTTTTGTTATTTCATCAAACTGTGTTGTGAAGATTTTATAGTCTGTATTTAAATCATTAATTGATTTTTTTTGGATAACTTGTTCATTATTTTTTTGATCAGATTCACTATCAATAAGTTGCTCATCAAGTTTATATTCATCTATGTCATATTCAGAGTCTAAGCTCGCTTCAGTCTCTTCATTGTTATTTTCATCTCTAGTATCATCTGAATTGTTGTCTTCGTCATCATTAGAGGGATTATTTTGACCATCATCTTGGTTTTCTTCCCTGGTTTCTTCATTATCCTCATTTTTAAAAATATCCATTTCTTGTAATATTTCTGAAAACTTTGAGGAATATTCATTTTGATATTCTAAGTTTTCTTTTAAAAATTCAATGTGTTTATTCATTACTTTATCGAAGTCTTTTTCCCAAAAATTTAACATATTATTGGTTAAGTCATTTAATTCGACGTTTAGAAATTTCTTTAACATATATAATTCAAAAGCTTCCACTACTGGAACATCTTCTTTTGAATTTAATTGATCTTTTCTTTTTAATTGAATTATTTGATCATAATTTTCCTTAAGATTTTTTGCTATACCTTTCAACATTTCTGAGCCAAGGCATTCATATCTTACTTTTTCTGCGATAGAATAAAGAGACTTATATGAAGAATTTAAAGGTAAATTCTTTTTATAAATCTCATCATTTGAAAATTTTTTTTTTAAAGCAGATGAGTCAGACTCTGCTCTAGCTTTAATGAAATCTCTTTTCGAGTTAAGATTTTCAATATCAACAAAATTCAAATCTTTTTTGTTTTTTTCATCAATATTTTTAAGATGGATATCATCAGAAATCACTCTTGCTGTTGAAGCTAAAGCTTGCTTAAGTTTTTCTCTTAAGTTTCCAGCCTTATTATTTTTCATTTAAATTTGAATATTTACTAGTGACTCTGGTAGTTCTTCCCCGAAACATCTTTGATAGTATTCAGCAATTGTATTTTTTTCAATTTCATCACATTTATTTAAAAAAGTGACTCTAAATGCGTATCCTACATCTTTAAAAATTTCTGCATTTTCAGCCCAATGTAATACAGTCCTCGGACTCATTACAGTACTTATATCACCAGCTATAAATCCTTTTCGAGTTAAGGATGCAACTTTTATCATATTTGAAACTTTCTCTTTTCCTTTGGGATTATTTAAAGATTTATTTTTAGCTAATATAATGTCCATTTCTTTATCTAGACTGAGGTAATTTAGTGTTGTTACAATATTCCATCTATCCATTTGACCTTGATTGATTTGTTGTGTTCCATGATAAAGTCCAGTTGTATCCCCTAAACCGACTGTATTTGATGTAGCAAATAATCTAAAAAATTTATTTTGCTTTATGACCTTATTTTTGTCTAAGAGTGTAAAGTTACCTTCAGCTTCAAGAACTCTTTGAATAACAAACATTACATCAGGTCTTCCAGCGTCATACTCATCAAAAACTAAAGCTACTGGATTTTGAATTGACCATGGCAAAATACCTTCATTAAATTGTGTAACCTGTTTTCCTTCTTTAAGGACGATTGCATCTTTACCAATCAGATCTATTCTGCTGATGTGGCTATCTAAGTTTACTCTTATACAGGGCCAATTTAATCTAGCAGCAATTTGTTCTATATGTGTAGATTTTCCTGTACCATGATAACCTTGCACTAGAACTCTTTTATTGTGTGCAAATCCAGAGACAATTGCAAGTGTAGTGTCTCTATCAAATTTATAATTTTTATCTATTTCTGGAACATATTCGCTTTTTTCAGAGAATGCGTCTACTTCCATTTCAGAATCAATCCCAAATGATTGTTTTAATGAAATTTTAATATCTGGCTGAATGTTAAGATTGGGTGTCAATTTTTTTCCTATATGTGTTTTTAAGTTGCGTGTAAGCTAAAGTAATTAACTTTAGTTTTTCTTCATATTTTTTATTTCCGGCATTCATATCAGGGTGAAATTTTTTGACAAGTGTTTTGAATTTTTCTTGAACTTTTTTCCATTTTAAACCTACAGAAACACCTAATATACTAAAGGCTTTAATATCTTTATGATCAAATTTAAATTGACGCATATGATTGAACTCACTTTTAAATTTATCATTATCCATTTCATCTTTTAAAGTGTTATTCCATAAAACTTTAAAAAAATTATCAGACGAACTAAAACTTTGAGTGGGTTTATGCCAAATCATATCTGACTTTAAAAAATTAATTACTTGATCATCATTCATACCAGAAAAATAATTCCAATTTTTATTAAATTCTTTAACGTGTTCTAAACATAACATCCTATATTTTTTACTATTATCCTTTTCAACAGGTGCTTTATATTCACCAATTTCTTTACAATTATTCCAGTCGCAAATATTTTTCATGATAATATAATTACATTTATGAATATAAATGATTTAATTGCAATCGTAAAAAAAAAATTACAAAATCAAATTGCTTTGGAGAGTATATTAGTTGAAGATAAATCTTTTCTCCATAAAAATCACGTTGGAAACCAGGCAGGTAAATTTCATCTTAAAATTTCTTTAGTATCAAAGGAACTTAAGCAAATGAAAAGAATTGATAGTGATAAAAAGATTTACAAAATTTTAAATGAAGAATTAAAAAAATATATTCATTCTATACAAATTTTAATCAATTAATTCATTTTTTAAGAATCCATTTAAATTTTTTACTGAGTATTCTTGATTTAAAATTGTTTGGCCCATTTTCTTTAATAATACCAACTTTATTTTGTCAGAATTATTTTTTTTATCAGTTTTCATAAATTTAATAATTTTATCAAGATCTTTACTTTTAAAATATTTTTTAATATCCGAGGGTAATTTTGAATTTTTGTAATGATCAGAAATCAATTTATAATCATTAATGTTTAGGAATTTATTCTTATTGCTAAATTTTACAGCCATCATCATTCCTAAAATGACAGCTTCACCATGATTTAATCTTTTTGAATATCCTAATGAAGCTTCAAATGAGTGACCAAAAGTGTGACCAAAATTTAATTTTTTTCTTAAGTTACTCTCTTTTTCATCTTTTTCAACTACATCTTTTTTAATTTTACAACTCTCAAATATCGCCTTTTCTATATAAGGAGATTTAAGTTTAATAACGTCATCAAAATTCTGATCTAAATATTTAAAGAATTTCTTTTTAGAGATTATAGAGTGTTTTAGAATTTCACCATACCCACAAACAATTTCTCTTCTATTAAGTGTTTTTAAAGTATCTATGTCACTTATGACTAATTTTGGTTGATAGAAGCTACCAATGAGATTTTTTCCATACTTAGAATTTACTCCTGTTTTGCCACCAATCGATGAGTCTACTTGAGCCAAAAGAGTTGTGGGAATATTTATAAAATGTAATCCTCTTTTAAATAAACTTGCAGCAAAACCGCCAACGTCTCCAGTTATACCTCCCCCTATTGCTAATAAACTATCCTCTCTAGAAAAATTTTTATTCAATAAAATTTCTAAAATTGAATTTATAGTAGTTTGGTTCTTATTTTTTTCGTTGGCATTAAAATTGAATAAAAATATTTTTTTATTCCGTAGTTTTTTTTTAATTTCAGAAATAAATTTTTTAGGAACTTTTCTGTCAACTACCAATAAACATTTTTTTGATTTAATGGAATTATTGACCATCAAACTTGATATTTTTGTGATAAGATTTTTTCCAATAAATATCGGATATTTTTCAGAATTAGTCTTAATTATCAATTTAATTGGTTTCATATAATATCTAAAATTCTATCTACAATTTCTTTTTTAGTTCTATTGTGACAATCAATTTTATTTTGCGCTTTTGCATAATATTTATTACGATTTTTTATCATATTTTGAAGATCACTATTAGAAACATTATAAGCTAATGGTCTTTTAGCACTTTTTCTTATTCTTTGGATTAAAATATCATCCTTGGTTTTAAGCCAAAAAGATATGTGGTTCTTTAAAATTTCGTTTCTTATGTTTTTATTTAAAAAAGCGCCACCACCCAGAGACACTACTATTCCTTTAATTTTCATAAGTTCTAAAGTAATTTTTTCCTCGTATTCTCTGAAAAATTTTTCACCTTTGTTTTTGAATATATTTGAAATTTTCATTTTAAGCTTATTTTCTATGTAATGGTCAACATCATAAAAATCTAATTTTAGTTTTTTTGAAACTAAAAATCCGATAGATGTTTTACCGGATCCCATCATACCTAAAAAAACAATATTTCTATCAGATTTCATAATTTTCTTTATTGAAAAACCACAAATATGTCTTAATTTGAAATTAGTTAAAAGTATATGCAATTTATAAAAAAAACAAGTTCAAGCCGAAGTATTGTGGGTATTGTAACTAAATTAGTTTTACTTTTGCTTGTCTTTTTTTTAATTATTTTTTTACTGAACAAGATTGATTTTCCAGCTCCTAAAAAAGATATAGATAAAATTATTCCTAATGAAAATTTTAAAATTGTTAAATAAAAAAAATTTTTTGATTTTATTTTTTTTATTTTTCACTTCTGTTGCTAATGCAGAGGAAAAACCAGTTGATATTTGGAATATAGATAAAAAAGAAATTGAAGAAAAAAATGCAACTAACAATTCAGAAATTTCAAATGGGGAAAATATTTTACAAGAGAGTATTGAGCCAAGTGTATTTGGAATGCAAAATCAAAATCAAAAATCAATTATTAATCTTGATGAAAAGTTTGATACAAAAGAAATTAAAATAATCGGATTATATGACCCTGAAGATTATGGTCTCAATGTAGATATGTGGGCTAATTCAGATGGAGATCAATTAGGAAATTTGCTTACAAAACTAAATAAGATGGATCTTTCTAATGATGCAATTGAAATCATTAATACTTCACTCTTAATTAATGCTCATAGTCCCAAAAAAAATATATCAGATAACGAATTTCTAAAATTAAAGTCAGATTGGTTAATAAAAAACTCAAACCTAGATTTAATTGAAGAATATTTAATTCAAAATCAAATAATTAATTTACATCCAGAACTCACAAAACATCTTGTGGATGAACATCTCTCTAATTCAAAAATTGACAAAGCTTGCAGTGTTTTTTCAAAAAATAATGAATTAATTACAGATGAGTATTTATCTAAATTTAACATCTATTGTTTGATTAAAAATAATAAAAGAGAGGAAGCACAATTAATTTTAGATTTAAAAAAAGAAACAGGCTTTAAAGATAAATATTTTGAAAAAAAAATAAATTATTTACTAAAATACACAAAAGAAATAGATGATTCAGTATCTGAAAAATCAATATTTGATTTTTTCTTAGCCCATCAAACAAATCCTAATTTTAATTTCGAACCTAACGATAAAACTAAAAAAATAATTTGGAAATATCTTTCATCTGCAAATTTATTAGGTTCATTTAAACAAATTGATGTTTCAGAAATTGAGAAAATAGGAACCATAGAAAAAGCTGTTCATGATAAAAATTATCCAGAAAAAGAATTATTTAATTTATATAAAAGATTCCAATTTAATTTTAATCAACTTCTCAATGCTCAAAATGAATATAAAAAACTCTCTAAAATTGAAGGGAGGGCTCTAATTTATCAGAAAATTTTACTCGAGTCAGAAATGGTAGAAAAATTAAAGTTATTAAGAGTATTAAAAAATTCCTTTAAAGATGATGATTTAGATAAAGCGTTTGATTTAGAATTGAAAATCTTTCTCGAGAAAATTAATCCAGTAGATATACCAGATAATTTAACCAGTTTTTATTATACAAATATTCAAATTGAAAAGGATGAAGATAAAAAAATTAAGTTTAACAATGATATAATGCATCAATCAAAACTAATTAATTACTTTAACGGCGATTATGCTAGTTCCAAAATTTCTAAAGACACAAATAATTTTTTAAAAAAGATAAAAAAAAACAAAAAATATTTTCTATCTAAAAAAGATGTTATATTTTTAGAGTCGTTAAGATATGATGGAATTGAAATTTCAGAAAAATATGATGATTTGTATCAAATTGATGAAAATGAAATTCCTACAGACATACAAATTATGATTAATAATAGTGAAACTGGTTTAGCACTTTTGAGAATTGCTGAAGTGATTGGACAAGATGAAATTGACAGAATAGATGAAGATACAATTTATTTTATAATAACAGCTCTCAATAAGCTTAATATTGATTGGATGAGAAATAAGATATTGCTTAAAGTTCTTCCTTTAAAAGTTTAAAAATTAGTTTAATTATTTATTATGCTTAAAGAAATTGTTACCGTTCCAGATGAAATATTAAAAAAAATATCTGATCCAATTGAAAAAGTTGGAATTAATGAAAAAAAATTAATTGAAGACTTATTTGAAACAATGTACCACTCCAAGGGAATTGGTCTTGCTGCAGTTCAAGTAGGTATACTAAAAAGAGTTTTAGTTGTTGACGTTTCGAATAAGGATGAAGAAAATCAACCAATTGCATTAATCAATCCTGTAATAAAAAACTTAAGCGAAGAGACATCGGTGTACGAGGAGGGTTGTCTATCAATACCTGAAACTTTTATTGAAATTGAGAGACCAAAAATTTGTGAGGTGGAATATGTTGACGCAAAGGGGGAGAAGAAAAATCTTAAATGTGATGGGCTTTTATCCACTTGTATTCAACATGAAATAAATCATTTAGATGGAAAATTAATTATTGACCATTTATCAAAATTAAAGAAAGATTTTATCATAAAAAAAATTTCAAAAATTAAAAAAAATCCAGACAGAATAGTAGTTTAAAGATGGCAAATAAGATTATCTTTATGGGTACACCAATATTTTGTGTTCCTATCTTAAAATCTCTTTATCAAAATGGTTATAATATTTCTGTGGTTTTTACTCAACCACCGCAAAAATCTCATAGAGGACAAAAAATTAACAAAAGTCCAATTCAGGGTATCTCTGAAACTTTAAATATAGATTATAGAACACCTAAGACACTTAAGGATAATCAAGAAGAGTATGAATTTTTAAAAGAATTAAATGCTGATCTTGCAATAGTGTGTGCATATGGACAAATAATTCCTGAAAATTTTTTAAATTTAACTAAAAAAGGTTTTGTGAATATTCACGCCTCAATTCTTCCTAGTTGGCGAGGCGCAGCGCCAATCCAGAGATCAATTATGAATTTAGATCCTGAAACGGGCATAAGTATTATGAAGATCAAAAAAGAATTGGATAGCGGACCAGTTAGTAATATTTATAAAATCAAAATAGATCAAAACCAAAATGCTCAAGAAATTTCAGAAAAACTATCCGCTTTAGCTGCTGAAAAAATTTTAGATAATGTGGATGATATACTTGAAGATAAAGCGAAGTTTATTGATCAGGATCATTCAAAAGCTACTTATGCAAAAAAAATTGATAAGGAGGAGTCACGGATTGATTGGGACGAGGATGCCTCTAAAATAATTGGAAAAATAAATGGATTATTTCCCTCCCCAGGTGCTTCTTTTAGTTTTAATGGTGAAAGATATAAAATTTTGAAAGCCGAAATTGGTAATGGCATAGGTCAAGTTGGAGAAATAATTTCAAATCAGCTGGAAGTAGCATGTAATAAAAACCAATCTATTAAGATTCTCGAAATTCAAAGACAAGGAAAAAGACCACAAAAAATTAGCGAATTCATGTTGGGCTCTCAAATTAAAAAGGGCTCAAAGTTATCAAATGTTTAGGTATCAAATATTAATTGAATATGAGGGCACTAATTTTAGGGGGTGGCAAATTCAAAAAAAAGGAAAAACTGTCCAAGGGTTATTACAAGAGAAAATTTCAAAACTTTTAAAAGAAAAAATCATAATACATGGGGCTGGGAGATTAGATGTTGGTGTACATGCCAAAGAACAGTCAGCACATTTTGATTGTAAAAATAAGATTATCAAAATTGATAGGTTTTTAAAATCAATCAATCATTTTTTAAATAAAGATGGAATAGCAATACTTAAAATTACAAAAAGAGGTAATAATTTTCATGCTAGATTTTCAGCTAAAATGAGAGTTTATAATTATGTGATTATTAATCGGATTAGTGGACCAGTTTTAGATAAAAATAGAGGCTGGCATATTATAAAAGATCTTGATTTAAAATTGATGAAAGGTGCTGCAAGAAAATTGATTGGCACTAAAGATTTCAGTACTTTTAGAAAATCGAGTTGTAGGGCTAAAAGTCCAATAAAGACTATGAAATCTGTAAAAATTAGATCTACAAAAAATAAGATTGAAATAGAATTCAGATCTCAATCTTTCTTACAACAACAAGTTCGGTCTATGGTTGGTTGTTTAAAATATGTTGGGGAAGAAAAATGGACATTAAAAAGATTTGTAAATGTAATGCAGTCAAAAAAAAGAGAATTATGTGCTCCACCTGCACCACCTCAAGGTCTCTATTTAACGAGAGTTATTTATTAATTTTTCTTTATTACTCATTGCAAATTTACGGTGTATTCGCCATCTACTTTCTTCACGAATTATAAAACCACAACAATTTTTTGATTTACATTTACAAGGGAATTGCTTGTAATCTTCTTTATCAAAACTAAAACCATAATCACAAGTTATCTCTTCGCCCTTTTTAATATCTCTATCAGCTGTTATCCAAATTTTTAAACCCTTACCATCATAACGTGCGTTCGCATCACAACTATGATTTACCAATCCAGCAATATTAAATGAGAAATCACCATCTAAGGTATATTTTTTATTTAGAGTAAATAGATAAATAGGTTTTTTATTGTCATATTTATCTGACTCTTCAACTTCTTTATTTGTAATTATTTTTCCTAAGTAATTAATAATTTTTGTACCTTCTTTGATATTTTGAGTAGCATAAAGTCCACGACCTTTATTATCAATTTTTGATTTTCTTATTTTGTATAGTTTCATGAAGTCGATTTATGATGGGCTAGATATTTATCAATTGAATTCTACTAATGCATTAACATGTTCGTTAGCGCTTTCTGCTAAAGCATTTAAATCATATCCACCTTCAAGTATAGAAACAACTTTACCTGCGGTAAATTTATTAGTAGCCGCTAATGTTCTTTTGGTAATTTCATAAAAATCTTTTGAACTAAGTTGAAATTGAGCTAATGGATCATCTTTATGTGCATCAAAACCTGCTGAAAATATGAGAAAATCTGGTTTATATTGAACTAATCTTTCTAACACCCTATCAAATGCATTAAAGTATTCTTCGGAGTTCGTCCCAGCGGGCAAAGGGATATTCAATGAATTATTAAAGTCTCCTTTATCTTTATCTGTTCCACCCCCAGGATAAAAGGGATATTGATGCGTAGAAATATATAATGAATTTTTATTATTACGCATGACATCATAATTTCCATTACCCCAGTGCACGTCAAAATCTACACAGGCAATTCTTTTGTATTTATATTTTGTCACTAAATAGTTTGTTGCTACTCCCGCGTTTGATATACAACAAAATCCCATAGCTTTATTTTTTTCAGCATGGTGCCCAGGTGGTCTAGCCAAACAGAATGCATTTTTAAATTGATTACTCTCTATTCCATCTATTGCTCTTATTGTTGAGCCTGCAGCATCAAAAACTGCTTTTTTACTTTCAGGCGATACAACAGTATCGCCATCTAGATACTTAAGGCCTTTTTGAGGAAAAGAATCTTTTAAATTATTTATATAGTCTTTTGAATGTGTCATAGACAATATATCATCAGGAATATTATCTGGCTTATCCCAGATTAGGTCTTTTCTTTTTTTTAACTTTTCTTTTATAGCAATTACTCTTTTAGGCTGCTCAGGATGACCATCGCCAGTGTTATGTTTCTCATAGGAGTCAGAATTTATGATCGCTGTTTTCATTTAAAATAATTTATTAAAATGTTTTCATAAATTTTCTTAAGATTTTTCAAATCTTTTAAAGATACGGCTTCATCAACTTTATGCATTGTTTTTCCAACAAGCCCAAACTCTAATCCAGGTGATATTTTTTTTATGAATCTCAAATCTGAGGTTCCACCTGTAGTAGATAGCTTTGGTTTAATTTTGGTCACTTTTTTTATAATATTTTGTATCATGTGCGTTGTTTCATTTGGCTTTGTTAGAAATGCCTCACCTGAAACTCTATAATCAATTTTAAATTTTGATTTATTTTTCTTGGTTATTTTTTTAAAAATTTTATTAAGTCTATTTTTAATAGAATTTGACGAATGTTTATTATTAAACCTTATATTAAATGTTGCCTCAGCCATAGCCGGGATAACATTATCAGCGTTATTATTTATATTTATTTTTGTAACCTCTAAGTTTGTTGGTTGGAAGTTTTTTGATCCTCTATCAAATTTAATATCTTTTAATTCTTTTAAAATTTTTACAATTATAGTTGAGGGATTATTAGCCCTATGAGGATATGCAACATGGCCTTGTTGACCAAAAATATTTAATTTACCAGTTATACTACCCCTACGTCCAATCTTTATCATTTCACCTAATTTATTTGGATTTGTTGGTTCACCAACAAGACAAAAGTTAATTTTCTCTTTCCTTTTTTTTAAATAATCTACAACTTTTTTGGTGCCATTTACTGCATCACCTTCTTCGTCACCTGTAATGAGTAAGCTTATTGATCCATTGAATTTTTTATTTTTAGATAAAAAAGTGCTTACAGCAGACACAAAAGCTGCAACAGAGCTTTTCATATCATTTGCACCTCTCCCAATTAAATGGCCTTTTTTGATAGATGGCTTAAATGGATTTACTGTCCAATCCTTAATGTTTCCTGGAGGGACAATATCAACATGTCCTGCAAACATAAAATTCGGTTTCTTAGATCCTAATCTTGCATACAAGTTTTTCACAGGCTGAAATCCTCTTTCTTTAAATTCCAATATTTTTGTTTTGAAACCTAATTTTTTTAATTTTTTTTCTAAAAATTTCATTACCCCAGCATCAACTGGAGTGATAGAAGGAAATCTGATTAGCTCTTTAGCTAATTTTAACTCATTTAAAGTTTTCATTTTTAGTCTCTTAAGAGGTCGTTAATAGAAGTTTTAGATCTTGTTTTTTCATCAACTTGTTTAATTATTACTGCACAATACAAGGAGGGTGCAGAAGAATTATTTTTATCAGGCAACGAGCCTGGAACTACAACTGAATAAGGAGGTATTTTACCATAAGTAATTTTCCCAGTTTTCCTTTCAACTATTTTAGTTGATTGACCAATATACATACCCATACTTAAAACTGAACCTTCTCCAACAATTACGCCTTCAACTACCTCTGACATCGCTCCAAGAAATACATTATCCTCTATGATTGTTGGTAAAGCTTGCGCGGGCTCTAGAACTCCACCAACACCCGAACCTGCAGAAATATGGCAATTCTTACCTATCTGACAACAACTACCAGCTCTTGCAAAAGTATCTATCATCGTTCCTTCGTCAATATATGCTCCAATGTTTACATAACATGGCATAAGAACAGCGTTTTTTCCGACAAATGAACCTTTTCTTACTGGTGAGTTCGGAACCATTCTAAAACCTGCTTTTTCATGATCAGCTTTGGTCCATCCTGCAGTTTTACCTTTTAATAAATGTGATTTATCATACCAACTACTATAAGGACCATTTAAATTTTCCATTGGGTAAATTCTAAAACTCAACATTATAGCTTTCTTAAGGTGCTGATGAGTTACCCATTCTCCATTTATTTTCTCAGCAACTCTTGATTTACCACTATCTAAATCAGCAATAACTTGGTTAATAGCATCTTTTAAATTTTGATCAGAATTTTGGTTTACCTGATCTTTATTTTCCCAAGCATCATTGATTATTTTTTCTAAAGACATAATTAATTACTTTTTAATAGCCTTATTTCTTTTAGAAATAAAGACAGATTTTCAATTTTGTGTGAAATAAAATCTTTGTCTGCATCCATTTTTCCAAAATGCTCATCATTAATTAACCAAACGGTTGTACAACCTCGTTCGTGACCTATACTTAAATTTTTAGCTATATCTTCAATGTAAATAGTCTCTTTTGGATTTATACCAAATTTTTTTACCATTAAGTCGAAGGTTTCTGCTTCTGGTTTAGGTACATAACCAGCGTCTTTAATATCAAAAACCTTATCTCTTCCAAACAAATCATACACACCCAAGTGAGTTAAAATATTAGCAGCATGTTCAGCACTACCATTGGTGAAGATAAATTTTTCCATATCTAATTGTTTAAGCTCATTTCTCATAATTTTATCTTCTTTCATAAATGATAAATCAATTTCATGGACGTAAGATAAAAATTCATCTGGTGATATTCCATTATGGACCATTAATCCTCTTAATGATGTATTATATTTATAGAAATAATTTGTTTGTAATTCTTTAGCTTTATCTTTATCAATTTTAAGTTTTTCAGATATAAATTGAGTCATCCTTTTTGAAACTTGACCAAATACACGCTCTAAAGAATAGTTATTATGCTTTCCATAACAAACACCATCAAGATCAAGTAGCAAATATTTTTTTTCTTTTAAGTTCATTTTCTTATTAATGTACCCGATCCCTTGTCTGAGAAAATTTCCCATAAACAAGAATGCTGTTTTGTACCATTAATTATACCTGCTGCTGTAACTCCATTATTAACAGCATCTAGACAAGCATTTATTTTGGGTATCATTCCTTCAGTGATTGTCTCATCTTTTACCATCTCTAATATTTCGGATGAGGATATTTCATCTATAAGTTTTTTTTCTTTATTTAAAACACCATCAACATTTGTCATCAATAGTAATCTTCTTGATTTGACAGATTTGGCTACAGCCATTGCCGCAGTATCACCATTAATATTATGTGTTTGATTGTTCTTATCTAAGCCTAGTGGTGAAATAATTGGTATTTTATTTTGTCGAATTATATCCAACAAAATATCGTTATTAATCTTATTTGGTAGACCAACAAAACCTAATTCTTTTGCCTCTGGTACGACCTCAATAATATTATCTTTTTTAGTGTGGATGGAGACCGCTTTTGTATTTTTTTTGTTCAAAGAGCTTACAATATCATTGTTAAAATCTATTAAGACTGTCTCAACAATGTTTATAATTTTTTCATCAGTGACTCTTAAACCTCTTATAAATTTTGATTGAATATTAGATTTATCTAATTCTCTCTTGATCCTTGGACCTCCACCATGAACTACAATAACTGAAAGACCTAATTTATTTAATATACTTAAATCAGTTATAAAATTATCAAAGATATTTCTATCAATTAAAACATTTCCTCCATATTTAATGACAATCAAGTCATTTTTATATTTTTCTATATATTTATTAACCTCGTTTATTGGGGGTCCGTTTTCAGGAAGAATTTTTTTTAAGTCCATTAATTTATTTTAAATTAAAATTTAGGTTGTCGTTTTGACTGTTGTTCTTCTCATAATAAATACTTGCTGAGCCATTGTTAAAATATTATTAACGGTCCAGTAAATAACTAACCCACTTGGAAATGGTGCGAGTATCACAGTTAAGAAAAGTGGAAAGAAAGCAAAAATTTTAGCCTGCATTGGATCAGTAGGTGCGGGATTTAATTTTTGTTGCACCCACATCGAAACTCCCATTGCTACTGGCCAAGCTCCAATAACTAAGAAACTTGGAACGTCGTAGGGTAATAAACCAAAAATATTAAATATACTTGTAGGATCTCTCTCACTTAAATCATGAATCCATCCATAGAATGGCATTTGTCTCATTTCAATAGTGACAAACAAAACTTTATATAATGCAAAAAATACAGGTATTTGAACAAGAATTGGCAAACAACCTGACATAGGGTTTACTTTTTCCTTTTTGTATAGAGCCATCATTTCTTGTTGAAGTTTCATTTTATCATTTTTGTGCAGCTCTTTTAAACGAACCATTTCTGGTTGAAGAACTTTCATTTTTGCCATACTTTTAAATGAGAAATTAGCCAATGGGAAAAAAACTAAACGAATACAAATAGTGATAGCTATAATTGCCAAACCATAGTTTCCAAGTAGTTTAAAGAAATAATCAATTCCATAAAATAGAGGTTTGGTTATGAAGTATAAAAATCCCCAATCAATAACTAAATCAAATTTATCTATGTTGAGTTTTTCAGCATATCCGTCTATCACATCCACTCTTTTTGCAGCAACGATAATTTGTAATTCTTCTTCAATTGAACTTTTTTCATTTAATGCCAAAGGATCTGTAGAAATAAAATTTGCTCTAAATTTATTTTTATAGTCGAATGTTGTTTTAAACTCTTTATCTTTGGGTGGTATTAAGGAAGTAATCCAATATTTATCACTTATCCCTAACCACCCTTTATTAGCTACTTTAGTAAACTTTTTTTCTTGAATATCATCATAATCCTCCTCTATTAATTCATCATCTAAAGTTGCAATGAGTCCTTCATGAAGAATTAAAAAGTCAATTATTTCCGGAATTTCATTTCTTATTATTTGTCCATATGAGTAAAAATCATATTTATTATTACTCTCATTAATTATTTTTTGTTTAATTGTAAAAAGATATTTATCATCTAAAGATATTATTTTTTCAAATTTTAGGCCCTGTTCGTTGGACCATGATAGTTTTATTGGAGACCCGTCTGTGAGTTTGTTGTTACCTTCTATTGACCAAATTGTATCTGAGTTAGGAACATCAACATTTTTATCAGAAGTAACAAAACCACTATCTATTAGATATCCTTCTTTAATATTTCGAGGTCCTAATAAAGTTACTCTTTTTTCATTATCAAGGGTTACTTTATAATTCTTGAAAGTTAAATCATCTATTGATGCACCTTTTAATGATATTGAACCTATAATATTTTCATTTTCAAATTGAATTCTTTCACTTTGTTTTAATGCATCATCTCGTGAAATTGTAATTTGTGTTTCCTTTTGTTCTAAACTTGGTGCATCACCGCTTTGTTCAATTTTTTTTTTTTCAACAATATTTTGATTCACTGTTGATTTTTCTGGAACAAAGAATAATGCCCATAAAACAATCACAGCAGATGATAAAGCTATAGCTGCTATTGTATTTTTAGAGTCCATTATTTTTTAATTTTTATTTCTTTTTTTACAGGATCAATTCCACCTTCTTTAAAAGGGTGGCATGAAAGAATCCTTTTTAAACTTAAATATCCACCCTTAAAAAAACCATAAGTTTTTAATGCCTCAATGCTATAATCGGAACAAGATGGAAAGTACCTACAAGAGTTACCTAGTAATGGACTTATTAGGTATTTGTAAGCCTGAATTAATTTTGTAAATATAATTGTAAAAATGTTCATTATTTAATTTTTTTAAAATCCTGAAATAAGGTTTCTTTTATAATTTTAAATTCATTATTTAGCATAGTTGACTTAGCAATAACAAGATATGAATAGTGATATTTTAGAGATATTTCTTTAACGGCATCATTCATAATATTCCTTAGTCTCCTCTTTATCTTGTTTCTCTTTACAGCATTTCCTATCTTCTTCTTAGTTACAAAAGAAATATTAAGTTTCTGATTATTTTTTTTATTAATATTACCAAAAAAAATTGTTACATATCTGTTTGATACTTTTTTCTTTTTGAGTAAAGTTTTAAAGTCTTCATTCTTTGAAAGAGCAACAATTTTGCTTTTCATTGAGTTGGCTTTACTTTCTTCTTCTTTTAACAGTTGAGGATACTGTTAAATTTTTTCTTCCTCTAGCTCTTCTTCTTTTTAAAAGTTTTCTGCCTCCCTTGGTTTTCATTTTTGATCTAAAACCATGGGTTCGGCTTCTTTTTTTCCTAGATGGTTGATATGTTCTTTTCATAAAAGCGGTTAAATTTATATAAAATTTCGCCCTTTATAATAATTAAATATATAAATAGCAAATAGAAGATTTATAAATACCATTAACCATGATGGAAAAAGCTAAGAAAACTAAAATAATAATAGGTTTATCATACTTGGTTTTACTTACTATATTTGTGTTATTGTTTTTTTCAAAATTTAGTATCCAAGAAATTACTTCTTATGACTTCATTAAAGAAAACAGATTGTATTTTCAAAAATTAAAAAATTCTAATTTGTTTTTAATATCCATAATTTTTTTAATTTTCACAATATTATGGGTTTTCCCATTTTTAGGTTTTGGTTCTCCAATTGCATTACTAGGAGGATTTATTTTTGGCAAATGGCTGGGTACTATAATTGTGGTCATAGGTATGAGTGTTGGTGCAACATTTCTATATATTTTTGGAAACTATTTTTTAAAAGATTTAATTAGAGATAAATTTTTAAATAGATATCAAAATCTAGAGAGAAAATTTAAAAAGTCTGAATTTTATTATCTATTAATATATAGATTTATTGGAGGAATACCTTGGCAACTTAGCTGCATTTTGCCTACAATTTTTGATGTTAGGGTAAAAAATTTTTTTTTCGCATCATTAATAGGAATTATACCTCAAATTTTTTTAGCTGTTTCTTTAGGTAGTGGTCTGGAAAAAGTAATAGAGCAAAATTCACAAGTTCCCAAAATTACAGATATAATTTTTTCACCTGAAATATATATTCCAATTTTAGCCTTTTTTAGTTTAGTCTTGATTACAATTTTTCTTAGAAAGTCTTTTTATAAAAATTAGTGGTGCTCCCACCAAGAATCGAACTTGGAATTTATCCTTACCATGGACACGTTATGCCATTTAACTATAGGAGCATTTGTATCAATTCTATTTTTATTGATAATAGAGCATTTTTTCCAAATTATTGCCTTAATTTTTTGATTAATATGATTTATATCTTACCAAGGAAATTTTATGGGTATTCATTACGATTATAAATCAACTAAAAGTGCCAAGCTCATGGAAAAGCAAGCGAAAAGGGAAAGAAAACTTGCTGAAAAAAAAGCAAAAAGATTAGCAAAAGAAGGCCCAAAAAAAGATGATAATAAGGATAAAGTTTTAGATGCATCTAAACCAATAACTTTAGATTTCCTTACCAATCCAAATAAAGAATGATTACTAAAAATAAAAATGAGCGCTTGAGCATTGCGCTTAGGAAAAATTTAAAAAAGAGAAAAATTTTTCAAAAAAAAAATAAAAAGAAAACAAAATAATGTCCATTCAGCCAGACTCTTGGATAAAAAAAATGTGTAAAGAGCATAAGATGATCGAACCATTTTTGGATCATCAAGTCTCTGAGGGGAAAATATCATATGGACTAAGTAGCATGGGTTATGATGTCAGAATTTCTGATGAGTATAGAATATTTACAAATGTTAATAGTTCGCTAGTGGATCCAAAAAATTTTTCTGACGAAAATTTTATTGAGCGAAAGGGACCATACTGTATAATTCCACCAAATTCATTTGTTTTGGCAAAAACTATTGAATATTTTAGAATTCCAAAGGATGTCCTTTGTATTTGTGTTGGCAAAAGTACTTATGCGAGAACAGGAATTATTTGTAATGTAACGCCAATTGAAAATGAATTTGAAGGTAATATTGTTATCGAATTAAGCAACACAACTCCTAATCCTGCAAAGATTTATTCAAACGAAGGTATCGCTCAATTTTTATTTTTTAAATCAGACACCCAGCCAGAAACGACATATAAATCAAAAAATGGTAAATATCAGGGACAAACCACCATACAGGTTGCTAAAATAAAAAAGTAATTTATGGATAAATTTCTGATCAATGGTCCTTGTAAAATCAAGGGCAAAGTCTCTATTTCAGGTTCAAAGAATGCATCTCTACCAATTCTTGCAGCAACTTTATTATTTGACAAACCAGTAATTATTAAAAATTTACCTAGAGTAAGAGATATAGATACCATGCTTAATTTATTAAAATCTCTTGGATCAAAAATAATTTTATCTAAAGACAGAAAAACTGCAAAAATTATTAATAAAAAGAATATGAAAACTTTTGCAAGTTACTCACTTGTAAAAACAATGAGAGGTTCAATATTAGTGCTAGGTCCATTAATTTCTAAATTTTATAAATCTAAAACATCTTTGCCTGGCGGATGTCTTATAGGTGCGAGACCTGTAAATTATCACCTTAGTGCATTAAAGAAGTTGGGAATGGAATATAAAATACGAGATGGTTATATTTTAGCCAAATCAAATGGAAGACTTAAAGGCAAAAAAATAAATTTTCCTAAAATTAGTGTAGGCGCTACAGAAAATTCTATAATAGCTGCATGTTTAGCAAGAGGCAAAACAATTTTAAAAAATTGTGCCGTGGAACCTGAAATTAAAGATTTAACAAAATTCTTAAGTCAAGCAGGTGCAAATATAAAATGGTCTGGTAGAACCTGCACCATCATAGGAGTTAATTCTCTCAATCAAACAAGTCACACAGTTATGGCTGATAGAATAGAGGCGGGAACTTTTTGTGTAGCGGCAACGCTTGCTAAAGGTAATCTACAAATTAAAAATTTAGACCCAAATATAATTAATACCGAAATAGAACTATTAAAAAAGGTTGGGGCAAAGATCAAAACTTCGGGTAACATAATTTTTATAAAAGGACCTGACAAAATCAAACCTATTAAAAATATAAAAACTAAAGAGTTTCCAGGCATTCCGACAGATCTTCAAGCTCAATTAATGGTATTAATGTGTAAGAGCGTCGGGAAAAGTTCAATAACTGAAAGTATTTTTGAGAATAGATTTATGCATGTTGCTGAGTTGCAAAGACTAGGTGCAAAAATAAATATTCAAAATAATAAAGCATTGATTGAGGGCAATACTAAATTTATTGGTGCTGAATTAATGTCTAGTGACTTAAGAGCCAGTGTTGCTTTAGTATTAGCCGCAATAGTGGCGAATGGTAAAAGTATTGTTGGAAGAGTCTATCACTTGGAGAGAGGATATGAAAATATTGAAAATAAATTACAAAAAATTGGTGTAAAAATAAAAAGATTGAAATAATGAGTAAATATTTAGCAAAAATAATTGCGAATGATCAAGAGGGGCTACAAATGATTTCTGCTTGTAGTTCTGGCGCAAAAGTCAAAGTGACAGATATAAAGTATCTGGCATCTAATAAGGTTTTTTTGTTATCAATTGAAAGAACTAAAATTGAAACTGATCAAGAGGGTAAGAAAATCAATAGTATCTGTCGATTTGATTTTGTTGATAAAGTAAGATCAAAAAATATCAATCAATCAAACAAAGATTTAGTTTTAGAATTAATTGGAATTGATTATTTGAAAAATAATGATGATTATGAAATAAATCTTATCTTTAATAATAATGCCCACATAGCTTTAACAACAGAAACTATCGAGGCACGGCTTGAGGATCAAAATGAAATTAAATAATTATGAAAATATTAAATAGTAAAACTAAAAATTTCGATAAAAATTTGGATTATTTACTTTTTAAGAGGAGAAAAAGCATTAAATCTGACAAAATCTCTGTAACTAATATTATCAATGACGTAAAAAAAAATGGTGATAAAGCATTGATTAAATATGAAAAGAAATTTAATCAAAATTCTACAATCATTCCTAGTGCTTTAAAAATTACTAAGTTAATAAAGTCTTTAAATCCTAAAGTCAAAAAAGCGATCGACACAGCCTATAATCGAATTTACAAATTTCATTCTTTGCAAAAATTTAAGAATATTTCCTATACGGATAAGTTTAAAAACAAACTTGAATATAAATATTTACCATTAGAGTCTGTTGCAATTTATGTTCCTGGTTCACTTGTATCTTATCCATCAAGTGTGCTTATGAATGCTATACCAGCAATCGTTGCGGGAGTTAAAAGAATTGTAATGATAAACCCAGGTTTCAAGGGAAACCAAAATCCGGCTGTTTTATATACAGCAAGAAAATGTAAAATTAAAGAAATTTACTCTATTGGTGGTCCATCTGCTATAGCAGCTGTTTCTTATGGAACTAAAAAAATTAAAAGAGTTGATAAAATAGTTGGACCTGGAAATTCATATGTAGCAGCCGCAAAAAAAGAAGTTTTTGGAGATGTTGGAATCGAAGGTATGACTGCAGGGCCTTCTGAAATAACTATTGTTTGTGATAAATTCTCAAATCCTGAATGGGCCGCAAGTGATTTAATCGGTCAAGCAGAACATGATCCTCAAGCACAATGTATATTGATTTCAAAAGATAAAAAACTAATTAGTAAAGTCCAGATGGAAGTTTCAAAACAATTAAAAAGTATTCCAAGAGAGTCTGTGGCAAAAAAAAGTTTAAAGAGAAATGGAATTTTAATGTATGTAGCCAAAGATAGTAAAATAATTAATATCGTAAATAAAATTGCACCTGAACACTTGGAATTAAACGTAAAAAACTACAAATCCTTTTTACCAAAAATTAAAAATTCTGGTTCGATTTGCTTAGGAAAATATGCTGTTATGGCAATGACAGATTATAACATTGGATCAAATCATATATTGCCAACTAATGGGTCAGCAAAATATTCTAGCGGTATTAGTGTTAATGAATTTTATAAAAGAATTTCTTACATAAACTTATCAAAAAAGGGTATTGAAAGTCTTGGGCCATCAGTTATAACTCTTGCAAATTATGAAGGGTTAGCAGGACATGCTCAATCTGTAAAAAAAAGAATAAGGAGAAAATAAATTTGTCAAAACAAGACTTACTTGAATTCAAAGGCAAGGTAACTGATTTACTTCCAAATGCCATGTTTAGAGTTCAACTGGAAAATGGTCATGTTGTAACAGCACATACAGCGGGCAAATTAAGAAAAAACAGAATTAGAGTATTACAAGGTGATAATGTGACAGTCGAAATGACTCCATATGACCTCACGAAAGGCAGAATAATCTTTAGGGGTTGACCTTTTGCCTCGGTAGCTCAGGAGTAGAGCAGAGCCCTGAAAAGGCTTGTGTCGGAGGTGCGAATCCTTCCCGAGGCACCATCAAAACATCTTGAAATTAATTTAAAAGAACCTAACCTTGTATAATAATAAATAACTAAAGGACGAGTAAATAAGATGAGTACAATACAAGGAAAAGTAAAGTGGTTTAACGGCAAAAAGGGTTACGGCTTTATAGAAAGAGACGATAAAGAAAAAGATGCGTTTGTACATGCAAGTGCAGTTAAAGCAGCGGGCATGAGATATCTAAATGAGGGTGATAAAATAGAATTTACACTAGAAGATGGCCCCAAAGGCCCTTCAGCAGTAAATTTAAAAAAATTAGACTAATTTTCTAAAATCACAAAAAGGGCGATATATCCTTTAGTGGATATACGTCCTTTTCTTTTAGGGGTTGCATTATCATTTTTTTTGTCTAAAAAGCACTCAATGAAAAAAACTGAGTTAAACAAATTAGCGATCAAAAGTACTTTAAGAATATCTCTTGAAGGAACTAGTAGAGTTGCGCACGCTCACTTCCATGCTGGCTAAAGCTAGCGAATAATCATTTATATTATAATTTTAAATAACAACAAAATAAGATAAAACAAAAAAGGATATGCCTTGATGGTGAAATAGTATCACGTCGGTTTGTGGATCCGAAGTCGTAGGAGCGTAACCTACTCAAGGTACCAAAAAATGAGTGAAAAAAATAAATTAATTCCTGGATTACCTTCAGGTTTTGAAGACAGATGGAATAAAACATTAATTCTCAAAAAAAGACTATTAAAAGTCATTGAGAATAATTTTATTAAATATGGTTTCGATCCTTTAGAAACCCCATCATTTGAAATTGCAGAAAATATCGGATCCTTTCTTGCAGAGGATGATAGTAATCCTATGTCTGATGTTTTTTCTTTTAAAGATGGTGAAAAAAAATATTACTCTTCGATATGATCTTTCCAGTCCTTTAGCAAGATTTGTTGCCCAAAATAATCAAGAACTTCCGTCAATATATAAAAGATATGCTATTCAAAATGTGTTTCGTAATGAGAAATCTGGGAATGCACGTTTCAGAGAATTTACTCAAGCTGATTGTGATATTGTAGGTAATGTTAATTCAGCTCAGGCAAACGCTGAATTGTGCAATCTTGTTGCAAGTACTCTAATTGAATGTGGTTTAAATAAAGATCAGTTTACTATCAATGTTAGTAATAGAAAAATTATTCAAGGTTTAATTCAAGATTTAAGAGTTCCTGAGGATAAAACAATAAAAGTAATGAGAGCTATTGATAAATTAGACAAGCCTGGTTTTGGTTTAAAAGGAGTTGAAGATCTTTTAAAAAAAGAGAGGAAAGATAAAAGTGGCGCTATTACCAAAGGTGCTAATTTAAATGACGACCAAGTTTCACAAATATTAGATTTTCTGAAGATTCAAGACTTAAACCAATTAAAAAAGAATTTTACAAATCCATTAACCCTAGAGGGAATTAAAGAATTAGAGGAGTTATTTGAAGTTTTAAATTTTGGGAAATATGCTAACCAAGTAAGGACTAATTTTACAATTGTAAGAGGTCTAGATTACTATGATGGTTTTTGTGTTGAGACCAACTTAAATTTCAAAGCAAAAAATAATAAAGGCAAAGAAGTTGATATTGGAAGTATCTGCTCGGGTGGACAATACAATAAATTAATTTCAAGATTTAAAGGTGTCGATATACCAGGAACTGGTGTCAGTATTGGTGTTGATAGATTGTTATTTGCAATGACACAATTAGATCAAGTAGAAATCGATCAACAGAAACCTGTAATTGTGTGTGTGATGGATGAAAAATATTTAAAAAATTACTACGAAATTTTAGAAACTTTAAGAAAAAATAATATCAATTCTGAGATTTTTTTAGATAGTAAAAAAAATATTGGCAAACAATTAACTTATGCAAATAAAAGACAATGTCCTGTTGCAGTAATTTGTGGTGAAAATGAATTCAAAGATAATAAAATTACATTAAAGAATCTCCTTGGGATTAAAGGAGAAAATAATCAGAGTACATTTCCAAAGGAAGATCTTATCAATGAAATCAAAAAATATATCTGATAAGATTTTTAGGTCGGTTAAGTCCAGAGGATTTAAACACATCGAATTACCTTCGGTTATTGAGGCTAATCACATTGTACAAAGATCTGGTGAGAGTTTTCGGAAATTTATATTTTCATTTATAGATAATACAGGTAATGAATTATGTCTTAGACCTGATCTCACAATCGTCTCATGTCTAAGATATTTAGAAAACAATTTAAAAGGTAAAGAGAAAATATTTTATAATGGTCAAGCCTTCAGAAAGTCTCAAAATAAAAAAGACTCAATAATTAGAAATCAAGTTGGTTTTGAAATTATTGGATCTCAAGATGAGAAAAATGATGACAAAGAAATAATAAATACATCTCTTAAATCTCTTCAAAATTTACAGTTTTCATCAGGCACTCTTACACTCGGCAACGTTGAAATCTTTAATCTTTTAATTTCAAAACTAGATATACCAAAAAGATGGAAATTGAGACTCTCAAGACATTTTTGGAGAGAAGACTATTTTAATGATTTGCTTAAAAGATTAGAAACTAATTCTGATGTAGACCCAACAATTGTTGAGATAGATAAAAAACGTTATCTCAAAATGTTAAAAAATGATCAATCAACTATTGTTGCTAACAGAACAATTAAAGAAATTTTAGAAAGATTTGATAAAAAAATCAGAGATCCAAGAAAGGCCCGTGAAGGAAGAAATATTTCAAAAATTATTAAGGAATTTTTAAGAATTAAATGTCCAATTAATAAAGCTGCTTATGAACTGAATAAATTTTTTAAGAAGAATAAAATTAATCTTATTGTTGATCAAAAATATTTCCCTATTTCAAAAAATAAGATTTCCAAACTTAATGTAGTTTTCTCAACAGCTTTTGGTAGGCAATTAGAATATTATACAGGAATGGTCTTTAAAATAGATATTAAATCCAATTCAAAAATTATTAATTGTTGTAATGGCGGTCGTTACGACAGGTTAATTTCTGATCTTGGTTCTAAAAAACAAACACCAGCAGTTGGAGCTGCTTTAAATCTTAATTATTAATTATGAAGAATTTTATAAATATAGGAATTCCAAGTAAAGGACGATTGAGAAAAGATGTTTTGAAAATTTTTAATAAAAAAAAATTAAGACTTATTTCTGAAAGGGGAGAAAGGGACTTAATTGGATCAATTAAGAATAAACAAAATATAAAAATTCTATATTTACATGCGCGAGAGATTATTGAGAGATTAGGAGATGGCTCTTTAGATGTTGGTTTTTCAGGTTTTGATTTACTTAAAGAAAGTGAAATTAATGTGCAAAATAAAATTAGTGTAATTAAAAAACTTGGTTTTGGAAAAGCTAATTTAGTAGTGGCAATACCCGATCCTTGGATTGACGTTCAAACGATAGCTGATCTTGAGGAAATTGCTTTTGAATTTAGAGATAAAAAGAAAATGAGATTAAGAGTTGCAACTAAATATCCAAACTTAACAAGAGATTTTTTATTTTCGAAAGGGGTCACACAATTTAAGCTGGTAGATAGTTTAGGAGCTACGGAATCTTACCCTTTCACGGGTTCAGCTGAACTCATTACTGATATAACATCTACAGGCGAAACTCTTAAAGCAAACAATTTGCGTATTTTAAAAGATGGAGAAATTTTAAAATCTCAAGCCTGTATCTTTACCTCAAAAAAAAATAGTAAAAAAAAAGGATTAAAAAATTTTATAAGATTACTTTCCAAGTAATTTATCTTTTAAATAGATAAGAATAATCTTAATAATATCTAAATTTCGTAAAATGGCATATGCGCCAATGATAAAAAAAAAAATGAGAAATAAATATAAGACTTTAAATAAGGTAATTTCTATCATTATTTAGTATTTAGATTTTTTCTAATAGACTCTACACCAAGATTACACAATTTTTTTAATTGTTTCTTCTCTACAAATTCTTTTTGAAACCCACCTCTCTATCCAAGCATAAGTAATTTCTTTAGAAGAATTTAATTGACCTTTATCTTTTCCTGTTAAAAAAAAATTTAAAAGATTATCTGTCTGGGAAAATATGTATCTATTTTTAGTAATAGAATGTTCGATAAAATCATTCTCTCTGATTGTGCATTTTGTTTTATCAAAAAGTAAGTTCAAACCTCCTCTTGTTTTTCTCATCTTGGAGCTAGCACCTTGACCAAACGTACCATCAACTTTTGTTTCTTTCTCAATTTTATTTCTTAAAATTTGAATTAATTTTGTGGTTGTTTTAGAATATTGACTTATTCCTTGTCCTTTAGTTTTATTTTCTTCATCAGATTTTAATCTTTCCAATTCAATACTTTTTTTAAGATAAGGAAAATCTTTTTTTGATAACTTAATTCTATTATACATACTTGAATTTCCATAAAGACTAGAAACTGTTAAATAAACTAAATCTGCTTTTGAATAGACAGGGCTTCCATTTTTTGAGGAATTAATTGTAGAGGGCGACTTGTAATGTTCATATCTTCTTTGAAAAAAATTTTTAATTTCTTTCGATGAAAGTAGTAAAGTTATTAATTTTCCTCCTAATATTTCACCATAAGGATCAACTGGACCACAAACACCAATATCAATTCCATGATCATTTATTTTCACATCAGCAAAAAATCTTAAAGCGAGAGAAAAATGTTGTTTATCTAATGGATTTTTTGATGAAAAGATCATTGCTAGCCCCTTAACAGGATTGCTTTCTAGGCCAACTTTTTTAAAAAGAATTCTGCAAGTTAATAAATCAATTATTTCTTTAATAATTTTAATTTTGTTGTCTGGTTGAGAAACTAACCATTCCCAATCCTGAAGTTCTTGTTTTTTAGAGAATAGGGTTTTGTAATTTCTAGCTTCTTCTCTAGACCTCTTATCTTTTAATTTTTTATTTAATCTTTCCTCAGTTTCTAATAAATATTTAAGATTTTGAATTATTTTTTTATCTGGATCATTAATAGTTTTATCATTTAAAATTTTGATGTCATCTAACTTTAACTGATTAATTTTAAGATTAATTACAGATAATAAATTTTTTACTAAGACTTTAGCATCAATCTCTTTTTTTAATATCTTTTCTCGAATACTATCAGTATTGTTCCAACCAATATATGTATCTCTCATACCATCTCTTAAGAAGCCACTGGCTAACATTGATATACCAATTACTGGCTTATTTTTTCTTGCAGCATTTCTAAAAATGAATTGTACTGATCTTCCTGGTGTGGTTTCATATGGGGATGACCAAGTTAGTCTAAAATATTTCCATATATCATTATATTTTATTTTTGTAATTGGGCATACGTATTCTTCATCTTTGAATTTAGTTTTCTCTTCACTTTTTGGATAACACATAATGATTTCAGGTTTTATAATTTTTTTAAGTTCATTGAGTTGATCTTTTTTTGGTAATTTAATAACTTTTAAAAGGCATTCTGATAAATTTTTGCCGTCATCAATAATTTCAAATATAGATTTTTTATTTTTATTTGAAGGTTCTTCTAATTCTTTGATAAAAGCTTGATTTGCTAAAATTTGTTCATCTCTTTTAGATAAATAAACCTTTTTCTTATCATTTTTGTCTAAGAATACAGGCTTATTCATTATAAATAAACCTGGCTTTCTGGTTATGGTTATGTCCCATCCAGACCTTATAAGATCAGCAAACATTCTACAGCAAAGTTCAAACTTAATTTGATTTTTTGTATATTTTAAAAAAGAATTAATTTTGTTACTTATTGTTTTTTCATTTATAATTTTTACTTCATTAAGCAGCGTATCTACTAATTCCCCTTTATTTCTAAAATTACTACCAAGAAGTGAACTGAGTTTTTTTAGTAGATTAGGAGGCAGGTCAGGAGCAAAAGTTTTTCCTGACCTGGAGGTTCTATGAGCAACAATTTCCATAAAAAATATTTTTTACAAAATATTTATTTATTCTTTGATACCTGGCTCTCTGATAGTTTGAGGATGTTCAACTTTTAATTCATCCAATTTGACTTCACCATCGTCAGTAGGCAATTCATCATCCATCTCTTCATCTATACCCGTATTCTTAGAGTATTTATTTAACATGGATGAGAATCTTTCTGAGATTTTCCACAAAAAGTTATTTAAGAAACCTTGATCATCAGTATCAAAAATCAAAGACCTATCTGCCCATGAGAAGAAAAACATATTCCAAGCTTGTTTTTCTTTTTTTTCAAGTCTTGAATAGTATTTCAGATAAAAAGGATGTTGTTCGTTTATGATAACCTGAATTACTGCTCTTTCGTCACCGTGTTCATCAAATCTAAAGACTTTACCAAACTCTCCAGATTTTTCAGTAGTTACCCTGTACTTAGCATTTGAAAACTGAGCTTTGTATTCTACTTCAGCTTGTTCTATAGAGATCTTATTCTTTTCAGAAATTTCTTTAATAATCTCTTCTTTTCTTTGTTTAGCTCTATTTTCTCTTTCAACAACCTCTTGTTCTGCTCCTTCATTTAATTTAGATTCTTCAGCAGCAACTTCAGCGGGGTCTGCAATTTTCTCATCAGTTGAAGATTGAAGTTTATCCTTACGAAGTTTTGCTTCTAACTGAATATCTTTGTAAGCATCAGAAAACATTTTCCATAAATTAGGGCTAGTTTTATCAGCAATAGTATCCCAGATTGATTGTCTAGGTATTACTTGTTGTTTTGATGTTGTGACTTCAAACTCGTCATCTAACTCAGGAGGAAAATCAATTTCACACATCCAATACCTGTCATAATTTTGAAGATTATAACCTGGAATTTCTTTAACTAAATCCATCCTTCTTCCTAATCTTTTAAAAATAATTCCTTGATTTTCTTTTAAAACTTTGAATCTCAAAGAATTACTATCAGCTGTATTTTTGTCTGGCTGTGCAGCAAATCCTGCAGGGAATTTAGCAAATCTTATTTGTATATTTTTCTCTGTATCAGTACCTTTAACTTTAACAGGGATTAATTGCTCAACATAATCATTCATATTGACAGTAAGATTATTTATTTCTTCTTCTTTATAGCCTCTCAATCCAGGTGTTACAAATAATGGGTCAATTCCAACTACTAAAGTATTATCCACAGTTATTTTTCTTTGAGGAAAATAATTGTAATACGTTAGACCAAACTCTCTAAGTAATTGATCTTTTAAAGAACTTTTCTTTTTTGGTCTTATTCTATCAAGATTTTCAATTTGGATAATTGTTCCACTTTCCATAGAGGAATATTGTTCTAATGCGTCAGGTAGTTTATCTAAACTCTCTGGTCCAATCTCAATTTTATTGAAATCAATATCCTCCTTACCTAAAGCAATGTCAGTAATATCAAAAGTTATTTTATTCCAACCATTATCTGCAGTTTTTGAGTAAACAGAATACTTAGTCCCAAGACTCATACAAGCTGATGGAAGACCGAATCCATATCTTCCAAAACCAACCCTTGAGCCATGCCTGTGAGTTGCTCCCCATCTAATTGCAACAGGAAGCATCTTCTCAGGCATACCATGACCATCATCAACAAGTCTAATCTCAACTACGTTATTTTTGTATTCAACAAGGCTACACTGGATCTTCGCACACCCAGCTTGTATCGAGTTATCAATTAACTCGTTAAGAGCTCTACCAACACTTTTATATCCGATATCCCTTATACTTCTAAGAAAACCCTGGACTGATATAAATCCACTTAAGCCTCCTTGTGTTTTATTATTTTTTATAAAATCAAGCTGTTCAGCTAATCCACCTTCTTTTGTAAAATCTACTTGCGCTTTATATTCATTTGCCATTTTATTTTTTCCTTTCTTATAATTATTGTTTTTCAAAACCGTTCATCAATAGCATTGCAAACTCTGACATTGGTTCCCCCATTCTTTCTGGAATAACAAAAATTTCATTGCAGCTATCACAAACAGAGTCTGTAATTTTTAGGTTTAAAAAGGGCTGAGGATTATTTCCAAAGCCCTTAATTTCTTTACTACAAATAGGGTTAGAACAATATTTTATACTATTATTCATATTCTTTCCCCACTTGTATTGTTTTCGTACACATCTTCTCTAAGGACTTTTCTTAGTTTTTCTTTAATCCCCGAGATTATTTCATAAGTCCAACTTGGTTTTAGATTAAGCTTAGAAGCTATTTCTTTTGGTGAAAACTCATATTTAAGCCAGTATTTACCGATTAAATATTCCTTACTATTAGTTCCACCTTTAAGCTTACTTATAACTTTATCTATAGCTCTTCTGATACTAGGGCATCTACTATAGTCAGGATTGTGTTCTAACGTTACAGCAGCTTTTGGCTCTGCACCAAAAGGGTTTCTTTCCCAAGTATATTTTGGATCAGATTTTAGTTTCTCTATTCTTTTCTCCTCCCTTGAAATATCGCTTAAAATATTAAACTTTTGATATTTTAAAGCTTTTCCAATGTAGTTATCCAGATTTTCTATAGAAAAATCTGGCTCTTTTTGAGCATTAGAGATTGTAATAAACAAGTTACCAATAAAGTCTTGTGTCATCATTTCTATTTTAAGATCTTTTTTGGAACCCTCAGAGTATTTATCAACATCTAAACTATCTGATTGTTTACTTATCGTTTTTTCTTGAGTTGGAAAATTACTTCTAAAGTAGTCATAGACTCTGCTATAAACTTCTTTACTTCCCAATTTATTTAAGTCTGTATTTAAACAGCCCATTTTTACCTCCGTTTGTTTTGTGAAGGCGGGCCCTAATGATATGAATAAGTTCTCTTCAAAATCGTGTCCAATTTCTCAGACTGAAGGACTTACCTTCTTTGTTTATTATATAGTAATAGTAGTTGGATTAACAATATTTTCCGGTAAAAAATTTGTTTTTTTTATTCGATTTATTTACCAAAAAAACAGATTGAAAAACCTCAAATTCCCTAGTTTTTTTGCAGAAATTGCCTAAAATTATCAATATTAGCAAACATGGTTTTCTCGTAAAAGACGAATATTTAGCGGCTTGTTTTATTGCCCCATTTTTTGTTTTGTAATTTTTGTTTGAGATTACTTTTAGTTCAGCTGGCAAATTGTGAAATATTTTTTTTATTTATTTTTGATTTTCTAAGAAAAAAATCTGGGATAAGACCTTTTTTTCTTATTTTAAGAAATATCTTATTTCGTTTTAAAATCAAATTCTTAGCTTCTATTGTTCTCAGTAAATTTATAGATACTCTAACTAATTTGTTAATGGCCTTTGAATGTCTTTTAGTAATCCATTTAGGAACATTAAAAGTGTTAAATTGAAAATATTTTTGAGTTTCAAGTTGTAATTGTTTCATGCCTTGAAAATTTTTTTCCATCTCTTAAAAACTTTTCCATTGCAAATTGAATAGATCTTCCCCGTTGCATTAAGATATATTTTCTCAGATTTTTATAATTTCTTTTCATAATTTATGAGGATACAGGAAAGGAACTGCATCCTCGATTATAGAGTATTGGATTTAAGATTTAATTCCGGAAATATTAGTAACTATGATTACTATATAGCGTGAAGGAGAACATATGAAGTATAGAAGAACACTTTTGACATTTGACATGGATTTTAGAAGCCCATCAGAAATGACAGACAAAGAATTAAAAAAAGAAATTAGTAAATGTTTATGCATAATGTACTTAGAGGGCAAAATAGATATGACTGATATCATTTCTAGTTCGATACATTATGACATAGATGAAAATTGGCTTCTTTCTATGAGAGAAGAAAAATTGAATTGATATTATGTTTAGTTTTATATGGCAAATTTTAACAAGTATAATTTTGGTTACAATTTTAGGATTTGGAATATTTTATTTAGGAAAATTATTGTTAGGGGTTTAATGAAAAAAAATTTATATGCTCAAATGGCGAAACAGTAGACGCGACAAGCAAAGCTTGTTCCACTGCGGTGGGTACCAGTGCAAATCTGGTTTTGGGCACCATAGATGACTATGTCTTGCGGGGAGAGATAGCTCCTCTTCCTGCAAAAAAAGGATTAGATGAAAAAAATTGATAAAATTACTGAAATAAGAATTGAAGAAGTAATAGATGAAGAAAATAATGAGAATTATTACTGGGTTTATTTTGTTCGAAATGGGAAAATAGAAATTATAGGTAAGTCGTCTGAAAAACCGCAGTGTTACAGACAGATAGCAATATATCAATGAACTATTTAATTAAAGAAAAGCTTAAGGATCGATTAGAATATTGTTTAGATTGGAGAAGAGATACAGAATTATACTTAGTATCTGTAGATCTAACTGACACAGTAAATAATAGATATTATGAAAAAAGACCATTATCGGGTTTTTTGTTGAGAATTTTTAACTTGCCAATAAGCACTTATTATTTTTTTAAATTTTTAAGAATAAGAAGAGATCTAGAAAAAAATGCTATTGAAATAGAATATATTCACAGTCAATTAGAAAATAGAGAAGATTAATATGAAAAAAAGCAATGTAATTATTTTTTCTGAATACTTTATTAATAGAAGAATAATTAAAGAGGGAAAGATTTATAGTAATGAAATTGTTGGTGAATGTTGTGAGTGTAACGGACTGGGTATCAGCACTGAAACTTGTCCAGAGATGATATGCATCGGCTGTGATGGCACTGGTATAATTTATTACGGTAAAGAAAATATAAATTGAAATATAAAAATAGGAGTATAACGTAGAGAATCATGGATATAATAATAGTAGGATTAGTAGTAGTTGTTTTATTGGTAAATATAGCTTTATTTCTAAAGTTTAAAAGTAAACCTAATGATGAGGACAATAAAGAGCAAGAAGTCCTTAAAATTAAGGACGATATTAATAGTCTTAAAAATTCATTAGGTGAGTCATTTAATAATATGAGCAAAGAGGTTGCTAAAGATATGACAGCAGCCCTAACTAAAGTAGATGAAAAAGTTGGTAATTTTAATCAACAAGTTCAATTACTAAATCAAAGCCAAGAGGGGATTACCAAAATTTTAGCTGGGGTTAAAAAATATGGAACTTTAGCAGAGTATTCTTTGGGAGCTCTTATGAAAGATTTGCTACCTCCTTCTCAATTTATGACCAATGTAAAGATGAAAGAGGACACTAGTGAAAATGTTGAATTTGCAATTAAACTTCAAGGAGATGTTCTGGTACCAGTGGACTCGCATTTTCCTGCTGAAAAGTTTAAAGCTATCACTGATGCACATGAGGCAGACGATAAAAAGGCAGCAGCAGATGCTAGGACTAAATTAGCAAGCGCATTTAAAGCAAAAGCAAAAAGTGTTAATGAAAAATATATCGTTCCACCAAAGACCACTGATTTTGCAATTGTCTATGCACCAACTGAGAGTCTTTATAAAGAATTAACAGAATATCAAGATCCCAGCACTAAGGAATTATTAACCCAAGAATTAATGAAAAAGTATAAAATTGTAATTTGTGGTCCTAATACTCTATCAGCTTACTTGCAATCTTTACATATGGGCTTTCAATCATTGAAAGTGCAAAAAGGCGCTACAGAGATTTATAATCATCTAAAAACAATCACCACTAGATTTGGTAAGCATTTTGATAATATTATTGTGCTTAGAAAAAAACTAGAAGAGGCCATGAGTGTGGTTGATAAGTTTGGAACTGATGCAAGATCAATTAGTAGAACTTTAGAAAATATCAAAGATCCCGAACAGGTTGAGAAAGCTGTTCAAACTGAAAACGTAGAAAAATTTGTCGAAAGAAATAAACAAGCAAAAAATTAATTTCTTTTTTCCAAAAATACAGATTATAAGAAATCACATGCGTTGGAATAAGAAATACAACTATCCTACATCATCAAGAGCTACTGAAGATGGAATAAGAAGATATGTTTTGGGAGAAACAAAATTACCAAGCGTGACATCAATACTTGATGCAACTAAGTCTGAGGAAGATAAAGCGGCGTTAGCGAATTGGCGTGAAAGAACAGGGTATAAAGAAGCAGAGGCAATAACCAAAGCAGCCAGCAGCAGAGGTTCGCAGATGCATAGTTATTTGGAATCTTTTCTTTTGGGCAGAGAAAATTTAAGCTTCTTTGAAGATAATGAACCGTATAAAAAAATGGCAAAAGAAATCATAGATAAAGGGCTTATGAATAGACTAGAGGAAGTATATGGCGTTGAATGCACAATGCATTATCCTGAAAAATATGCGGGTACGGCAGATTGTGTTGGTTTATACGAGGGAAAAGAAACAATTATTGATTTTAAACAATCCAATAAACCTAAAAAAGTTGAATATATAGACTCATGGTTTTTACAAACAGCAGCTTATTCTTTAGCACACAATGTGGTTTATAATTCAAATATCAATGCTTGCGTTATTCTTGTTTGCACAGTAGATAATTTGTTTCAGGAATTCAAAATTCAGGGCCCTGAATTAGTCACTTATCAAAATTTATTTTTGGGCAGATTAAAAAGATTTAATGAAATGAGTAATTCAAGTTTATAAAAATGGATAAAATTGTTATTTACGATACAGAAACAACTAATAGTACTATTTGGGGATCAATAATTGAAGTTGGTGCTGTTGTAGTTGATAAAAATTTAAAAGAGATTGGAAAATTAAATATCAGAGGCAGAATGCCCGAGGGAGAGGTGCCCAGCGCAAAGGCTTTACTTGTTAATTCAACTAGTATTGATTTATTAACCAAAGGTAATTATTCACATTATGAATTTTTAGGTGCTGTTGAAAATTTTTTTACAAAATGTGCTCCAGCGGTATTTATGGGTTGGTCAAATCTTAATTTTGATAGAAGAATGTTTCACTTTAATTTTTTTAAAGGTAATCGGTATCCTTATGCTACACACTCATCACCGAATAGTGAACATGACGGTTTGCACATAGCAAGAGCAGCCCAAACATTAAACTCAGAGACCTTAAAAACAGAACTAACAGAGGCAGGAAATCCGAGCCTTGCCTTAGAATCTTTGTCTAGAATGCAAGGTTTTGACACCTCAGCTAGCCACACAGCTTACGTAGATGCACAAAACTCATTAAAGGTTCTTAGAATTATAAAAGATAAGCATAAAGAAAATTGGGATACATTTCTAAAAACATCAACAAAAACCAGCGTAGAGACATTTTTAAAAAATGAAGGTATTTACTCAATATTTGAAAATGTGAAGGGTAGAAACATGATGTATCTTACTGGTACGTTGCATCCAAATCATTGCTTTCATCCATCTTATGCATCTTGGGGATATGTTTGGGACTTAAGAAGGGATCCAGAACCATTATTAAAACTATCGGTAAACCAATTACGGGACGTATTAAAAAAATATAGCCCTAAGGCTTTAAGAGTTTTAAAGACTAATAAAGCACCAGTAATTTTAGATAAACAATTTGCTCTTAAGCAAAAACCTTATTCAGATTTGGATTTAGCAACAATTCAGAAAAGAGCTAAACTTGTTAGGGAAAATGAAAATTTTTGTAAAAATATTCAAATCATAAATAGAGAGGCTGCAGAGGAAAAGGAACAAACAAAAACCCAAGAAGATTTGCTACCGGAGGAAACTCTTTATGAGAAATTCATTCCAAATAAAGATACAGCATTATTTAAAACTTGGCATAGCTCATCATGGGAGGATAAATTGAGACTCCTGGACAAGTTTTCGGACAAGAGATGTAGTTGGTTCGGCCAAAAAATTATTTATCAAGAAGCACCACAAATTTTACCACCTGATCTTTACAAAAATATCAAAAGTGAAATTGCTAGAAGAATTTTGAGTAAAAATAAGGAAAAGTGGCAAACTGTTAATATGGCTTATACTGAAATTGATTATTTAAGAGATCAAGCCTCAAATAGAGATGATGCGGAAGAATTAAAAAAATTGGATGAAATAAATGAATTTATAATGTCAATTGAAAAAAAATATGAAATTGCCTAGTTGACTTTGTATTAGTAAATTATAGAAAGATTGAATGCTAACAGATTTTAAAGACGAAGATTTTGATAACAAAATTAAAAATGAAGATATTTCTGTAATCCAATTTTCAGCTGCGTGGTGTGGACCATGTAAAGCTTTAAAACCAATCATGGACAAACTCGCTGTTGAGTATAAAGATAAAGCAGGATTTTATTACGCTGACATTGAAGAAGGTGGAATAAATACTGGTAGTGCTGCTGGAATACGAGGGGTGCCAACTGTCATTATTTATAAAAAAGGTGTTGAAGTAGATAGAAAAGTTGGTGGTGTACCCGAAAGTCACATGAAAGAATTTTTAGAAAAAAATATTTAATTTAAATTCAAAACTTCAGAACAAAGATATAAAGATCCAGTTATCAGCAGTAGATCTCCTTGATTAAGATTTATGCTTTTGATCGCATCTTCAATACTTTTTTTATAACTTACGTTTGGCATATTTTTGAATTTTTCTTTTAGTCGAAGTCCACTAATTGCATTTGGCTGGTTTTTAATATCTACAGTTGTTATTGAGTCAATATCTTTAAAGTGGTTAATATATTTTTCATGTTCTTTATTATCCATCATACCAATAATGACATGTTTTTTACAATCTAGGCTTTTTAAATATTCATTTAATACTCTTGCTCCATCTTCATTATGATCTCCAGATATTAAAAAAAGATTGTCTTTAACTAAATCTTTTAATTTACCTGACTCAATTGTTTGAAGTCTTGCAATATTGTCGATTTTTTGAATACCTTTTTTTATGTGATGATCTTTGATACCTAGATCTAAAATTCGTAAGGTTGCGATAGCTGTTGAAATATTTTCCTGTTGAAATTGACCTAATACATTTGGTTTTGGTAGTTTTAATCCACCAAATTTATCTTCATAATAAAAGAATTCATTTTCTCCATTTGAAAATGAAAAATCATCATTAAAAAAATACTTATTAGATTGATTTTGATGAATAGTTTTTTTTATCTTTTCTAATGTTGAAATAGGGTATTGTTTTGCAACAATAATATTTGAATTTAAAAGTTTTGAGGTTTTTTCAAAAATAATCTTATCAATAGTTCTCTCATTTTCTGGAAGCCAGTCTAAATGGTCCTTCGATATAGAAGTTACAATGCTCGCAAGATTATTTTTTAAGATATTTGTTGCATCAAACCTATGAAATAAACCCGCTTCAATTAGATTGAGATTATCAGGATATTGAGCTGCTTTATAAAAATAACATGCAGTTAAAATTTCAAAGAACGTTATTGGATTATTCGCATTTACTCTTTCAACCTCCTCAAATAAATAGGCCAGTTCATCATCCCCTAGTTGTTGGTTGTTAAAAACAAATCTTTCATTTATTTTTTGAATATGAGGGCTGGTGTAAACATTACACTTTATTCCTGTCTCTTTTAAAATTGAATAACAAGCTTGAATTGTTGAGTTTTTACCATTTGTCCCAACAATACTGATGGCTTTGATTTTATCCTGAGGATTACCAAGTTTTTCACAAAGGTGAATAATTCGATCTAAGCTTAGATCAATTTCTTTTTTATGCAATTTTAGAAAGCGACTGAGTATTTTTTGTAGTTTCATCTTGTTCAGTGCTTATAACAGAATTTTTCTTTAACAATATTGACAATAAAGTTCCAATTTTTTCAGCCAGGTCCTTTCTTTCAACAATTAAATCTACAAAGCCTGTCTTTTCAACATATTCACTCTTTTGAAAACCTTCTGGTAATTCTTCCTTAACAGTTCCTTGAATTACTCTTGCTCCAGCAAAAGCGATTAGCGCTCCGGGCTCAGCTATATGAATATCACCTAACATTGCATAGGAAGCTGTGATTCCACCAGCAGTCGGGTCCGTAATACAAACAAGATATGGAAGATTATTATTTTTTAATTCATTTATTGCTAGTGTGGTTCTTGTCATTTGAGATAAAGAAATTAAACTTTCCATCATTCTCATTCCACCCCCGGCACTTACACATAAAAAGGAGTTTTATTCTCAATTGCATGTTGAATACCGTATAAGAAAGCTTCTCCTTCTGCAGCTGCCATTGATGCACCTAAAAAATCAAAATCAGATGCAACTGCAGTGATTTTAATATCATTGATTACACCACTTACGACCATCATCCCACAATCCATACCTGTTTTTTTTCTGGCAGATTTTAATCTATCCTTATAGGATTTTGAGTCTGTCCAGTTTAAAGGGTCATCTTTTGGGATGGGTGTTTTAAATATTTCGTAATTATCTTTTCCAAATAAAATATCAAATCTTTGTTTAGGTTTTATTCTGTGGTGTTTATTACAATCAGGGCAAACCCATAAATTTTCTTCTAAATCTTTTTTTAATATTGGACCTTTGCAACAGGATGTCCAATCACTATTAGCAATATCTTCTTTGGACGCTCTTTTATGAATGGCAGATTTGATTTTTTCACCTGCTTTGATTATTTTAGTGATCCAATTCATTTTATTTTGTTTTTTAATTTTCTTACCAACTTACCTACATTTGTGACAGGATTTTGTCTACTAATTAAACTTCTTGTAATTTCTTTACAAATAGCACTTCCCACTACTAATCCATCAGCAGATTTAAGCTTTCCAATTGTCTTATCTGTTATTCCAAAACCAATCACAATCTCCTTTTTTTGGATTAATTTTTTTTATCCTATTGTAATTTTTAAGTATTTCTTTAGGTGATACTTTTAATTTGCCACCTGTAGTACTTAGCATTGATATAAAATAATTCATTGGATGAGAGTTTTGTATAATTTTTTTAAGTCTTTTAATCGTTGTTGTAGGTGATAAAAGTTGAATAAAATAAATTGATTTTCTTTTACATTTTTTTGCAAAATTTTTATTTTCTGGCCAAGGCAAATCTACAACTATTAATCCATTTACTCCTGAGTTTTTACATTTGTTTAAAAAGTTGTTATCTCCATATTGAAAAATCATATTATAGTAACCCATCAATATAATAGGTTTGTTTTTATCAAATTTTTTAAAATCTCTAACAATCCTAAATATATCATTTATTTTGATACCCTTTTTAATTGCTCTATACGCGCTAGTTTGAATTTGGCTTCCATCTGCAACAGGAGTATTGTGGGGCACACCTACTTCTAAAATATCTGCATTTTTAGATATAGATTTTAATATATCTAAAGATTGTTTTTTTGAACTATCACCAGCAACAGTGTAGGTTAGTAATGCTGGTCTTTTTTCTGCTTTTGCTTTTTTAAATGCAACACTAATTGGATTTAACATATTTTTTGCCTAATCTTTCTTCTAAAATTCCTCGGTCTTTGTAAGCATCGCCACAACTATTAACTACTACCACAGTATTTTTGCTAAGTTTTTTTGCCTCTTTAAGTGCAACAAAAAAAGCATGGCTTGGTTCTAAAGAAGGTCTTAATTTTTCGAATTTAGTAACAAGTTTATAGGCACTTAGAGCTTCCTCATCACTTGCTGCTATATACCTAGCTCTCTTGGTATCCTTTAAAAAGCAATGAAGTGGAGAAATTCCTGGATAATCAAGTCCTGCTGAAATTGATTCCGTTTCTTCAATTTGTCCATCTGAGTTTTGATTAACATACTGAGCTGCACCATGAAGTATACCGATCTTTGAACCATAGGTTAAAGGTGCTGCATGTTTTTTACTTTTTTTAGGTCCACCAGCCTCTACCCCAATAAACTCCACTTGTCTTTTATCATAATCCATAAATTCATTCCAAAAACCAAAGCTTGAACTTCCGCCTCCTACACAATTGTATAACTTGAGTTTTTTTGGAATTGCGCCAAACTCATCTATTAATTGTGTTTTTAACTCTCTTGAAATTTGGCTAGTGCTCCATCCACATATTCGAACAAAAACTGCTGGTCCAACTGTGCTCCCAACACACATTGCTGTTGTATCACAATTAGCAACCCAAAATCGCATACATTCTGATACAGCATCAACAAGCGTTTGACTCCCTGAATAGACGGGTATGACTTCAGCTCCATTTTTTTTCATTGCTTTTACATTTGGCTGTTGTCTAGCAATATCCTTTGCACCCATAAATATTTTGCATTTTAAACCAAACTTTTTAGCAGCCATACTCAACATTTTCCCAGCATATCCAGCACCTGTATCTCCACATATAATTTTTTTACCAGATCTTTTTGCAAGCAAACAGTGAACAGTAGCGTTGTAAATTTTATGGGCTCCTCCATTAGCATCCGATACAACTTTTGACCAAATTTGAGCAC
>CACEDX010000001.1:0-115483 GCA_902558445.1 uncultured Pelagibacteraceae bacterium | reverse complement strand
ACAACAGAAATGCATGATTTCGCTGAAAGGGGTATTGCTTCACACTGGCAATATAAATCTTCTGAAAAATTTAATTCTTTAACTTGGAAAGAATATGACTGGTTAAAAGATTTAGTAGAAATCATTGAAAAAAATGAAAATCCAGAACATTCATATGAATATACAAAACTACAAATGTTCCAGGAAAATGTATTTTGCTTTACACCAAAAGGATCGGTTATTAAATTACCAAAAGATGCTACTCCAATTGATTTTGCATATGCCGTACATACTAAAATAGGAGATACTGCAATTGGATGTGAAATAAATGGTAATAAAAGTGAACTCCAAACTATTTTAAGAAATGGAGATCGAGTTAAAATTATTACCTCTAAAAATCATTCACCATCATTGCATTGGATCCCGATAACAAAAACAGGAAAAGCAAGGGCAGCTATAAGACGTTATTGGCATGAAAAGGGGGAAAGAAAAGAGGAAAGAGTAAAAAAGTACAATACTACTTTATGGATATCTTTACCAGATAAACCCGGTCAGCTTGGTAATGTAAGTTCGTTAATCGGAGAGCATAAACTTAATATTTCAAACCTTGTGATGGCAGGCAAAAACCCCAACTATATAAATTTTAAATTTCAATTAATCATAAGGGATTTAAAAAATTTCACTAATTTTATTGCAGAGCTAAAACAAAAAGGTATAAAATTTAAGATAATTAGACACGAAGATAAAAGAAATGCTTTCACACAAAAAATCCTTAGATATTTTAAGAAAAACTAATGCATTATTAGAGGGACATTTTGTTTTATCTTCTGGATTACACTCTTCAAAATATATTCAATGCGCAAAACTATTAAGTTTTCCGCATAAGGCAGAGAAAATTTGTAAATCTTTAGCCGGAAAAATTAAGAAAAAATTTAAAAACTTCGACTTAATCTTATCACCAGCAATGGGAGGTATAGTAATCGGTTATGAAATTGGCAGATTACTTAAAAAAGAAACTATTTTCTGTGAAAGAGTAAAAGGAAAATTTAGATTAAGAAGAGGTTTTCAAATTAAAAAAGGATCAAAAGTATTAATTATTGAAGATGTTATAACCACAGGTAAATCAAGCATGGAATGTGTAAAATTGATTAAAAATTCAAAAGCAAAATTAATAGGTGTTTTGCCTCTTCCATAAATTTTAGATTGTATATTATTATCATTTAACAAACTGTTTATTTCATTAGAAAGAGATTCGAAAATATCTTTTTTGTCAGATTTTATTTCATCTAATCTATTTTGAATTAATGTTCTTGCATCATTATTCAAAACTTCAAAAGATAAATCCTCTAGCTCATCACGAATTCTATGCATTCCCATTCTATCAGCTAATGGTGCATAAATTTCCATTGTCTCTTGTGCAATTCTTTTCCTTTTATTTTCTTTGGTGATAGCTTTTATCGTTCTCATATTATGTAAACGATCTGCAATTTTAACTAACAAAACTCTTATATCTTTTGAGGTAGCTAAAATAAGTTTTCTAAAGTTTTCTGCTTTTGAGTTTGTGGTTGCGGTGTTTTCAAAAACTGAAATTTTTGTAACACCATCAACTAAATCTGCAACCTCTTCACCAAATTCTCCTTTAATGGTTTCGTAAGTTGCGTAGGTATCTTCGATCGTATCATGTAATAAACCAGTAGTAATAGTAGCGCTATCTAATTTAAGATCTGTTAGAATATTTGCGACTTCTATAGGATGTACTGAATATGGGTCACCTGAAGCTCTCTTTTGATTACTATGTGCTTTAACAGCAAAATCATAAGCTTTATTCAGTTTTTCAGGGTTTAAAAATTTGTTATAAATTTTTACTTTATTTATTAAATCTTCAGAATTAAGCATTCAAACACTATATCACTAAATTAAATTTGTTTAATAGACCTAATGTCTCTATTTTTTAATGATAATAATAGTTTTTTTATGGAATGTTTTGAAACCGGATGTTTCCAATTTTTATCTATCTCAAATAATGGAAAAAGGACGAAATTTCTTTTATGCATTCTTAAATGAGGTAGATTTAATTCACCTTTCATTTTTTTTCTATTAAAATCAATTATATCAATATCGCATTCTCTTGGAGCATTTTGAGGTCTTTTCTTTCGTCCCAGGCTTGTTTCAATAGTTTTACAAACACTTATTAATTCAAAAGGTGACAATTTAGTTAGAGCCTTAACTACAACATTATAAAATTTAGGATTATTATTATCAGGCCAAGACAAACTCTCATAATAGCTTGATGATTTTACTATCATAATATCATTTAGAATTAATTTTGATTTAGCTAATTCAATATTATTGATTTTATTTCCTAGATTAGAACCTATACCTAAATAAACAGGATTAACTTGATTTTCTAATATATCTTGCTCTATCACGATTCCAGTCTCTTTGTTTTTTTACTGCTCTTTTATCAAATTGTTTCTTACCCTTGGCTACAGCTAACTCTAATTTTGCTTTTCCTTTTTTAAAATACATTTTTGTAGGTACTATTGTGAGCCCGTCTCTTTGCATTTTCCCAATTAGTTTACTAATTTCTCTCTTATTTAATAGCAATTTTCTTTCATCGGTTGGATTATGGTTTGAATAACTAGCTTGCTTATAAGATGCAATATGTGAATTTATCAAGACTATTTCACCTTTTTTTTCTATTGCGTAAGAATCTGCTATGTTAACTTTACCATTACGAATTGATTTTATTTCAGAACCTTTTAAGACAATACCTGCTTCAAACAAATCCTCAAAAAAATAATTGAAACTAGCTTTTTTATTAAGACAAATTATTTTTAAACCACTATTGGTTTTTTTTTTCATTAAACTAGTTTTGCAGAATGAAGTGCTTTTTTAACGATATCCTTAGTTTCAGCTGTCACTTTTACAAGAGGTAGTCTTACATCATCATCACAAAGATTTAATAATTTTGCTGCATATTTTACTGGACTTGGATTACTTTCGACAAACATTGCATGATGAAGAGGTTGCAATATTTTATCAATTTTTTCAGCTTCTTTAATTTCATCGTTATTTTCAGATTTTGATAATTTTTGAAAATCAGAACAAAGTTTTGGAGCAATATTTGCGGTAACACTTATAGCTCCCACTCCACCTCTTTTATTAAATTCTAAAGCATTATCGTCATTACCAGTTAATTGAATGAATTCATTTCCCATCTTTTTTAAAGTTTGTTCAACTCTATTTAGGTCTCCAGTTGCATCCTTAACACCAATAATATTTTTCAATTCAAATAATCTAGCCATAGTATCAACTGACATATCAATAACCGATCTACCAGGAATATTATAAATTATTATAGGTATTCCACATTTGTCATTTATTGCTTTATAATGTTGGTATAAGCCTTCTTGTGTTGGCTTGTTATAATAAGGTGTTACAATAAGAGCACCTGTGGCTCCAATTTTCTCTGCATGAGTTGTAAGTGAAATGGCCTCCTCTGTAGAGTTTGATCCTGTACCTGCAAAAACCGGTAATTTTCCATTACTTTCTTTTACACATAACTCAATTACTCTTTCATGTTCATCATGGCTTAAAGTTGGTGACTCACCAGTTGTTCCTGCTGGAACTAATCCATTTGTACCATTTTGGATATGAAAATGAATTAAATTAATATATGTCTCATCATCAAGTTTATCATTTTTAAACGGGGTGACTAAAGCAACATTTGATCCTTTAAACATAAATACTTATAACATACATTGTAGATTCATATAGTAAAAGATTATGATTAAAAAAATCTTATTTTGGATAGTATTGATTAATTTATTCGGTCTACAAACTTTAGCTCAATCTGACATAATCCCATTAAAAAAACCTATCCAATCTGATGAGCTAACACAAAAAAAATTATTAATAGATGTACTAAAACCCTTACCCAAACCAAAACCAAGAATATCAACAAAAGAGATAGAAAAAAAAATTGAATCTAAGCCAGAAAAGAAGATAAGTGGACTGATACTTCCCAAAAAAAAACCTTTAATTGCTGGAACAAAAAAAACAACAGAAATAAAGATATCAAAATATTATCGTAAAAAAGATTTTGCATTAGCAAAAAAAGCAATTTCCGAAATGAAAAAAGCTAGTTGGACAGCTGCAATAAAAACTGCCAAAAGAGCTAAAGACAAATCTATATATGACTTTATTCAATGGAGGCATTTACTTACAAAGGGAAATCAAGCTTCTTATTACGATTATAAAACATTCATAGACTCAAATGAGGATTATCCTAGAATTGGAAGAATAAAATATTTAGCAGAGCATAAACTTTCTACAGAAAAAGTTAGTCCACAAAAAATTATAGAATGGTTTGGTCCTGCGGAACCTTTAAGTGGTTTTGGTAAAATGATATTGGGTGAAAGCTTTATTTTTAATGGTAATAAGGAAAAAGGGATAAGATTAATTAAAGAAGGCTGGATATCAGCTGAATTGTCTAAAACAGATTTAAGATTTTATCGTAAAAAATTTAAAAAGTACCTTAATGCAGATGATTATATTAAACGAGCAGAATATCTTGCTTGGAATAACAAATATTGGGACTTAAAACGATTGTTAAGATATTTACCTAAAGATTATGAACTATTATATACAGCTAGACAACTATTGATGAGTAAATCGTATGGTGTCGATAATGCTATCTCTAAAGTTCCATCAAATCTTAAAAATGATGCCGGTTTAAATTACGATAGATTAAAATGGAGAAGAAAAAGAGGAAGAGTTGATAGTTCTGTTGAAATTCTTTTAAAAATAAAAAATACAAAAGATTACTTGGTTCGTCCTGATAAGTGGTGGATAGAAAGAGAAATAATTTCTAGATCATTAATATATAAAAAAAAATATGAATTAGCTTATAAAATTGCAAGCAACCATGGAATGAATGATGGACCTGAATTTGCTGCTGCAGAGTGGATGAGTGGTTGGATTGCATTAAGTTTTTTAGATGATCCAGTATTAGCCAAAGAACATTTTGAAAATTTTTATAATAATGTTGGATACCCTATTAGTACAGCAAGAGGTGCATATTGGTTAGGTAAAACTTATAAAAAACTTGGTGATAAAGATTTATCTTATAAATGGTTTAAAGAAGCAACAAATTATTTAACCACTTACTATGGTCAATTAGCATTTATGGAAATTAGTCCAAATGAAAAATTTGAGCTTTCAAAAGACATGATTATTAAAAAAGAATATCGTGATTATTTTTTTAAAAAAGATTTAGTCAAATTAATATATTTACTTGATGAACTAGATGAAGATAAATACGCTAAGCATATACTAAGACATTTGGCTAATGATGATGTTAGTAGTGGTAGTGAGGTTTTGGCAGCTGAACTTGCAACAAATATAGAACGATTTGATTTTGCAATTCAGATTTCTAAAATAGCATCCTATGAAAAAAGATTTCACAATAAATATAATTACCCAATTATAAGCACACCCAAATATATTAATGGAAGAAAAATTCCAGATAATGCTTTCATTCTTTCAATCATAAGACAAGAAAGTGAGTTTGATTTAAGTGCCAATAGTCATGCTGGTGCAAAAGGGTTAATGCAATTAATGCCTTACACTGCTAAACTAGTTGCTAAACAAGCAAAACTTCCTTATTCGAAATCTAGGTTAACCACTGATGCAGAATATAATATTAATTTAGGATCACATTATATAGCAGGATTAATTCTTGAATATGACGGTGCTTATCCATTTGCAGTGGCTGCTTACAATGCTGGACCAAAAAGAGTTCGATATTGGAAAAAAATAAACAAAAATCCTCAAAAAAATCAAATTGATTATATCGACTGGATTGAATTAATTAAATTTAAAGAAACTAGAAATTATGTCCAAAGAGTATTAGAAAACTACAATGTTTATAGATATGTGCTTGAACAACAGCCAATCGCAATGAAAGATTTTTTTAAGAATAATCCCTTGTTTTAATAATGGCGGAAGAGGAGGGATTCGAACCCTCGGTACAAGTTTCCTCGCACGGTCATTTAGCAAACGACTGGTTTAAGCCTCTCACCCACTCTTCCAAGAAATTTGTCGCCTTTGATTGTATTGAATAATGAACATTAATAAAGTAATTATTCATTAATTATGAAAAATAAGTATTCAATATTTTCGCTTATTAAAAATGCTTTTTCTTATCATGAAAATTGGGAAAAGGCATGGAAAGACCCTGAGCCAAAAAAAGAATATGATGTGGTAATTATTGGTGGTGGCGGCCATGGTTTAGCAACAGCCTACTATCTGGCAAAAAAACATAATATGAAAAAAATTGCTGTTGTTGAAAAAGGTTGGATTGGTGGTGGGAACACAGGTAGAAACACTACAATTATAAGATCTAATTATTTATGGGACGCGAGTGCTGGTCTTTATGATCACGCTCTTAAAATATGGGAAGGCCTTTCTCAAGAATTAAACTACAATGTAATGTTTAGTCAAAGGGGAGTAATGAATCTTGCTCATAATCTTCAAGATGTGAGAGATCTAAAAAGAAGAACCCATGCTAACAGACTTAATGGTATTGATGCAGTATATTTAAATACTGAAGAAGTAAAAAAATTTTGTCCGATAATAAATACATCTCCAGATATAAGATACCCTGTATTAGGTGGAACTTTACAAAAAAGAGCTGGAACTGCAAGACATGATGCAGTTGCATGGGGATATGCACGTGGTGCAGATAAAATGGGTGTGGATATAATTCAGAATTGTGAGGTTAAAGGTATTAAGAGAAATGGCGATGCAGTTGAAGGTATTGAAACTACAAAAGGATTTATTAAAACAAATAAAATTGGTGTAGTAGCTGCAGGTCACTCTAGTGTGATAGCTAATATGGCTGGATTAAGTTTGCCATTAGAGAGTAAACCGCTTCAAGCTTTAGTTTCAGAACCTGTAAAACCAATAATAGATACAGTTGTTATGTCAAATGCTGTTCATGCATATGTTAGTCAATCAGATAAAGGTGAATTAGTAATCGGCGCAGGAACTGATGATTACGTATCTTACTCACAAAAAGGAAGTCATGACATTGTTGAAGGGACATTAAATGCAATTTTAGAGTTATACCCTATCTTTAGTCGTATGAGAATGTTAAGACAATGGGGTGGAATTGTAGATATTTGTCCAGATGCAAGTCCAATTATAAGTAAAACATCAATCAAAGGTTTATATTTTAATTGTGGTTGGGGAACAGGAGGATTTAAAGCTACACCTGGCTCTGGAGATTTGTTTGCGCATACAATAGCCAACGATGAACCGCACAAACTTAATGCTGCATTTAATTTGAATAGATTTGTAAGTGGTGACCTTGTCGACGAACATGGTGCAGCAGCTGTAGCGCACTAATGTTTTTAATTAATTGTCCTTTTTGCGGTGAACGAGAACAAAGTGAATTTAAAGCTGGTGGAGAAGCTCATATTGTTAGGCCCAAACAACCAAATGAATTAAGTGATGATCAATGGGCAGAATATTTATTTATGAGAAAAAATATTAAAGGTATTCAATTCGAAAGATGGAACCACATTCATGGTTGTAGAAAATGGTTTAACATGGTGAGAGATACATCAAATGATGAAATTAAAGCCGTTTACAAAATGGGTGAAAAACCACCAATTAAATAATCAATGACAAAAAACTTAAGAGTTAAAAGTAGTAAATTAGTCGACGAAACATATCGAATTTCATTTAAATTTAATGGTACGACTTATTATGGATTTAAAGGTGATACACTTGCTTCTGCCCTATTGGCTAATAACATCCACCTAGTTGGTAGAAGTTTTAAATACCATAGACCTAGAGGAATTATGACTGCTGGTTCAGAGGAACCAAACGCTATTGTTCAACTTCATAACGGCACTTCAAGAACAGAACCAAATGTAAGAGCTACTGAAATAGAAATATATGAAGGTCTTGTTGCTTCAAGTCAAAATTGTTGGCCTAGTGTTAGGTTTGATATTGGAGGTATAAACAATTTTTTAAGTCCATTATTACCTGCAGGTTTTTACTACAAGACTTTTATGTGGCCAGCAAGTTTTTGGGAAAAATATGAATATTTTATTAGAAAATCTGCAGGTTTAGGAAAATCACCTGATGTTCCAGACCCTGACATATACGAGCACAAATACATTCATTGCGATGTATTAGTTATTGGTGCAGGTATTTCAGGAATTATCGCAGCAAAAACCGCTGCAAAAAATGGTTTTAAAACGCTATTAGTTGAGGAAAAATCATATTTAGGTGGTTCTACAATTTATCAAGACTCAGAATTTTTTAAAATTAACAATCAAAATTCAGCTTCATGGTTAGACAAGGAAATCAATGAAATAAAAAAAATTGAAAATTTAGAAATTAAAACCAGAACAAGTGTTGCTGCTTTTCATGGTTATAATTTTTTACTAGCAAGGGAAAACTTAACTGATCACTTGCCACTTGAACAAAGAGAAAATAAAACTCGTCAAAGATTACTTAAAATACGTGCTAAAAAAGTTATTACAGCCACAGGGTCTATAGAAAGACCTTTAATTTTTGATAATAACGATCGCCCAGGAATATTACTCTCATCTGCTATAAAAAAATATGCAGATTTATTTGGTGTAGCATGTGGTGAGAAAAATATTTTATTTACCAATAATGATAGTGCTTATGAAACTGCAATAAGCTTAATTCAAAAAGGGATTAAAGTATCAGCGATAATTGACAATAGAGAAGAAATTGATTCTAAACTTATTAAAGAAACTGAAAAAAACAATATAAAAATTTATAAAGGTTACACTATTGTAGATACTTTTGGATACAAAAGAATAAATAGTGTCTCTATAATGAAATTGTCTAAAGATGGTCAAAAGGTTATAGGATCAAAAGAAAATATTTCATGCGATAGTTTGGGCATTTCAGGTGGTTGGACACCATCAGTTCATTTATTTACTCAATCGGGTGGAAAACTTAAATTTAGAGATGACGATCAAGTTTTTATTCCAAATACTTATCCATCAAATCAGATAAGTATCGGAAGTTGTAATGGTGATTTTACTTTAGATGAAATATTAATTAATGCACCTAAATTACTCAAAGAATTTTTGAATATCAAGAAAACCGAATATGAAAATATTGAAATATATTCAGCATTTAACAAATCAAAAAGAAATATTTGGTTATTGCCTTCAAATAAAATTGTAGGAAAAACTAAATCATTTGTAGATTTTCAAAATGATGCGACAGCCAAAGATATTAAATTAGCATTAAGAGAAGGTTTCAGGTCTATTGAACATGTTAAAAGATATACAACAACAGGTATGGGTACAGATCAAGGTAAACTTGGGAATATGCATGCCTTAGGAATAATTTCCGAAACAGCATCTTCTAAAATGGGTGAACTTGGCACTACAACATTTAGACCACCCTACACTCCTCTTACATTTGGTACTATCGTTGGAAGAAATGTTGGTAAATATTTTGATATAACTAGAAAAACGCCAATTCACGAATGGCATGTTGAACACAAAGCTGAATTTGAGAATGTAGGACAATGGAAAAGAGCTTGGTATTATCCACAGAATGGTGAAAACATGCACGAAGCAGTTCAAAGAGAAAGTAAAGCTGCAAGAGATAGTGCAGGCATATTAGATGCATCCACGTTAGGTAAAATTGATATTCAAGGTACCGATGCCTCTGAATTTTTAAATAGAGTTTACACCAATGCTTGGTCAAAACTTGAGATTGGAAAATGTCGATATGGTTTAATGCTGAACGAAGATGGCATGGTCTATGACGATGGTGTTACTACTAGATTAAACGAAAATCATTATATCATGACTACAACAACTGGTGGTGCTGCTACAGTTTTAGGGAAACTTGAAGATTATCTTCAAACAGAATGGCCTGAATTAGATGTGTATTTGACATCTGTAACTGACCATTACGCAACTATTAGTGTTTGTGGTCCTAATAGTAAAAAGATAATACAAAAAGTAATACCTGAAATCGATTTATCAGATAAAGATTTTCCTCATATGTCATTTAAGAATTCAAAAATTGGTAAAGTGAAATGTCGAGTTATGAGAATAAGTTTTACTGGTGAGCAAAGTTACGAAATCAATATTCAGGCCAATTATGCTAAATCAGTATGGGAAAATTGCATTGAGGCAGGAAAAGAATTTAATATTACTCCCTATGGGACTGAAACAATGCATTTATTGAGAGCGGAAAAAGGATTTATCATAGCCGGTCAAGACACAGATGCAACTATGACACCAATTGATTTACAAATGGATTGGATAGTTAGTAAAAAGAAATTTGATTTTATAGGTAAAAGATCTTTATATAGATCAGATACTATTAGGGAAGATAGGAAACAATTAGTAGGTCTTATCACAGACAATCCAGAAGAAATATTAGAAGAAGGGGCACAAATTGTTTCAGAAATGAACAAAACACCAGTAGAAATGTTAGGTCATGTTACTTCTAGTTATTTTAGTCCAAATTTAAAAAAATCTATTGCTCTTGGAGTAGTTAAGGGTGGAAAAAATATGATGGGTCAAAAATTGATAATTCCAATGGAAAAAAAACAAATCAATGTAACGGTTACAGATCCGGTATTCCTAGACAAGGAGAACAAAAGATTAAATGCTTAATTATTCAAATGTAATTGAAAATGATAAATCTTATCCAGGTTTGCAAATGAGAGAAATAAAACCTGTCATGAAACTTATTATTAGAGGAAAAAAAAGACAGTTTTTATCTGCAGTTGGAAAATCATTAAATCTACTTTTGCCAAATGAAGCAAATACTTCCTCAAGAAGTGATCAATTAACAGCTCTTTGGTTAAGCCCAGATGAATGGATGATTTTTTCAAATGAAATTTTAAAATCAGATGATAATAACTACGATGTAGAAAAATTACTCAATAAAAATATTTGTAAAACAAATTTGGGTGCTGTAACTGATGTCACAGATCAATTTGTATTAATAAATCTTAAAGGTGATAAGATTTTTGATTTATTTGAAACCGGATCTCCGTTTAATTTTAACGATTTTAAATCCAAAAAAGGCCTTGTAACTCAAACAATTTTGACAAAAATTGATATAATTGTTCACAATCAGGACATTAACGATGTAAATTTATTTGTGAGAAGATCCTTTTCAGATCATCTATTTTCATGGATGAATGATAGTGCGTCAAGATTATAGATCTCAATAATAAAAAAAATAATATATTTCTATTAATTATGAAAAAAATACTACTATTAATATTATTTACCTTTTTACCATTCTCACTTAATGCAGATTCAAATTTAGATAAAATACTATCATCAGGTGTATTAAAAGTTGGCACTACTGGAGATTGGGATCCCATGACAGTTAAGGATCCAGCTACTAATAAATATAAGGGTTTTGATATTGATGTCATGAATCAACTTGCAAACGATATGGGTGTAAAGATTGAATTTGTACCAGCAGAATGGAAAACTATTGTTTCAGGTATAACATCAGCAAGGTATGATATTTCAACAAGTGTAACAAAAACTCCAAAACGAGCTGAAGTAGCAGGATTTACTGATACTTATTACAAATATGCTACTGTTCCACTTGTTCTTAAAAAAAACTTAAAAAAATTCCCTACTTGGGACTCTCTAAATAATGAGAATGTAACAATAGCAACTACTCTTGGTACTTCTCAAGAAGAAAAGGCTAAAGAATTTTTTCCAAAATCAAAATTAAACTCAATTGAAGCTCCAGCTAGAGACTTTCAAGAGGTATTAGCAGGAAGAGCTGATGGTAATATTACAAGTTCAACAGAAGCAAATAAATTGGTTATCAAATATCCTCAATTAGCAATTGTTCCAGATGGTGGAAAAAATCCAGCTTTTTTAGCAATGATGGTGCCAAAAGGTGATACTAAGTGGAACGATTATGTAAATAAATGGATTAAAGATAAAAAATCCTCAGGGTTCTTCACTAAATTACTAGCTAAATATAATTTAAAGAGTTTATAAAAAATTAGTAATTAATTTCTAATTCTTTATAACTTGAAGAGTGAGAAATTTATTTTTTTTACTCTTAATTTTCCCATTAACTTCATGCGGTAAAAGTGAATTAAACTGGTTAATCTTGTCTCCAAACAATATTGAAGGATTAACTAACTTAAAGTTTTTATTAAGTGGTTTAACAACCACTATCTATATTAGTATAGTCTCTATAATTATTTCAATTATTCTTGGTCTTTTAGTTGCTATTCCATCACTAGCTAAGAGTAAATTTTTAACCTATCTAAATATTGGATATGTGGAGATTGTAAGAGCAATTCCTTTACTAGTTTTGATTTTATGGATTTATTATGGTTTACCAATTATGACAGGTATAAGTTTTAGTCCTTTTGTTTCTGGTATCATTGCTCTGTCAATTAGCGAAAGTGCTTTTCAGGCAGAAATATTTAGAGCAGGAATTAATTCAATTAAAAAATCACAATGGGAAGCGGGAAGTTCTTTGGGATTAAGTTTTTTTAGAAAATTAAGATTAGTTATCTTACCTCAAGCAATAAAGAATATTTTACCAGCTATAGGTAATCAGTTCGTTTATGTACTTAAAATGTCCTCACTTGTGTCAATAATTGGTATTGGAGATTTAACAAGAAAAGCAAACGAATTAGTTGTGACAACTTATCGGCCACTAGAAATTTATACATTTTTAATTCTCGAGTATCTTGTTTTAATTTTGGTTGTTTCTTTTTTAGTTAGAAAATTAGAGAAAAAATTACAAAAAGATTAATTTTTTTTTCTCCAATCCCAAGGATATTCAAATTTCATAGACCACATTCCTAAATTATTTAATCTTGCATAGTTCTCATCAGGTACGAATTTCTTTGAATATTTTCTATATGCAAAAGCATAACCTTCTTTTACTAAATAACTTGATAAACTGGTATTATTTACAAAACATTCAGCTAAAATTCTTTTATACTGATCCTTCCCCTCTTCAACACATTTTATCTCATTATTTCCTATTCTATTAATTAATAATTTTTTTGCTTCAATACCACAAAAAATTATTTGATTATTCTTACTGCAGGTTTGTTTTAATTCAGGTGTATCAATTCCACTAAATCTAATTTTTTTTCCATTTAAATGTATAGTATCACCATCAACAACTTTGATTTCATATGATTTAACATCTTTTAGTGTTAAGAAAAAAGAGGATAGGAAAAAACTAATAACTAAATATAGCTTTATTTTGTTTAAATACATTATTTAGAAAATACCCAATAAATATTAAAACAGCAATTCCCATAGCCCAATTAGTCACCATAATAGTATAAAAAATATCTTGGTAATCACCACCTCTTATATTTATCACATACCATAAACTTAGAAAAGGAAACGCAGTTAATCTTAAAATACTCAAATAGAGACTATACAAAGGTTTTTTAACAGCTTGAAATACTGCTGTAGTAATAAAGAAGACTGGATAAATTGGTCCAATTAAAGCTGCAACCTTGAGATAAATAGCTCCACTCATAACTGCTTCTTGATTATCAGTAAATAAAGATACGAAAAATTCAGCCCCAAAAAAAATTATTACTCCAGCAACAGTCATAAATGATATTCCAAAAAATAAAGCCTTAGTATAAAGCTCTCTTATTCTATTATAGGCTTTTGCACCAAAATTTTGTCCTCCGATTGAAAGGACTGCAGTATTTAAACCAATAACAGGTAATAAAAAAACTTGCTCTACTCTTAATGCTGCACCATAACCAGCTGTTGCTAAATCCCCGAATTTACCTATGAAATATAAGATGTTAAATATACCTACACCAATAAACAACATACTGAACATTACTGGTACAGCTTGATTTGTTAATGATTTTAAATACTCAAATTTTGGAATAAAGCATTGAGGTTTAAGGTAATTCCTTATTTGACAATTATTAACCTTAAAAGCTAAATAGATTGTTCCTATTGATTGAGAAATTACAGTAGCAATAGCAAGACCAGCTATTCCAAATCCTGGGATAAATCCATATCCCCATATAAAAAGAGGATTTAAAAAAATGTTAAGAAAAAAACTAAATATCAATACATTTCTATAACTTCTGGTATCACCTTGAGCATTCAAAGTTCCATTTAAAGATATCTGTATCAATACAATAAAAGTTCCGTAGAAAATAATATCTAAATATTCTCTCGTTAAAATTATTCCAGCTTCATCAGAGCCCATGACACCTAAAAGATAATTTGATGCATTTAAACCAAATATTGTAACTATTATTGACACTAATACTGCAAAGATTAAAGACTGAGCCACATATAATGATGCAACTCTTATTTTCTTTTCACCGATTGAATTACCAATTAAAGCATTAGTAGCGGCACCTAATCCAACACCAACAGCTATAATGGTAAAATATATTGGAAACGATTTCGCAATTGCACCTATTGCTTCTGCTGAGATTCTACCTGCAAACCAAGTATCAACTAAGTTATAAAATGTTTGAAACAATGAGCCTACACTTGCAGGTATCGTAACTCTTCTCAACAGTGTCCAAATTGGATCTTTTGTTAATTTTATTGATTTAGACAAAATTATCCTTACTTAAATTCTTTTTGAAAAATATATTTTTTTCCAGATTGCTTTGCTTTGTATATCTGACTTTGTCTCATTCTAAAACGAGATTTTTGTTTTTTTGAGAGTTTATTAATACAATTAGGACAAGTTACACCCTCCTCATATATTTTAGATTTTTTATCTTTAGTTGAAATTGGTTGTCTACATCCACCGCAAATTGAATAAGTTCCTTGTACTAATCCATGTTTTAGAGTTACTCTATTGTCAAATACAAAACACTCACCTTTCCATAAACTATTTTTTTGTTTGATTTTTTTTAAGTAATTCAAAATTCCACCTTTTAATTGATAAATATTTTTAAAACCTTTTTTTTCTAAAAATACAGAGGCTTTTTCACACCTAATTCCACCGGTGCAAAACATTGCTATTGGTTGATCCTTTTTTAACTTTTTTAAGTATTTCGGGAAATCTCTAAAGTTGTCTATATTTGGATTTACCGATTTCTTAAAAGAACCAACTTTATGCTCAAAAGGTTTTCTTGCATCTAATAAAAAAGTTTTCTTATCTTTTATTAATTCATTCCACTTCGTTGGTTCAATATGAGTATTCTTTTTTTTAATTTTATTTGATATTTTGAGATCCATTGGTACGACTTCTTTTTTAATTTTCACTTTAGATTTGTGGAAAGGTTTAAATTTACTTTTTGAATTATTGAAACTATCAAATTCTTTAATACTAAAAATTTTTTTTAATTTAATAATTGTAGCCTTAATATCTTTATTTTTTCCAGATATAGATCCATTTAAACCTTCTTCTGATACAATAATTGATCCATATATGTTTTTATTAACTAAAAGATTATTCAATATTTTTTGATTTTTTTTTAAATTATTTATTTTTTGAAATTTATAAAATCCAAATATAGTAAACATTAAATCTTCCTACAGACAGTCATTCCATCTCCAAAAGGCACCATGACCTTTTCAATTCTTTTGTCCTTTGAAATAAAATGATTTAAATCTCTAATACTTTTCGTATATTTGTCATTTATATCTTTGTTAACAACTTCTCCATGCCATAAAACATTATCAATAATTACTAAACCCTCTTTATTCAATAGATCTAGTGAAATTTCATAATATTTTTGGTAATTCATTTTATCAGCATCAATAAAAACTAAATCAAATTTTTCATTTCTAATACTCATCAAACTTTCTAACGCTGGTTTAATTATTGTCTTAATTTTGTGATTTTGATTAGCTTTTTTAAAAAAATTTTGAGCAATTTTATTTGTTTCTTCATTTTTATCTAAAGCAATTATACTACCCTCATCTGGTAATGCTAAGGCCATAGACAACGTGCTTAAACCTGTAAAAGTTCCTATCTCTAAGACTTTTGTAATTTTGGAAATCTTAATGATCAAATGTAAAAATTGACATTGGGAAATAGATATTTGCATTCTTTTAATATCACCAAGTGATAAGTTATAGTCTATTATTTCTTTTTGAATTGGATGTAGTTTCAAACCATTCTTTAGTATGTAATCTTGTAAATGCTTCGTGATATTAAGGTCTGAACCCATAACCTTATAATTTTTTCTTCAGGATCTCATTGATCAATTGAGGATTAGCTTTTCCACCAGATGCCTTCATTGCTTGACCAACAAAAAAACCAAATAATTTTTCTTTACCTTGTTTATATTCAATAGCTTTTTCTCTGTTATTATTAATTATTTTATCAATTAAAGCCTCTAAAGCCTTTGGATCACTTTGTTGCTTTAATCCTTTTTCTTCAACAATTTTTTGCGGATCTTTATCTCCATCAATCATTAATTCAAAAACAGTTTTTGCTATTTTTCCAGAAATGGTTCCATTTTTAATTAGATTTATCAATATGGCGAAGTTCTTAGCACTTACCGGACTTCGAGAAATTTCTAAACCTTTGCTATTTAAAACAGCAAATAGTTCTCCTGTAATCCAATTGACTGCTAACTTAATATCTTTGTTCTTGCCCATTTTAGCTACAACTTTCTCAAAGTATTTTGCGGTATCAATATCAGACACTAAAATATTGGCTTCATAAGGAGACAATTTAAACTCTTCAATAAATCTTTTCTTTTTGTCATCTGGAAGCTCTGGAATATCATTTTTAAGTTCTTCAATAAATTTTTCCGATACCTCCAAAGGTAATAAATCAGGGTCAGGAAAATACCTATAATCATGAGCATCTTCCTTTGATCTCATTGATCTTGTTTCATTTTTTTTCGTATCAAAAAGTCTTGTTTCTTGATCAATAGTTTTGCCCTCTTCTATTAAATCAACTTGCCGATTAGCCTCATATTCTATTGCCATTTGCATAAACTTAATTGAATTAACATTTTTAATTTCACATCGAGTGCCAAATTCTTTTGAGCCTTTTGGTCTTACAGAAACATTCACATCTGCTCTCAAAGAGCCTTCTTGCATATTTCCATCACAAGTTCCTAGGTACCTCATTATAGATCGTAATTTCTTAATGTAAGCATTAACCTCATCTGGGGATCTTAGATCAGGCTTGCTCACTATTTCCATTAGAGCTACCCCTGATCTGTTTAAATCTACAAAAGTATTTTGTGGGTCAAGATCATGAATACTTTTTCCAGCATCTTGTTCTAGATGTAATCTTTCTATACCTACTTCTTTTTGACCATTAGGCATATCCAAAATAACTTTGCCCTCACCCACAATTGGATCTTTAAATTGTGATATTTGATATCCTTGAGGTAAATCAGCATAAAAATAATTTTTTCTATCAAATACAGAGCGTTTATTAATTTTTGCATTAAGACCAATACCAGTTTTAATAGCTTGTTTAATGCAAAATTCATTTATTACAGGTAGCATTCCAGGAAATGCAGCGTCAACTAAACTTACTTGTGTATTTGGTTCAGCACCAAATTTAGTTGATGAAGAAGAAAATAGTTTTGACTCAGATAATACTTGAGCATGTACCTCTAATCCGATTACAACTTCATATTGATTATCTTTCCGATTAATCAAATATTCTGTGCTTTTCTTATTCACTTAATCCACCAATCAGTAATCTTGTTTTTAAAATTTATTTTCTCCTCCATAGCAAAAGCAATGTTTAATATATTTTGTTCATCAAAGGCTTTACCGATTATTTGTAAACCCAGAGGATAACCTTTAGTATCGTGTCCTGCAGGAATTGATATACCAGGCAAGCCTGCTAAATTAACTGGTACTGTAAATATATCATTTAAATACATCGAAACTGGATCATTTGTTTTTTCACCTATTTTAAAAGCTGAGCTAGGAGTTGATGGCGTTAAAATTGCATCAACTTTCTTATATGCCTCATCAAAATCATTTTTGATAAGTTTTCTCACCTTTTGAGCTTTAAGATAGTATGCATCATAATAACCAGATGATAATACATAAGTTCCAATCATAATTCTTCTTTGAACTTCTGCACCAAAGCCTTCAGATCTAGTTTTTTCATACATATCAATTAAATTTTCACCTTTAGCTCTATATCCATACTTTACACCATCATATCTTGCTAAATTAGAAGATGCCTCTGCTGGAGCAACAATATAATAAGTTGGTAAAGCATAACTTGTATGTGGCAGTGATATGTCGATTGTTTCAGCACCACAATCTTTTGCGTATTGAATACCTTTTTGCCAAAGATCCTCAATTTCTTTAGGCATACCATCAACTCTGTATTCTTTTGGAATTCCAATTTTTTTTCCTTTTATATTTTTTGTAAGTTCTTTGCTATAATGATTTCTTTTGAAATTGATTGAAGTAGAATCTTTTGGATCATATGTGCTGATTACTTCTTGTAATAAAGCACAATCTTTTACATTTTGTGCCATTGGTCCTGCTTGATCTAATGAGGAAGCAAATGCAACTATCCCATATCGTGAGCAACTTCCGTATGTTGGTTTTAAACCTACAATTCCAGTAAATGAAGCTGGTTGTCTAATCGATCCTCCAGTATCAGTACCAATTGTGATTGGAGTTAATTGTCCAGCAACTGCTGATGCTGAACCACCTGATGAGCCACCGGGGACTAAATTCTTATCAATAGGATTTTGTACGTTTCCAAAATGACTTGTCTCATTAGATGAACCCATTGCAAACTCATCACAATTTAATTTACCCAGAAGTATTGCACCTTCATTCCAAATATTTTCAGTAACAGTAGACTCATAAGTTGGAACAAAATTATTCAAAATTTTACTACCAGCAGTTGTTTTAACATTTTTTGTGCAAAACAAATCTTTAACTGCCATAGGTATACCTGGTAATTTTAAATCTAAATTTGGGTTCTGATCAAACTTTTTTGCTTTATCTAAAGCCGATGTAAAGTCATCTGTGATATAAGCATTTAACTCGCTAGACTTTTCAGACCTTTGAATAAATGCTTGGGTCACATCTGTTGAAGAAAGTTTCTTATTTTTAATATTCTCTACTAATTCTGTTAAGGATTGTTTTGTAATTTCTGACATTATTCAATTACCTTTGGTACAACAAAATAATCTTCGTTATCTTCAGGAGAATTTTTGATTATTTGTTCTCTAATATTTTTACTTTTGATCTCATCAGATCTGAATTTTAAAGTTGTTTCAGCTATTGATGTTAATGGCTTTACATCATCTGTTTTTAATTCATTGAGCTTTTCAATAAATTCAAAAATTGAATTCAAATCATCAGCTAATTTTTCTGCCCTCTTTTCATCAACAGAAATTCTTGATAATTTAGATATGTGTTTTATTGTTTTAAGATCTATACTCATATGCTATTTAGGTATGACGCAAACTATCATTTAAGTTAAAAATATACAATATGATCACGTTAGAGGAATTTAAAAAAAATCATCTAGATAAGTGCAGATTGATAGGCTTAGACCTTGGTTCAAAACGAATAGGAGTTTCAATATGTGACGAAAAACAATTAATTGCCACACCATTTATAACTATAGAAAAAAAATCCTCTCAAAACCTTATAGATCAACTTAAATCAATTATCATCGAAAACAACATAAAGGGAATCATAATAGGAAACCCCTTAAATATGGATGGCTCTTCTGGCAAATCTTCTCAATCAGTTAAAGATGTTTCCACTTATATTGAAAAGAACATTGATATTCCAGTTTGTTTATGGGATGAGAGACTATCAACTGTTGGTGCATTTAATCTTTCCAGTCAATTAGATGTTAATGTGAGTAAAAGAGAAAAAAAAATTGATGAAAATGCTGCTGCTTTTATATTGCAAGGAGCAATAGATTTTTTGAACAATTAATACTTGCTATTATACAACTTTATAGCTATAGAGTTGGTTTTAATGGCAATTAAAACAAATAAAGCTATTAAAATTTCCCAAAAACATTTGTTAGGTATCCAAGATTTATCTATAAATGATGTTAATCTAATACTTGATGAAGCTCACGATTTTATAAAAGTAAACCAAAGTAAAAATAAAAAAATTGATGCGCTAAGAGGAAAAACACAGATTAATTTATTTTTTGAGCCCTCAACAAGAACACAAAGTTCATTTGAATTAGCAGGAAAAAGACTTGGAGCTGACGTCATGTCAATGAATATAAGTAATTCTGCAATTAAAAAAGGTGAAACTCTTATTGATACAGCAATGACACTAAATGCTATGCATCCTGATATTATTGTAATAAGACACCAAGACTCTGGAGCATGTAATCTACTTTCTCAAAAAGTTAATTGTGCGGTTTTAAATGCCGGTGATGGAAGAAGAGAACACCCTACCCAAGCTCTATTGGATGCTCTGACAATTATAAATCGAAAAAAAAAAATTGAAGGTTTAAGAATTGCCATCTGTGGAGATATCCTGCATTCAAGAGTTGCAAGATCTAATATTTATTTACTGAATATGTTAGGAGCAGAAGTAAATATAATTGCTCCCACAAATTTGATGCCAAAGGAAATAGAAAAATTTGGTGTTAATACATTCACCGATATGAAAAAAGGATTAAAAGATTGTGATATTGTAATGATGTTAAGATTACAAAATGAAAGAATGACAAGTTCTTATCTGTCATCTAACAGAGAATATTATGAATATTATGGCCTTACACCAGATAAATTAGAACATGCAAAAGCTGATGCATTAATCATGCACCCAGGTCCAATGAATAGAGGTATTGAGATAGATACTAATTTAGCTGATGATATTAATAAAAGCGTAATTAAAGAACAAGTTGAACTAGGAGTTGCGGTAAGAATGGCCTGTTTAAAGATTTTTTGTACTTAAATGAAAAAACAATATTTTATAAACGCTAATATAATTGACCCACACAATTCAATTAACGAAACGGGTGGTCTTATAATTTCTGAAGAAGGAAAGATAGAAGCGGTAGGAAAAAAGGTGAATACAAATAATCTTCCTTCAAGAGAAAAACCAATTGACTTAAAGGGGAAATATATATTTCCAGGTTTAGTTGACATGAGAGTATTTGTAGGTGAACCAGGCTATGAATATAAAGAAAATTTTAGAACCTTAAGTAATGCTGCTTTAGCTGGGGGTGTAACTTCTGTGGTAACAATGCCAAATACCGATCCGATAATAGACAACGTATCTATAGTCGATTTTTTAAAAAGAAGAGGAAGAGATAAATCTCGAATAAACATTTTTCCGTGTGCATCACTTACAAAAAATATTGAGGGAAACAATATGACAGAATTCGGTCTTCTCCAAAGTAAAGGTATAATAGCATTTACTGATGGTATTAAAACCATTCAAAATCCTAGATTAATGTCTCGGATAATGAATTCTGCAAAAGATATTGGCTGTTTAATAATGCAACATGCAGAAGATTATGAACTTGCAAAAAATGGGATGATAAATTCTGGCATTATCGCATCTAAATTAGGATTATCAGGTATTCCTGAGATCGCAGAAAGAATTTTGATTGAAAGAGATCTTACTTTACTTGAAAAAGTAAAATGCAGATATCATATTTCCCAATTATCATCGCAAAAATCTATTGAAGTAATCAAATATAGGAAAGAAATCGTAAAATTCACATCCGGTGTTTCGATAAATAATCTCTCTTTAAATGAAAATGATATAGGTGATTTTAGAACTTTTTTAAAACTATCTCCCCCTTTGAGGCGTGAGGAAGATAGAATTGCTCTAGTGGAAGGATTAAAGGATGGATTAATAGATGTGATTGTTTCAGATCACAAACCTGAAGATGAAGAGTCAAAGAGATTAACGTTTTCTCAAGCTGCAACAGGCGCATCAGGTATAGAAACGCTATTATCTTTAAGTTTAGAGTTATATCATAATGGATCTTTAAAATTAGAAACATTAATTAAAGCGCTTACTTCAAATCCTGCAAAAATTCTCAAAATAGATAAAGGTAATCTCTCCATTGGTAATGATGCTGATTTTTGTGTTGTAGATATAAGTAAACCATGGATTGTAAAAAAAGAAAAATTGGTTTCAAAATCAAAAAATACCTCAATTGAAGACAAAAAACTCCAAGGTAAGGTCACGAATACATTTGTAAAAGGAAAAGAATTATTTAAGCTTTAGTATGGATATTTTTTTGATAGGTATCATTTCCTACCTCATGGGCTCGATACCTTTTGGATATATACTTACAAAGATATTTTTAAAAAAAGATATAAGAGAAATCGGATCCGGTAATATTGGAGCTACCAATGCTTTGAGAACTGGAAATAAAAGTATTGGTTATTTCACTTTGGTATTAGATATTTTAAAAGCAATTATTCCAGTTATTTATGTAAAAATTTTCTACCAAGATTTTTTATATATTGCATCTTTATGTGCCTTTTTAGGTCATGTATTTCCAATTTGGCTTAAGTTTAAAGGTGGCAAAGGTGTTGCTACCTATGTCGGTATTTTATTTGCTATAAATTTATATTTTGGAATTATATTTTCTATATGTTGGTTTGTAACTTTTTTTATTTCTAAATTTTCATCTCTATCATCTTTAGTGGCTTCGATATCTATACCAATCTATCTATTAATTTCTACTCAGTTTGATCAAGCAATTTTTTTTACGATCATGTTTATCTTGATTTTTTTTACTCACAGAGAAAATATTAAAAGATTGATAAATAAAGAAGAAACTAAGACAAAAATTTATTAAATTGACTATCTAAAGCTTTTGGGTAGTTTGTAGTTTATGAATTTGGTAATTGTAGAGAGTCCTGCTAAAGCAAAAACTATTAATAAATACCTAGGTGATAATTATAAAGTTTTAGCAAGTTATGGTCATATAAGAGATTTGCCGTCAAAAAATGGTTCTGTCAATCCAGATCAAGATTTTAAAATGGAATGGGAAGTTGATAGTTTTTCAAAAAAATATTTAAAAGAAATAACTGATGCGGCTAAAGACTCATCTAAAATTATATTAGCAACTGACCCTGATCGTGAAGGTGAGGCCATTGCTTGGCATGTCAAAGAATATTTGAATGAAAAAAAACTTTTAAAAGATAAAGAAATTGAACGAGTTGTATTTAATGAAATAACCAAAAAAGCTGTTATTCAAGGAATTGAAAATCCTAGGCAAATTGAGCCATTACTAGTCGATGCATATATGGCTAGAAGAGCCTTAGACTACTTGGTTGGTTTTAATATATCCCCGATCCTCTGGACGAAACTTCCAGGCTCAAAATCTGCAGGAAGAGTTCAATCTGTTGCTTTAAAATTAATTACTGAGAGAGAACATGCAATCGAGTCTTTTAAACCTGAGGAATTTTGGACTTTAAGTATTAAATTTGCTGATACTACAAATCAAAATTTCACTGCTAGTATTAGTCAGCTTAACAAAAATAAAATTGAAAAATTTTCGTTTAGAAATAAAGAAGAGATAAATAAAGCCATATCAAGTATTAATAAAAAAAAATTTAGTATAACTGATATTTCTAGCAAAATAGTAAATCGTAATCCCTCTGGACCATTTACGACTTCAACTCTTCAACAAACCGCATCGAGTCGACTTGGATTTGGTGCATCTAGAACAATGCAAATTGCCCAAAAACTTTATCAAGGTATAGAGATGGAGGGTGAAACAATTGGCTTAATTACTTATATGAGAACTGATGGAACTAATTTATCTAAAGATGCTGTTACAAGTTTCAGAAACTATATCCAAAAAGAAATTGGTAATGAATACTTGCCTAAAGATGTTTTGAATTATTCAGGCAAAAAAGCTAAAAATGCACAAGAAGCTCATGAAGCAATCAGACCTACTGATATTATTAGAACTCCTCAAAGTGTTAAAAAATATTTAAGTACAGATCAAAATAAACTTTATGATCTTATCTGGAGTAGAGCTTTATCTTCTCAGATGGAGTCAGCCAAATTTGATAGAAATACTATCTCCATAGCGTCGGATAATAATGATACAATTTGTAAAGCTAGTGGATCAGTTTTAAAATTTGATGGTTTCTTAAAGATTTATAATAATCAAAGTAAAGATGATGATGAAACTATTTTACCTGCTGTGTCTAAAGGACCTATTAATATTGAGGCGCTAATAGATGAACAGCATTATACACAACCACCACCAAGATATTCCGAAGCTAGTTTAGTTAAAAAGCTTGAAGAGCTTGGTATCGGTAGGCCTTCTACGTATGCAAGTATTATTTCTACTATTGCCAATCGAGGTTATGCAGAAATATTGAATAAAAGATTTTTTCCTACAGATAGAGGTAAATTAATTTCAGCCTTTTTAGAAAAATTATTCTCAAAATATGTAGATTACAACTTTACAGCAGGATTAGAAGATCAACTTGATGAGATCACTACTGGCAAAGAAAGTTGGATTAAAGTTCTGGAACTTTTCTGGAAAGACTTCAATAATAATGTTTCGGAAGTGAAAGAAAAAAGAACTAGGGAGGTGTTGGATTTACTCAATGATAGTCTAGGTGAATTAATTTTTGATAAGGATAATGAGGGTAATGTAGTAAGAAAATGTCAATTATGTAGTTCTGGAACACTTAGTTTAAAGAATAGTTTCAGAGGTGGCGCTTTTATAGGGTGTTCAAATTATCCAGAATGTAAATTTACACGACCCTTATCTAAAGCAAAAGCTGCTGCTCAAGCACAATTAGCTGAACCAAAATTTATAGGAAAACATGAAAATGGAAATGATATATATTTGAAAAATGGTAGATTTGGCCCCTACCTTCAATACGAGAAAATCCCTACTGATATAGAAGTTGAAAAAATAAGTAAGAAAAAGAAAAAAACTAAAAAATTAAAGTCAGATGTAAATGAACTTTTAAAAAATGTTTCAATACCAAAAGGATTAGAATTAGAGAGTATTAATTTGGAAAAAGCTCAATTTTTATGTTCGCTACCTAAATCTTTGGGAATAAATCCAGATAATCAAAAAGACATTACATTAAACGTTGGAAGATTTGGTCCTTACTTAAAATGTGAAAATAAATCAGCAAGAATAGAAAATGTGGAGGAAATATTTTCCATAGGTTTAAATAGAGCAATAACATTAATAGCTGAGGCTAAACCTGGTCGAATGTCCTCTTCTATGATAAAAGATTTGGGAGAACATCCCGAGGATAAAAAACCTGTTAGAGTCATGAAGGGTCAGTATGGGCCTTATATAAAATATAAATCACTCAATGCAACTATTCCTGAGGAAAAAGACCCCACTGAATTAACGATGGAAGAAGCTTTAATATTGATTGAGAAAAGAAAAGAATACGATAAGAGTAAAAAATCGAAGGGTAAGAAAAAAAAATGAAAAAAATATTTATAATTTCAATAATTTATTTATTTTCAACAAATATTCTAATTGCTGATGAACATACATGTTCTGGGATGAAAAAACTTTCAAAAGAATATTTAGCATGTACAGCCAAAAATATTAAAGAAGGTGCTGTCAAAAAGAAAGATCAAGTTAAAGAAGGGTCTATAAAAAAAACAAATCAAATTAAAGAAGGTACGAAGAAAATATTTAATAAAGTTAAAACTAAAATCAAAAAAAATGATTGATTATGAACTTTGAAGATAAGATAAAAGAACTCAATATAAAGCTTCCTAAAGCGAAAGCACCAGTTGGTAATTATGTTGCAACAAAAATTACAGGAAAAATGTTATTCATATCAGGACAAATTTCTATTAATGATAATGGTGAATTAATTAAAGGAAAAGTTGGTAAAGAATTGGATGTCACGGCTGGTTACAATGCTGCTAAGAGATGCGCGTTAAGTATTATTGCCCAAGTTAAAAAAGCCTGCGACAATGATTTATCAAAAATCAAATCATGTGTGAAATTAACAGGATTTGTAAACTCAACAGATGACTTTATTGATCAACCAAAAGTAATAAATGGTGCATCTGATTTGATTGCTTCAATTTTTGGAGACGCAGGTATGCATACCAGAGCTGCTGTGAGCACAAATAGTTTACCATTAGGCGTTTCAGTTGAGGTAGACGCAATATTTGAGTTAAATTAGATTTTTACTTTCCAACACTAAAATATTTGAAACCTTGGTCTTTAATCTTTGATGAAGAATATATATTTCTCATATCAAAAATCATAAACTTCTTACCTTTAACTAAACTTTTAAAATTAATTGATTTAAAATCATTCCATTCAGTATGAATAATAACAAGATCAGCCCCATAAACAGCATCTTTTATTGAAGTTTTATTAATTACATTTTTAAACTTCATAAATTCAGTTTTATAACCAGTTGGATCAAAATATTTTATAGTTGCTCCTTTTTTCGATAACCATGGTATCATTTTTAAACATGAAGAATCTCTCATATCATCTGTGTTAGCTTTAAATGTAACCCCTAAAAAGGTAATTATTTTATTTTTAATCTTTCTATTTAAAATTTTGTTGATTCTATCTAATAAAATTTTAGATCTATTTTCATTCGATTTAATTACTGATTTTATTACTGATAAATTTGTTTTAAATTTATCTGCTGTTGTAATTATAGCTTTTGTATCCTTAGGAAAACAAGATCCACCATAAGCAGGTCCTGCTCTAAGAAATCTACTGCCTATTCTTTTATCCAATCCCATACCAATTGATATATCCTCAACATTAATATTAGTTTTTTCACATAAATTAGCTATTTCATTTATAAAAGTAATCTTAGTCGCTAAAAAAGCGTTAGAAGCATATTTAATCAATTCAGCGGCTCTTCTAGAAGTTTGTAAATAAGAAGCACCCTTAGAAATAAGTGGGCTATAAAGATTTTTCAAAATTCTACCTGCTTTTTTATCATTAGTTCCTATAACTACACGATCAGGATAAACAAAATCTCTTATTGCCTCTCCTTCTCTTAAAAATTCAGGATTTGAAACAACAGAAAATTTCTTTTTACTATTTTTTTTAGATAATATTTTTTCAATTTCATCTCCAGTAGTCACGGGAACTGTTGATTTTGTTATGATAATTTTGAATTTATTAATTGAGGAACTAATTTCTTTAGAAACTTTATAAATTTGACTTAAATCTGCTGAACTACCACCTTTTTTTGTTGGTGTACCAACACAAATAAAAATTATGTCTGAATCTTTAATTGATTTTTTTAGATCTGTAGAAAAGTTTAATTTTTTATTCTTAAAATTCTTTATTACTAATTCTGATAAACCAGGTTCAAAAATTGGAATCTTTCCTTTTTTAAGTAAATTTATTTTTTCAACATTATTATCTACACAAATTACATCATTTCCTAAATCAGCGAAACACACTCCGCTTACTAAACCAACATAACCAGTACCAATCATACACAATTTCATGAATTAGCTATCTCTAAAGTTGATTTGATGTAACCACTCATGCTTCCACAATCAAGATATTTTCCAGAAAAATTATGAGCAATGAATTTTTTATCATTTTGAATTAATGTTTGAATAGCATCCGTAATATGTATTTCTCCTCCTTTACCTGGTTTTTGTTTAAGTAATTTTGAAAAAATTTCTCTAGGTAAAATATATCTTCCAATAACTGCTTTATTAGATGGTGCTTTTTTTACAGAAGGTTTTTCAATAACATCTGAGATCAAATAATTATTCTTATTTATTTTAGTTTTTAACTTATAAATTCCCCATCTCGAAACATTATTTTTTTTAACATTCATACTAGCCATAACAGACGCATTGTATTTTTTGTGAACCTTTATCATTGATTTAGAACAATTTTTTTTAATAATAAGATCATCTGGCAACAACATTAAAAAAAAATTATCTTTTATGAATTTTTTTGTTTTTAAAACGGCATCACCAGTGCCAAGTGGTTTGTTTTGATAAACAAATTTTATCATTTTTTTATATCTTAAAATTTTTTTGTATTCATCCTTAATTCTTTTATCTTTCTTTTTTTTAATAATCTTTTTATAAAAATTATCATTATAAAAATAAGTCTTTATCATTTTCTTCTTATTTGAAATTATAAAAATAATCTCTTTAATACCTGCATCAATGCATTCATCTAGAATGTATTCAATTCCTGGTTTGCCATTAATAGGTAAAAGTTCTTTTGGAAATACACTGGTTAATGGAAGTAAACGTGTACCCAAACCAGCTAAAGGAATAATTGCTTGTTTAATCATTCAAATGTTTTACTTATTAAAAAGTTTTATACAAATGAAAATTTTATTAAATAATAATGATTTAAATGAGGCATTAGAAAATGTGTCTAATCTAGGTTTTGTACCTACCATGGGAAGTCTTCATAAAGGCCATATATCATTAATTAAACAATCCAAAAAAAAATGTAATAAAACTATTGTAAGTATATTTGTAAATCCAAAACAATTTAATAATAAAAATGATTTTAAGAAATATCCAAGAAATAGAAAGAAGGACTTATCGATTTTAAAAAGACTTAAAGTTAATTATGTATATTTACCAAGTGTTAAGGAAATTTATAGGGTAAAGAGATTTTCTAAGATTATAATTTCCAAAAAAGATAAGATATTATGTGCTAAGTACAGAAAAGGACATTTCGAGGGTGTAATTGATGTAATGGAACGGCTAATTGAAAACATCAAACCTCAAAAAATTTTTATGGGAGAAAAAGATTTTCAACAATTATATCTTTTAAAAAAATATTTAAGAAAACACTCTTCAAAAATAATAGAATGTAAAACAATTAGAGAAAGAAACAAATTAGCATTATCTTCCAGAAATTCATTATTACAAAAACGTGAAAAAAATTTGGCTGCAAAATTAATTACCAATATTATGAAACTCAAAAGAAAGTTACATACGCGATCAAATATTAAAAAAGAACTTAATAAAACTGGAAATGAAATAGATAGATTACAAAATGTTAAGATTGAATATCTCGAATTAAGAAATATTAAAAATCTTAAAATTTCTAATAAATTAAAAAATTCAAAAATTTTCGTATCTTTTTATATTAATAATGTAAGGTTGATTGATAATTTTTAAAATTCTATAAAAAATAAGCCCCAACACCTAAAAAAGAAACAAAGCCTATTACATCAGTAATTGTTGTTACGAAAACACTAGAGGCAATTGCTGGATCAATTTTCATTTTTTTTAACGTGACTGGAACAAGTATTCCAAATAAACCTGCCACTACCATTGTCAAAATCATTGAGATCGATATTATTAATGACAATTGATAATCTTGAAACCAAAATTGAACGATAAAAGAACTTATCACAGCAAAAATTATTCCATTTAGAATACCAATATTAAATTCTTTAATAATGTTTTGATTAAAGTTATTTTTTGTTAAATCATTTGTTGCTAAAGTTCTAACAGTAACTGCTAAAGTTTGCATACCTGCATTTCCACCCATCGATGCAACTATTGGCATTAAAAATGCCAAGACAACCATTTGTTCAATTGTTGCACCAAACAAACTTATACAATAAGTAGCTAGAAATGCTGTGAATAAGTTTAATAGTAACCAGTTAAATCGTCTTTTAGTTTTTGTGATAACACCATCTGTAATTTCCTCGTCACCAACACCAGCTAATCTTAAAGCATCTTCCTCAGCCTCTTCTTTTAAAACTGTTAATACATCATCGGAAGTTATCATTCCTACAAGTTTATTATTCTTATCTACAACACAGGCTGAGTTTAAATTGTAATTTTCAAATGAATTACCAACTTCTTCTCTATCCATATCCACTGGAACTAAAAAAATTGAATCATCCATAATTGAGGACATTTTTGTTTCTCTAGGTGTTCTTAATACTTTAGAGGATGGTACAGCACCAATAGGTTTAAAATTTTCATCAACAATGTAAATTTCTAAAAATTCTTCTGGTAAGTCTTTATTCTCTCTTAAATAATCAATAGTTTGTCCTACCGACCAGTTACTTGGGATTGCTGTAAATTCTCTTTGCATTATCCTAGCAGCACTATCCTCTGGATAACTAAGACCTTCTAATAAAGCAAATCGATCTTTTGGGGGTAATAAACTTAATATTGAATTTTTATCTTTTTCTTCAACATTTTCTAAAATAGCTATGGCGTCATCAGACTCTAAATTTTTTAAAATCCTAACAATTGCATCTGAGGAAAGATATTTAATGATTTCTGATTGAACAGACTCGTTCAATTCAACAAATACTTCTGGATCAATCTTAAAATTATTTAATTTTATTAAACTTTCTCTGTCATTTTCACTTAAATGCTCAATAATATCAGCAGCATCAGCAGGATGCATCTCCTCAAAAGATCTAGTTATAAAAGATGCATCATTTGAGGTAATTTTGTCTGTTACAACTTTTATATATTCCTTATTGAATTCAAAATTGACTTTTTTATCTTTAATTTTTTTTATTAAAGTCATAAATACACCTATTATTTAGACGGATCTTTTAATACAAAATGAAAAGAATACAATTTTTAAATGCCTATAGAAATTAAAAAGTCCCAAAATCCAGTAAAATATGAAGACGCAATATCATTTATGGAAGATCGACTTAAAGATATCGATCTAAAAAAAGTAGATGATTTGATTTGGGTTTTAGAACACGATCATATCTATACATCGGGAACAAGCTATAATGAAAATGAGATAATTGATAAATCTATAAATATTATAAAAACTAATAGAGGTGGTAAAATAACTTATCATGGACCAGGTCAACTCATTTGTTATTTTGTAATCGATTTAAAAAAAGGTAAAAAAGATATTAGAAAATTCATATCAGTAATTGAAAAATCAATTATTGAAACCCTGAATCTCTATGACATAGAAACATTTGCTGATAAAGAAAATATTGGTATTTGGCACAATGATAATTCAACCATAAAAAAAGTTGCTGCTATCGGGGTCAGGGTAAGTAAATGGATAGCTTATCATGGTTTTTCTATCAATATTAATAACGATTTAAAAAAATATGACGCGATTATTCCTTGTGGGATTAAAGATAAAGGTATCACTAATCTTAAACAAATTAAAAATCAAAATTATGATGATTTAGAAAATAAGCTAATAGAAATATTTAAAACTAATTTGAAAAATTTAATCTTTTAGTCTTTAACAACTTATTGAAATAATCTGGTAATAATGCTTTGTAAGTATATTTTTTTTCATTAATCATAAATTTTATTTGATAGGAATGAAGCATTAAATCTTTATTTATACCCTTCGAAGAAACAGATGAATTATATTTTTTATCACCAAAAATTGAATGTCCTATGTTAAATAATTGTTTTCGCAATTGATGTTTTCTTCCTGTGATTGGTTTCATTTCTACTAAACTTGCATTGGTATTTTTATCTATCACTTTAAAAATTGTTTTAGCTTTTTCTGTAATCTTCTTTCCATTGTCGTACCTTATCAAATTATCATTCCATTCACCTGAGTCTTTATCAATTTCTCCGTTACATATTGCTAAATAAGTTTTGTGTACTTTTCTTAATCTAAATAGAGAGGTCAATAATTGAGCTGTTTGTCTATTTTTCGCAATAATAAAAACACCCGAGGTATCTTTGTCTAATCTATGAACAGAGAATGGTTTTGTTCCTTGAAATATTTCACTTTTTGCAAAAATATCGACTAGATTTTTCTTAGACTTTGTTCCACCTTGAACAGATATTCCTGCACTTTTATTTATTACTATAAAATCCTCATTATTATCTATTATCAAATTCTCGTTAGATTTTATTACTTCAATAGATGGATTGAATTTTTTTTTTTCGTGTTTAATTTTTTCTTTAAAATCAAAATTGAAGAGTTCTATTTTATCATTTGTTTTAATCTTAAAAGAGCTTTTAATTTTTTTTTTGTTTAATTTAATTTTTCCTAACCTTAAACTCTTTTCAATTAGACTTTGCGGTACTTTTCCTAATTTATTTCTTAACCATCTATCAATACGCATGTTATTACACGTTGACTCAACGATAAAACTTCTGATCATAAATATTTAGGCTTTTATTTATGCTGTAGCAGCTTTCTTATCTTCTTTTTTTTCAACTTCTTTTGCTGGATCTTTTTTTTTTCTATCAACTTTTTTGGCTTGAACGTCTCTATCAACAAATTCAATTATAGCCATAGGCGCATTATCTCCGTATCTAAAACCTGCTTTAATAATTCTTGTATAACCACCGGCCCTTTTTTCATATCTTTTAGATAAAGTTTTTTTTACTTTATTGGCTGACTTTATATCCTGCAATTGAGAAATCAAAATTTTAGTATTATGCAAACTATCTTTTTTACCTAATGTAATTATTTTATCAGCTTGAGGCTTTAAAAATTTTGCTTTTGGTAAAGTTGTTTTAATTTGCTCATACTTTATTAAGGAATTAAGCATATTTTTAAGCAGCGCTTTTCGGTGTTCAGAAGTTCTGTTTAACTTCTTATTTGCCATTCCATGTCTCATTAGATACTTTCCTCTAATTTTTTAGACATTTCTGCGATATTGTCTGGTGGCCAATTTGGAATTTCCATCCCTAAATAAAGAGACATACCAGTTAAAACTTCTTTAATTTCATTTAACGATTTTCTTCCAAAATTTGGTGTTCTTAACATCTCACCCTCAGATTTTTGAACTAAATCACCAATATAAATTATATTATCATTTTTAAGACAATTCATTGATCTAACAGATAATTCAAGCTCATCTACTTTTCTTAATAAATTTTTATTAAATTCAGGTTCTGTTGAAACTTCTTTAACTGGAGCTTCTACAGGTTCATCAAAATTAATAAACATTTTTAATTGATCTTGAAAAATTCTCGCAGAATAAGCAACTGCATCTTCAGCAGATATTGATCCGTTTGTTTCAACCTCCATCGTTAATTTATCGTAATCTAAAGCCTTACCTTCTCTTGCAGTACTTACAGAATAGGAAACTTTTTTAACTGGACTATATAATGAATCTATTGCAATTAAGCCTAAAGGTGGCTCTTCTGGTTTATTTAAATCAGCTGGGACATAACCTTTTCCGGTATTAACATTCATTTCCATATGAAAGTGTGTATTTTCATCCAAATTACAAATAACTAAGTCAGGATTTAAAATTTCAACATCAGGAACTGATGCAATGTCAGATGCTTTTATTTCACCAGGTCCTTTGGCATCTAATACCAGTTTTTTTGTTCCCTCAGCAGCACATTTTAATGCAAGAGATTTAACGTTTAGTACAATATCAGTAACATCTTCTCTTACACCTTTAATAGATGTAAATTCATGAAGTACACCATCAATTTGAATTGAAGTTACTGCTGCTCCTCTGATTGATGACAATAAAATTCTTCTAAGTGAATTACCAAGTGTTAAACCATAACCTTTTTCTAATGGCTCAGCTATAATTGTAGCGTGAGTTAAATCATCACTTATTTTAACATCAAGTTTCGCAGGTTTGATTAACGATTTCCAATTTTTTACATTTACATTTTCTACATCCATTAAACTCTCCTTTTTTTTGGCGGCCTAGTTCCATTATGTGGCATCGGTGTTGTATCTTTAATTGATAAAATTCTAAATCCTCTTGCTTGTAGTGCTCTTAATGCTGTTTCTCTTCCCGAACCAGGTCCTTTAACCTCAACAGATAAAGTTTTCATCCCAAATTCTAAGGCTTTAGATGCTGCTGCGTCTGCAGCGATTTGTGCAGCATATGGAGTTGATTTTCTAGAACCCTTAAAACCTTTTTGTCCGGCTGATGCCCATGAAATTACGTTTCCGTTAGTGTCAGCGATTGAAATAATTGTATTATTAAAAGTTGATTGAACATATGCAATTCCATTTAAGATATTTTTTTTAGTTTTCTTTTTTTTTGAATAAGAACTTTTAACAGCTTTTTTTGGCGACTTATCTTGACTCAATTCTTTGTTATCTTTTTTTTCTGCTTTTGCCATGTTTATTTCTTAAGTGGTGTTAATTTTTTTCCAGCTATCGCAATAGCTTTTCCTTTTCTCGTTCGAGCATTACACCTAGTTCTTTGACCTCTTACAGGTAATTTTTTTCTATGTCTCGAACCTCTATAGCAAGCTAAATCAATTAATCTTTTTATGCTCAGTGAATAATCTCTTCTAAGATCTCCCTCAACTTTAAAATTTTGATCAATATATTCTCTTATTTTCAAAATTTCATCATCAGTAAGTTGGTTCACTCTTTTTTCTTTAGGGATTGCTAGTGATGTGCAAATTTGTTTTGAAAATTTATCACCAATACCATAAATATAAGTTAGCCCTACTTGAACTAATTTATTTTGTGGGATATTTATTCCTGCAATACGAGCCATAATTTTGAGATAAATTTAGCCTTTTATATAAGAAGTTCTTTCAAAGTCAATGTCTTAAACATTAAGAAAAGCATCCATTTTAGCGGTTATTTGTTCTATTTTAAGCGCACCATCTATTTCATAAAAGTTTGAATTTTTGGAATAGAAATCTAAAACGGGGCGTGTCATATCCATATAGGTATCATATCTTTTAAGAATAATATTTGATTCATCATCAGATCTTTTTTCTAAAGTTTTTCTTTTTTCAACTCGTTTAATTATTACTTCTTTTGAGACATTAAGAAAAAAAATATAATCAATCTTTTGATTTGAACTTTCTAAAATAGTTTCTAAATTTTTAGCTTGTTCTAATGATCTAGGATATCCATCAAATATAAGTTTGTTTTTATATTTTTCATTAAAAATAACTTTTTTAATTAACTCGTTTACAATTTCATCACTGACAAATTTACCATCGTTCATGTCATTGATTATTTTTCTTCCTATCTCAGAATTTTTCTTGATTTCATCCCTTAACATATCACCTGTTGAAACTTGAAAACCATTTATCTTTTTAACTAAATATTTTGCTTGTGTTCCTTTTCCAGCACCGGGAGGTCCAAATAGGATTATATTCACGAATTATCTTCCAAATTTTGTTTTTTTAATCAATTGTTCGTATTGGGAACTCATTAATCTTGTTTGTATTTGCGTAACAGTGTCAATTGCAACAACAACTACAATTAAAATTGATGTGCCTCCCAGATAAAAAGGGATTGGATAATTAGCAATTAAAAACTCAGGCATTAAACAAACTAATGTTAAATATAAAGCACCTATTGTTGTCAACTTTGTTAAAATATTATCGATATAAATTGCTGTGCTTTCTCCAGGTCTTATCCCAGGTACAAAACCACCATATTTTCTTAAATTGTCAGCTGTTTCTATTGGATTAAAAGTTATCGATGTATAAAAAAAGGTAAAAAATATTATTCCTGATGCATAAAGCAACATATACAAAGGTTGTCCTTGAGTAAAATATGAACTTATATTTAAAAAAGTTTCATTATCAGAAAAATTAAAATTTGAAAAAGTTACTGGCAATAATAATAATGCCGAAGCAAAGATTGCAGGAATTACTCCAGCTTGATTAATCTTAAGTGGTAAATGAGATGACTCTCCTCCATACATTTTATTACCAACTTGTCTTTTAGGGTAATTTATTAGTATTTTTCTCAAAGCTCTTTCCATAAAAACAATAAATAAAATTGTTAAGATTAACAAAACAAATAAAGCTAAGATCATTAATGTAGAGACTGCTCCTGTTCTACCAAGTTCGAAAGTGGTAACTAAAGCTCTTGGAATTTCCGCAACAATACCAGCGAAAATAACAAGAGATATACCATTACCAATTCCTCTTTGGGTAATCTGTTCTCCTAGCCACATTAAAAAAATAGTCCCAGAGACAATTGTGGTGACAGTTGAAATCTTAAAAAAAACACCAGGATTAATTACTAACCCGGCTGAGGACTCTAGTCCTACTGCCAATCCATAACCTTGGACTGTCGCGAGTAAAACAGTTCCATAACGAGTTATCTGAGTAATTTTTGCTCTGCCAGTTTCTCCTTGTGATTTTAAATTTTTGAAATAATCAGAAACACCTGTTAATAGTTGAACAATAATTGATGAGGAGATATATGGCATAATTCCTAACGCAAAAATAGCCATTCTGCTCACTGCACCACCAGCAAAAACATTAAACATTCCTAATAAACCCTTTTGATTTCCTTCCATCATTATTTTGAGTTGTTCAGGATCTATTCCTGGCAAAGGTACAAAAGTACCAAATCTGTAGACCACTAAAATAGCAAGGGTAAATATTATTCTATTTCTTAGATCAGTACTTGATGATGATGCGCTCATTAAATCAAACTATTTTTTTAATTGTATTGAGCCACCAATTTTTTCAAGTTTTTCAACAGCAGACTTTGAGGCAAGATCTGCCTCAATATTAATCTTATCTTTAATGGCTCCAGATCCCAAAATTTTTAGTTTAATTGAATTTTGATCAATTAATTTTAGTTTTTTTAGTAAATTTGAATTCAGTGTATCTGTAGTTTTAATATTTTTTTTATCAATATAAGATTGGATTTTATCTAGATTTAAAATAGCAATTGTTTTTTTATTAATAGGGTTGAATCCTCTTTTTGGAAGTCTTCTGTATAGTGGCATTTGTCCACCTTCAAAACTTTTAATCGCTACACCAGATCTGGATTTTTGACCTTTCACACCTCTTCCAGATGTTTTGCCCTTTCCAGAACCGATACCTCTGCCAACTCTGAGTTTACTTTTGTTAATCTTATTTCTATTATTCAATTTAATCATTATCCTCTTTTTTCTATTATCTCAGAAATCTTTTTATTTCTTATTGAAGAAATTTGTTTTGGCGAATTTTGTTTCAATAGTGCTTTCATTGTAGCTCTAATCACATTGTGGGCATTTGATGTACCCATTGATTTTGCAACAATATCTTTTACTCCTAAAACTTCACACACAGCTCGAACCGGACCTCCAGCTATAATTCCTGTTCCTTTTGAGGCTGCTCTTAATACAATTCTACCAGATCCATCTTTAGCTTTTACATCATGATGAATAGTTCTTCCTTCGCGAAGAGGTATATGAATAAGTTTTCTTCGTGCCATTTCATTAGCTTTTTTTATAGCGTCAGGTACTTGTTTTGCTTTGGCGTGAGCTATTCCAATTTTACCAGACTGGTTTCCAACAACAACAAGTGCTGAAAAACCAAATCTACGTCCACCTTTTACTACTTTTGTTATACGATTAATGTGAACTAATTTTTCTAAAATATCGTCGGTTTTTTTATCTTTATTGTTATCCATATTAAAATTCCATTCCATTTTTACGTAAAGTATCAGCAAAAACCTTCACTCTTCCGTGATATTTATAAATGCCTCTATCAAAGTAAATCTTGGTAATTTTTTTCTCTTGTGCTTTTTTTGCTAACTTTTCAGCTACAATCTTAGATAATTCAGTTTTATTTACCTTTTGACCAGACTTAATATCTTTTTCAATTGATGATGCTGATAATAAAGTAACATTTTTCATATCATCAATTATTTGCGCCGAAATATTCTTTGATGATCTAGAAATACTTAGTCTATATCTGTCATTTGAAGCAACATTTTTAACCTTATTGCTAACTCTAAATCTTTTTCGTTTACTAGTATCTAATTTCATTATTTCTTCTTTCCTTCTTTTTTCAAAATATGTTGACCCTTTTCTCTCACACCTTTACCTTTATATGGTTCAATTTTTCTGAGAGTTTTTAGTTTTGATGCAATTGCACCTACTTGTTGTTTATCAGCACCACTTATTTTTAAAGTTGTTTGCTTTTCAACATTGATTTTAATCCCTTCTGGAATATCAAAATTGATATCATGGCTATAACCTAATTGTAAATTAAGTTGACTACCTTTTAAAGCAGCACGATATCCAACACCTACTAATTCTAGTATCTTCTCATATCCAGTACTTGAACCGATAACTGCATTATTAATTAAACTTCTATTCATTCCCCATAATCGCTTGGTTTCTTGATCGATTTTTTTTGGTTTGATTGATATTTCTTTTCCATCTTTTATATCAAGATTAAAAACTTCTAAGTCAATATTAATTGATTTTTTTCCCGAAGGACCCTCTATGTTCAGGATATTACCAGCCAAAGCAACTTTGACTTTTTCAGGGATTGAAATATTAATTTTACCAATTTTAGACATTAAAATACCTTACAAATTATTTCTCCACCCACTCTTTGCTTTCTCGCATCAATATCGGTCATGACACCTTTGGGGGTTGATACAATTGCTATACCTAAACCATTATTTATTTTTGGTAAACTTTCTGCACTAGAAAATATTCTTCTCCCTGGTTTTGAAACTCTTTCAAAAGTACTTATGACTGGATTTCCTGAATGATATTTAAGCTCTAAAGATAATAAAGATTTATTATTTTCTTTATTCACTTTGAAGTCTTTTATAAATCCTTCATTCTTCAAGATATCAGCAATCTTAGTTTTAAAATTTGAAGAAGGCAATTCAACTTTCTTATGGCTTCTATCTTGAGCATTTTTTATTCTTGCTATCATATCTCCAATTGGATCACTTAAACTCATATTTTCCTTTCTACCAACTTGATTTAACTAAACCTGGTATCTTTCCTTGCAGACCTAATTGTCTTAATGCAATTCTAGATATTTTCAATTTTCTATAAACTCCGTGAGGTCTTCCGGTAATCTGACATCTGTTCATCACTCTTACTTTCGCAGAGTTTCTAGGTAATTTTGATAATTTTTGTTGTGCTTTAAATCTTTCCTCTAAAGGGAGTTTTTTATTCATAACAATCTTTTTTAATTTTTGCCTTTTTTTAAATAGCTTGTCCGATAATTTTATTCGTTTATTGTTCTTATTTATTGAGCTTAATTTAGCCATTTTAGTTATCTCCTTTTTTAATAAATGGAAAATTTAACTTTTCTAAAAGAGCAAAACTATGCTCTTTACTTTTAGCTGATATTACAATCACAATATCAATACCACGAACCTTATCAGCACGATCAAAACTTACCTCAGGAAATATGATATGTTCTTTAACACCAAATGTGTAATTTCCAAATTTATCAAAACCATTAGCAGACAGGCCTCTAAAATCTTTAATTCTTGGTAAAGCTATATTCACAAGCCTATCTAAAAATTCATACATTTTATCTTTTCTAAGTGTTACTTTCAGACCAGCATTTGACCCTTTTCTTGTTTTAAAATTCGCAACTGATTTTTTAAATTTTGTAATCACAGGTTTTTGACCTGTTATTTTTGCTAAATCCTCCTCGCAAGACTTTAATATTTTTGAGTCATTTCCATCTAAACCTAAGCCCATATTTAAAACAATTTTTTCAATTTTTGGACCCATGTACAAATTTTTAAAACCAAATTGAGATTTTAATGCAGGTTGTATTTCTTTATAATAAAGTTCTTTCAATCTCGGAGTCATTATTTTTTAGCCTCAGTTTTTTTTGTTTTTGTTTTTTCGTCAATTAGTTTTAAATTTGATAAATGAATAAAACTTTCCTTTGAAAAAATTCCACCTTTTTTCTCCTTAGTTGTTTTTACGTGTCTCTTTACAATATTAATATCTTTAACTTTTGCTCTATTGTTTGGTCTATCAATTTCAATTACTTCACCTTCTTTTTTTTTATCTCTGCCTGATAAAACTCGAACTTTTAAACCTTTTTTAATCATTACAAAACCTCTGGGGCTAATGAGATTATTTTCATTTGCCCTTTATTCCTTAATTCTCTAGTCACTGGACCAAAAATTCTAGTTCCAACTGGTTCACCTTTATCATCAACCAAAACAGCAGCGTTATTATCAAATTTTACTTTTGATCCGTCATCTCTATGAATTCCTTTTTTTACTCTAACTACCACAGCCTTATGAACTGATCCTTTTTTTACTTTTCCCTTAGGAATTGCCTCTTTTACAGCAATCACTATCGTGTCTCCTATGCTCGCATATCTTCTTTTCGATCCACCTAAGACTTTAATACATTCAATTTTCTTTGCCCCGGTGTTATCGGCTACATTTAATTCTGTTTGGACCTGTATCATTATTTTGTGTTCTCCATTACTTGAAATTTCTTGTTTTTTGAGAAAGGTTTGCTCTCAATGATTGATACTTTGTCACCTGTTTTAAATTTGTTATTTTCATCATGGGCATTGTATTTTTTCTCAATTTTATTACTTTTTTTAATAATGGATGAGAATATTTTCGTTCAACTAAAACTGTTATAGTTTTGTTAGGTTTATCACTTACAACCACACCTGTTAATATTTTCTTAGGCATTTAATTTTCCTTTTAATATTGTTTTTAATCTAGCAATTGTTTTTTTTGTTTCACTAATTTTTGCTGGATTCGTAATCTGTGAATTCATCTTTTGAAATCTAAAATTGAATAAATCTTTTTTAAATTTATCGATGTTTTTTATAATTTGATCTTTTGATAGTTTTTTAATTTCTTGTTTTTTCATATTAAGCAAATCTCTTTATGGTTTTTGTTTTAATTGGCAATTTTGCAGATGCTTTATATAACGCTTCTTTAGCTATCTGTTCTGAAACACCATCTACTTCAAATAAAATTCTTCCTGGTTTTACACGACATGCATAGAATTCTGGAGAACCTTTTCCTTTACCCATACGTACTTCAATGGGTTTTTTAGAAACTGGAATATTTGGAAAAATTCTTGTCCAAACTCTTCCTTGTCTTTTCATGTGTCTTGTTAGAGCAACTCTAGCAGCCTCTATCTGTTTACCAGTGACCCTATCTGGAGATAGTGCTTTTAAAGCGTAGGCACCATAGTTAATAAAATTTGCTCTTGAAGCAGTTCCATGAATTCTACCTTTATGAGCTTTTCTCCATTTTGTTCTAACTGGCTGTAACATTTATTGTTTTCCCTCTTTAGGTGATGCTTTATTTGTCTCTTGACTAAATTCTTTAGCAAAAACTTCCCCTTTGTAAATCCAGACTTTTATTCCAATTATTCCATAAGTAGTAAGTGCTTCAGCCTCTGCATAATCAATATCTGCTCTTAATGTGTGGGATGGAATGCTGCCATCTCTTAACCATTCAGTTCTAGCAATCTCATTTCCACCTAATCTTCCACTCACTGAAACTTTAATTCCTTTAGCACCTAATCTTAAGCAAGACTGCATTGCTCTTTTCATTGCTCTTCTATAAGAAATTCTTTTAACTAATTGTTGAGCAATATTTTCTGCAACTAAATAAGCATTTGTTTCAGGTTTTTTTACTTCTTTTATATTTAAAGTAACCTCATTTGAAGTAAACTTGGATAAATTATTTTTTATCTTATCTATATCACTACCTTTTTTTCCAATAACAAAACCTGGTCTAGAAGTATAAATTGTAACATAACATTTGTTTGCTGTTCTTTCGATCATCACTTTTGAAACCCCAGAATTAATTACATTTTTTTTGATATATTCTCTTATTTTAAAATCTTCTATGAGATAATTACCAAAATCTTTCTTTTTAGCGTACCAAACAGAGTCCCAACCTCTGTTAACACCTAGTCTAAAACCTACTGGATTAACTTTTTGACCCATGACTCTCCATTTTTTTTGCCTCTGATAAAATAATTGTAACACTTGAATAAGGTTTTAAAATTGGTGCAGCTCTTCCTTTTGCTCTTGGTCTAAACCTCTTCATAGTAATTTTCTTTCCACAATAAGCTTCTTTGACTACAAGTTTATCAATATCATACTGAAAATTATTTTCTGCGTTTGCAACTGCAGATGAAATAGTCTTTCTGATATCACGAGTAATTCTTTTTTCTGAAAACTGAAGATCTCTGATAGCTAACTCTACTTTTTTGCCAACTATACCTTTTAAAATAGGATTAAGTTTTCTGACACTTGATCTAATATTATTATTAATAGATTTCACTATTTTTTCTTTTTTTTTTACTAATTTCTTTTTTTTACTCATAATTATTTCTTAGCCTCAGCCTCAGCAGGTTTTGCTTTTTTATCTGCAGGTGTATGACCAAAAAAAGTTCTTGTTGGTGCAAATTCACCTAACTTATGACCAACCATGTCTTCAGATATGGTAATGGGTATAAATTTTTTTCCGTTATAAATTAAAAAACTAACTCCAACAAAATCTGGAATTATTGTTGATTTTCTTGACCAAGTCTTGATAGGGATTTTCTTTGGATCAGTCTTATATTTATCAACTTTTTTGATTAAACTTTCTTCAACAAAAGGTCCTTTCCATACTGCTCTAGCCATTATTTCGTATCCTTCCTTTTGTTTCTTCTCTTAACAATGTATTTATCAGTTCGCTTATTGTCTCTTGTTTTCAATCCTTTTGCTGATTGTCCTTTAGGAGAAACTGGATGTCTTCCACCTGCTGATTTACCTTCTCCACCACCATGTGGATGATCTACTGGATTTTTAACAACACCTCTAGTATGTGGTCTTCTTCCTAACCATCTTGATCTTCCTGCTTTACCAATTTTGATATTTTTTTGATCAGGGTTACTAAGCACGCCAATAGTTGCCAATGATCTTGAATCGATTTTTCTAACCTCACCTGATGCTAATTTAATCAAACTATAATTCCCATCCAATCCATTAATCGTAACAGAAGTTCCAGCAGATCTTGCAATTTTACCTCCGCCACCTGGTTGTATTTCAACATTGTGAATATCTATACCAACTGGGATATCCTGTAACGGCATGCAATTTCCAACTTTTATTTCTTTTTTTGATCCATTTTCAACTTTATCACCCACCTTTATTTTTTGTGGTGCAAGATAATATGCATGTGAATTATCATCGAATTTTACTAACATAATGTAACAAGATCTGTTTGGATCATATTCAATTCTTTCCACTGTCGCTGGCATATCAAATTTTTTTCTATAGAAGTCGACATGTCGATACATCTTTTTATGTCCACCAGCTCTATTGATAGATGTAATATGACCATTGTTGTTTCTCCCTTTCATTGCATTTTTTGGTGAAACTAAAGATTTAAATGGTTTACCTTTCCAAAGACCAGTTCTATCAACAAGAATTGTTCCTCTAGTAGATTTTGTATATGGTTTAAATGTTTTTAGTGCCATTTTAAATTCCAGTTGTTAGATCAATACTTTGACCTTTTTTAAGAGTTATAATTGCTTTTTTAAAACCAGAGACTTTAACTTTTCTTCCTCTGGTTAATTTAGTTCTACTTTGTTTATTTATAATATTTACCTTTGTAACATTTACTTTAAAGATTTTTTCAATATTACTTTTTATATTTTTTTTATTTGCTTTTGATGGCACTTTAAATACAATTTTATTTTGTTCTGATAAATTTGTTGATTTTTCAGTTACTAATGGAGATAAAATTTTGTCGTATAAATGTATCTTATCCATTTTAAGCATACCTCTTTTCTAATTCTTTTACGGATGTTTCAGTAAAGACAACCTTTTCAAATTTGACAATATCAAATGCACTAAAATGATTAATGTCTGTTACCTTTATATTTGGAATATTTCTAATTGATTTTTCAACATTATCTTTTGAGGTTTTGTCTAAGATTATAATTGAATTTAATATTTGAAATTTCTTTAAAATTAAGTTCATCTCCTTAGTCTTTTTTATCTTAGAACTAAAATCACAAAAAATTAGAAGGTTGTTATTTTTTATCTTGTCACTGATTAAAGATGCTATACTTTGTTTTTTTTCACTCTTATTCAACTTTCTTTTTTTATATGATAGCTCTCCTTTAGGACCATGAGCTATACCACCACCAACAAAAATTGGAGCTTTTCTACTTGCGTGTCTAGCATTACCTGTTCCTTTTTGTGCATAAATTTTTGATGTTGGACCTGAAACTTCGTTTTGCTGCTTAGTTTTTGCGTGTCTACCTTTATAATTAGCATTAGTCTTATATAAAACTGTATTCACTAATCTTTTGTTAATCTTAGCTGAAAAAATCTTATCTAAGACTTCAATAGAACTTTTTTTTCCATCTAAATTAATTTTATCGACTTTCATTATTTTTTCTTTTTCTCCGGTGTTTTCTTAGCTAATTCAGCAGCTTTGTGTTTTTCACTGATAGTCATTTTTTTTATATTTTTAACAGATCCCTTTACTAGAATTTCAGAGTTTTTTGCTCCAGGAATAGAACCTTTTAAATATAGAAGCTCATTTTCTAGATCCGTTTTGATAATTTCGATATTTTGCATAGTTCTTAATTTATCTCCCATATGGCCAGCCATTTTTTTTCCCTTAAATACTTTACCAGGATCTTGTCTTTGACCCGTTGAACCATGTGATCTATGTGAAATTGAAACACCATGTGTAGCTCTCAAACCACCAAAATTGTGTCTTTTCATAGCTCCTGCAAAACCTTTTCCAATCGTTTTTGATCTAGTATCTACAAATTTAACATCTTTAAAAATCTCCAATCCAAATTCATTTCCCTCTTTATAATTTTCAATGTTTTGAACCCTATATTCTTTAAGTTTCCTTTTAGCTTCAGTATTTTTTTTAGAAAAATAACCCTTCATAGCCTTAGTTAATTTTGAACTTTTGATTTTACCATATCCAAGCTGAACTGCAGTGTAACCTCTTTTTTCTTTGTCTATTACTTGGATTACTCTAGCTTTTTCCATTTTTAATACGGTAACTGGAACCAACTGACCAGATTTGTAAAATTCTCTAGTCATTCCAATTTTTTTTCCTAATAAAGCAATTTCACTCATAATTATATCTTAATCTCCACGTCGACACCTGATGCTAAATCTAACTTCATTAAAGCTTCGACAGTCTGTGGCGTTGGCTCAATTATATCAATTAATCTTTTATGGGTTCGTGACTCAAATTGTTCTCTACTTTTTTTATCTATATGAGGAGATCTTAAGACTGTATATCTTTCAATTCTAGTTGGTAATGGAATTGGACCTTTTATTGTAGCCCCAGTTCTTTTGACTGTATTAACAATCTCTTCAGTTGAAGCATCTAAAATCTTATTGTCATAAGCTCTGAGTTTAATTCTAATATTCTGTTTTTCCATTTTAGCCTGCTATTTTTTTTGTTACTTCGTCTTGAACATTTTGTGGGACTTTTGCATAATGATCAAAAAACATTGAATATTGTGCTCGCCCTTGTGACATTGATCTTAAACTATTAATATATCCAAACATATTTGCTAAAGGCACCATTGCAGTAATTACTGTTGCATTACCTCTTTGTTCTTGAGTGCTTATTTGTCCTCTTCGACTATTTAGGTCTCCAATAACATCACCCATATAGTCTTCAGGCGTTACTACTTCAACTCTCATGACTGGCTCTAATAATTTTAAACCACCTTTTGTACAAGCGTCTTTAAAACATGCTCTACTTGCGAGTTCAAAAGCTAATACGCTAGAGTCAACATCGTGATGTAAACCATCTAAAATTGTAACTTTATAATCAATCATTGGAAATCCTGCTAAAATTCCACCATCTGATACTGTTTCGATACCTTTTTCCACACCTGGAATGAATTCTTTTGGAATTGCTCCACCTTTGATTTTACTTTCAACAGCTCTCCCTTTACCAGGTTCTTGCGGTTCTACTAATAATTTTACTTTTGCAAATTGTCCTGCACCACCACTTTGTTTTTTATGTGTGTATTCAACTTCTGATGAGTTTTCTATTGTTTCTCTGTATGCTACTTGTGGAGCTCCAACATTTGCTTCGACTTTAAATTCTCTTTTCATTCTATCAACAATGATATCTAAGTGTAATTCACCCATTCCTTTAATAATTGTTTGTCCAGATTCTTCATCAGATGAAACTCTAAATGAGGGGTCTTCTTTAGCTAACCTACCCAAAGCTTCTCCCATTTTTTCTTGGTCAGCTTTTGTTTTTGGTTCAACAGCAATTTCAATTACTGGGTCAGGAAATTCCATAGGTTCTAGGAGGACTGGATTATCTTTATCACATAACGTGTGACCAGTAATGGTATTTTTTAAACCAGCTAGTGATACGATATCACCTGCATTAGCTTCTTTAATATCCTCTCGGGAGTTAGCATGCATCAACAACATCCTGCCGACTCTTTCTTCTTTTTCTTTTGATGAATTGTATACAGCCGTTCCTGTTTTTATTGTGCCTGAATAAATTCTAATAAATGTTAAAGATCCTACAAATGGGTCATTTGCTACCTTAAATGCTAGCGCAGAAAATGGTGCGTTATCATCAAATTTCATTTCAATTTCATCCTCTGACTCCAATTTAGTTCCTTTAATCGATCCAATATCTATAGGGCTAGGAAGATAATTAATCACTGCATCAAGTAGTGGCTGAACACCTTTATTTTTAAAAGCTGAACCAGTTAATACAGGAACAAAATCAAAGTTTAATGTTCCTTTTCTTATACATTTAATCAAATCTTCTTCTTTAATTTCTTCACCATTAAGATATGACTCCATCAGTTTTTCGTCTTGCTCAACGGCCATTTCGACTAATTCTGTTCGATATTTTTGAGAGATTTCTTTAAGATCTTCCGGGATTTCCTTATATTCCCATTCAGCACCTAAGGCCTCATTTTTCCAAACTTGTGCTTTCATTTTAACAAGGTCAACAACACCAGTTAGAGAGGCTTCAATACCGATTGGTACTTGTATTACCAATGGTTTTGCTCCCAATCTGTCTTTAATCATATCTACACACCTAAAAAAGTCTGCACCAGTTCTATCTAACTTATTTACAAAACAAATTCTTGGAACTTTATATTTATCAGCTTGACGCCATACTGTTTCTGATTGAGGTTCTACACCTGCTACACCATCAAACACTGCAACTGCACCATCAAGTACTTTAAGTGATCTTTCAACTTCAATGGTAAAATCTACGTGACCTGGTGTATCGATAATATTAATTCTATGATCTTGCCAGAAACAGGTTGTTGCTGCTGATGTAATTGTAATACCTCTTTCTTGCTCTTGTTCCATCCAATCCATGGTAGCTGCACCATCGTGGACTTCACCAATCTTATGACTTTTGCCTGTGTAATATAAAATTCTTTCAGTTGTAGTTGTTTTCCCAGCATCAATGTGAGCCATGATCCCAATGTTTCTATATTTGTCTAATGTGTGAGATCTAGCCATAATATTTTACCACCTAAAGTGTGCAAAAGCCTTATTAGACTCTGCCATTTTATGCACATCCTCTTTTTTCTTCACAGCTGCACCTTTTTTTTCGTATGCATCATAAAGTTCATTAAAAATTTTATCAGACATATGTTTATCTTTTCTTTTTCTTGCTGAGTCTATAAGCCATCTGATAGCTAAAGCTTGTGCTCTTTTACTTTTAACTTCAACTGGGACTTGATAGGTAGCTCCACCTACTCTTCGTGATCTCACTTCAACAGTTGGTTTAATGTTATTAATTGCTTCGTTAAAAATATTTATAGGTTCGTCTTTTGACTTTGTTTTAATCTTTTCAATTGCATCATAAACTATTTTAGTGGCTACACCTCTTTTGCCATCATACATGATATTATTAATTAATTTTGGGATAATTGTGGAATTAAATTTTGGATCAGGAACAATATTTTTTTTAGGCTGTGTTTTTTTTCTAGACATATCTATTTACCTTTTTTTGTTCCGTACAAAGATCTTCTTTTCTTTCTATTTGCCACTCCTTGAGTGTCTAGATTACCTCTCAAGATATGATAACGAACACCTGGTAAATCTTTTACCCTGCCACCTCTAATTAATACGACAGAGTGTTCTTGAAGATTATGACCTTCTCCAGGTATATAAGCAGTTACTTCAAAACCATTTGATAATCTCACCCTTGCAACTTTTCTTAAAGCTGAATTTGGTTTTTTTGGAGTTGTTGTATAAACTTTTACACAAACACCTCGCTTTAAAGGTTGTTTTTGTAATGCTGGAACTTTATTCCTAGCAATTGGTTTGGCTCTTTTTTTTCTTAACAATTGGTTAATAGTTGGCATATCTATAAATTTAATAATTATTTATTTTTGAATGAAATAACTGACAGGTTATTTGTGGCAGCGTTTAGTGTCTAAAGTTAACACTACATTCCAACCAAAAATATCGCCAAAATACTTATTAATTTAATTTTGTCAAACTAAAACTATTAAGCAAACGTGTTATTTTTATTGATTTACTGGGGTTTCTGGCTGTTCAATCTGTTCTTGCTCAGAAAGAAATTTATTGTCATCTTGTAGAGCTTTTTTGTTCCATTTATTTTTAATATTACCAGTTCCAGCAGGTACTAATCGTCCAACTATTACATTCTCTTTTAAGCCATTAAGTGGATCAACCTTACCTTTGATAGCAGCATCTGTAAGAACTCTCGTAGTTTCCTGGAATGATGCAGCAGAAATAAAAGACTCGGTCTGCAGTGAAGCTTTAGTAATCCCCATTAAAACTCTTTCTCCAGTAGCTGGCTTTTTACCCTCAGATTTTAATTTTTCATTAACATTATCAAATTTAATTCTATCAATGATTTCACCAGGTAAATAAGAAGAATCACCAGTTGTTTTTACCTCAACTTTTTTCAACATTTGTCTTAAAATAGTTTCTATGTGTTTATCGTTAATAATTACACCCTGTAATCTATAAACCTCTTGAACCTGATTAACGAAATATTCAGTTAAATCTTTTATGCCCATAATTCTAAGAATATCGTGTGGTAATGGCTGTCCATCTAATAAATATTCTCCTTTTTTAATTTTTTCACCCTGATTAAAATTAATATGTTTTCCTTTGGGTATTAAATAATTAGATGGTTCTGATCCATCTTCAGGCACAATTGATATTCTTTGTTTTCCTCTAACTTCTTTTCCAAATATAACTTGTCCATCATTTTCAGCAATGATTGCGCTATCTTTAGCTTTTCTAGCTTCAAACAATTCAGCAACTCTTGGAAGACCTCCAGTGATATCTTTAGTTTTAGTAGTCTCTTTAGGTAATCTAGCAATCACGTCACCAGCAGAAACTTTTTGACCATCTTTAACTGATAAAATCGAGTCAGGAACTAAATAATATCTTGCTTCATTATCATCCGCCTTTTTAATAACGTTTCCTTTTTCATCTCTTAAAGTAATTCTTGGTTTTAAATCTGTACTTTTTGATTGAGAACGCCAATCAACTACTGATTTTGAGGAGATGCCCGTCGCATCATCTGTAGTTTCTTGAATAGATACACCATCAATTAAATCAACATAGCTTGCAATACCACTTTTTTCAGCAATTACTGGAGTAGTATAAGGATCCCATTCACAAATTTTTGTATTAGCTTTAACTTTGTCATCATTTTTAAAAAATAATTTTGAACCATAAGCTACTTTATAAACAGCAATTTGAACTCCATTATCGTCCTCAATAGATAATTGTGTATTTCTACCCATGACAATTAAGTTCTTTTTAGAGTCTTCTAAAATATTTGAATTAATAATTTTTAAAGTCCCCTCATTTTTAGTTACTATTTGTGAGTCTTGTTTAACTGAAGCAGTACCACCTACGTGAAAAGTTCTCATTGTTAATTGCGTCCCTGGTTCTCCGATCGATTGTGCAGAAATCATTCCAATAGCTTCACCAACATGTACCATTTGACCTCTTGATAAGTCTCGTCCGTAACAAGTTGCGCAAACACCTTCTTTGGAACTACATGTCATAACTGAAAAAACTTTCAATGATTTTATTCCAGCAGAATCAATTTTATCACAACCAAATTCATCTATCATTGATGATTTCTTGATTATTACTTCGCCAGTTATAGGGTGCTTTACATCAGTCGCAACAACTCTACCTAAAGCTCTTTCAGATAAACTCACAACGACATTACCACCTTCCAATATTTCTGATAATTCTATAAAACCAGGATTATCACAATTTTTTTTAGTAATTGTTAAATCTTGAGCAACATCGCAAAGTCTTCTAGTTAAATAACCCGAACTTGCAGTTTTAAGAGCTGTATCAGCTAGACCTTTTCTAGCACCATGAGTAGAGTTAAAGTATTCTAATGCAGTTAAACCTTCTTTAAAATTCGAAGTTATCGGACTTTCAATAATTTCACCTGATGGTTTTGCAATAAGTCCCCTCATTCCAGCCAATTGTTTCATTTGGGCAGCAGATCCTCTTGCTCCACTATCTGCCATCATAAACACTGAATTTATCTTTAGTCCCTCTGAAGTTTTCTCTGTAGCAGAAATTCCTTTCATCATCTCACCAGCAACTTTATCAGTACATTTCGACCAAGCATCAACGACTTTATTATATTTTTCACCTCTGGTAATTAAGCCTTCTGCGTATTGTGTCTCATAATCAGCAATTAGTTTTTTTGTGTCATCGATTAATTGAGTTTTATTTTCAGGGATTACCAGATCATCTTTACCAAAAGAAATTCCAGCTTTAAATGCATGTTTAAAGCCTAGATCTTTTAATTTATCACAGAAAATGACTGTTGTTTTTTGACCACAAAATCTAAAAACAATATCAATAATTTCTGAAACTGTTTTCTTTGGTAAAATTCTATCAATTAAAGAAAACTTAATATTATTATTTTTTGGTAATAAGTTAGCCAAAAGAAATCTTCCTGCAGTAGATGTATACTTTTCAAATTTTTGATTACCTTTATCATCAATAGTTTCAAATCTAGAGATAATTGTACTATGAACTTTAATTTGACCAGAGGATAAAGCAAATTCAATTTGATCTGCATTTAAAAAATATCCGGCTGGCTTATCAGTGACTGGTTCTTGAGATAAATAATAAATTCCTAAAATCATATCCTGACTTGGTACAATTATTGGTTTTCCGTTAGATGGAGAAAGAATATTGTTAGTTGATAGCATTAATATTCTAGCCTCAAGTTGTGCCTCTAAACTTAAAGGTACGTGCACAGCCATTTGATCACCATCAAAATCTGCATTAAATGCAGCACATGTTAAAGGATGTAATTCAATTGCATCTCCCTCAATTAATTTTGGTTCAAAAGCTTGAACTCCCAACCTATGGAGTGTTGGAGCTCTATTTAATAAAACTGGATGTTCTCTAACAATTAATTCTAGTGCATCCCAAACAGCGTTAGTTTCTTTCTCAACTAATTTTTTTGCTTGCTTAATCGTTGAGGCTAAACCTAGTTTATTAAGTCTTGCATATAAAAATGGCTTAAATAACTCTAAAGCCATTTTCTTTGGCAATCCACATTCATGTAATTTTAAGTCTGGACCTACTACGATGACTGAACGACCTGAATAATCAACTCTTTTACCAAGAAGATTTTGTCTAAATCTTCCTTGTTTTCCTTTTAACATCTCAGCTAAAGATTTTAATGGTCTTTTACCTGTCCCGGTAATTACTCTACCTCTTCTTCCATTATCGAAAAGTGCATCAACAGACTCTTGCAACATCCTTTTTTCATTTCTGATGATAATATCCGGTGCCTTAAGATCCATGAGTCTCTTTAAACGATTATTTCTATTAATAACCCTTCTATAAAGATCATTTAGATCTGATGTTGCAAATCTTCCACCATCTAGAGGAACCAATGGTCTTAATTCTGGTGGAATTACTGGGACCACTGTCATGATCATCCACTCAGGTTTTTGTCCAGTTTCAATGAAAGACTCAATTAATTTTAATCTCTTAATGGCTCTTTCCTCATTAACTTTTGATTTCGTCTCTTTGATGTACTCAACAAGATTTTTTTTCTCCAAGTCTAAATCAAGATTTTTAAGCATTTCCAGAACTGCTTCAGCTCCAATTCCAGCTGTAAATGCCTCCTCACCATACTCATCTTGATATTTTGCTAATTCTTCCTCATTCAAAAGCTGATTTTTTTGTAAACCTGTAAGTCCTGGCTCGATAACAATAAAATTTTCAAAATACAAAACCCTTTCGACTTCTTTAAGTTTCATATCAACAGCAAGAGCAATTCTGCTTGGTAACGATTTTAAAAACCAAATATGAGCAACAGGTGTAGCTAAATTAATGTGACCCATTCGTTCTCTTCGAACATTTGATTTTGTTACTTCGACACCACATTTTTCGCAGATGATACCTCTAAATTTCATTCTTTTATATTTTCCACACAAACACTCGTAATCCTTAATTGGACCAAATATTCTTGCACAGAAAAGACCATCTTTCTCTGGCCTAAAAGTTCTATAATTAATAGTTTCTGGTTTTTTAATTTCACCATAGGTCCAAGATTTTATTTTCTCTGGGCTAGCTAGTGAGATCTTGATACTATTAAAATTTTGAGCTTCAGCTATTTCTGAATTTTTAAATAGATCTGTTAGTTCTTTTTTCATAATTAATTTAATTCCACATTTAATGCCAAAGATTTAATTTCTTTAACAAGTACGTTAAATGACTCTGGTATTCCAGACTCAAAGTTTTCTTCACCCTTTACAATAGTCTCATAAACTTTTACTCTTCCAGCAACATCATCAGATTTTACAGTAAGTATTTCTTGAAGTGTGTAAGATGCACCATATGCCTCAAGTGCCCACACCTCCATTTCACCAAATCTTTGTCCACCTAATTGAGCTTTTCCACCCAGTGGTTGTTGAGTCACCAAACTATAAGGACCTGTAGATCTTGCATGAATTTTATCCTCTACCAAATGATGAAGTTTAAGCATATAAATTATTCCAACTGTTACTGGTCTATCAAATTTTTCACCAGTTCTTCCATCCCATAAATAAGTTTGACCAGATTTTGGTAAATTTGCTAACTCTAACATTTCTGTTACATTTTTTTCTTTTGCCCCATCAAATACAGGTGTTGATATAGCAATACCACTTTGTAAATTTTCACATAAATCCTTAAATTCTGTTTTACTTAATTTATCAACTTTTTGATCAAATATTTCCTCACCGTAAACAGATTTTAAAAAACTCTCAATTTTTTCATTTCTCTCAATTTTTTTATTATTCTCATTAACCAGATTTTTAATTTGTTCTCCGAATTCTTTGCAAGCCCATCCTAAATGAGTTTCAAGAATTTGTCCCACATTCATACGGCTTGGCACACCTAAAGGATTTAATACTATATCTACTGGTCGACCGTCTTCTCTGTAAGGCATATCTTCAACTGGCACAATCTTACTGACTACACCTTTGTTACCATGTCTTCCTGACATTTTATCACCTGGTCTCAATCTTCTTTTGATTGCGACAAAAACTTTTACCATTTTCATCACACTAGGCAATAAATCATCACCACTTCTTATTTTCAAAACTTTATCTTCAAATCTTTCAGTTATATCTTGTTTAGCTTTATTATACTGGTCTTTTAATTGTAAAAATGCATTTTCATTTTTTGGATTTGAAATAGTTAATTTAAAAAGATCATTAATTGATATTTTGTTAATAGTTTCAAAGTCTAATTTAGAACCAGCTTCAACATCTTTTATCTTTTTAGAAAGGGTTTCCCCTGATAAAATTTGAGCGGCTCTTTGTTTAATACTTCTTTCTAAAATCTCCTCCTCAACAATTTTATCTTGTTGTACTTCATCAATTTCTGCGCGCTCAATTGTGATGGATCTTTCATCTTTCTCGATACCATGTCTATTAAATACTCTTACATCAACTACAGTACCACTGCTTCCTCTAGACATTCTCAGTGATGTATCTGTAACATCTATAGCTTTTTCACCAAAAATTGATCTTAATAATTTTTCTTCAGGGCCTGACGCAGAATCTCCTTTAGGTGTTACTTTCCCTACCAATATATCACCAGCATTTACTTCCGCACCAATATATACTATTCCTGACTCATCTAAATTTTTTAAAGCTTCTTCATTTACATTTGGTATGTCTCTTGTAATTTCTTCTTCTCCAAGTTTTGTATCCCTTGCCATAATTTCGTATTCAACAATATGTACTGAAGTAAATACATCATCAGTCACACATCTTTCTGAAATTAAGATAGAGTCTTCAAAATTGTATCCTTGCCAAGGCATAAATGCTACAGTAACATTTTTTCCCAAAGCTAACTCACCTAATTTTGTTGATGGACCATCTGCAATTATGTCACCTGTTTTTACTTTATCCCCTACTCTGACTAAAGGTCTTTGATTGATACATGTATTTTGATTAGATCTTTTAAATTTTTGTAAATTATAAATATCAACTCCAGATTTTGAGAAATCGGTTTCCTCTGTAACTTTAATTACAATTCTCTTACCATCAATTTTATCTACAACTCCATCTCTTTTAGCAACGATTGTAACTCCTGAGTCTAATGCAACATCACTTTCTATTCCTGTTCCAACTAAAGGTGCTTCAGGTTTTAATAACGGTACTGCTTGCCTCATCATATTAGAACCCATTAATGCTCTGTTGGCATCATCATTTTCTAAAAAGGGTATCAAAGAAGCAGCAACAGAAACTAATTGCTTAGGTGATACATCAATATAATCTATTGTTTCAGGTTTTGCTAAAAGGAAGTTTAAATTTTGTCTACAAGAAACTAATTCCTCAACTATTTTACCATTTTTATCAATTTTAGTATTTGCTTGAGCTATGGTAAATTTTGTTTCTTCCATTGCTGACAAATATTCTACTTTATCTTGAACAACACCTTCTTTCACTCTCTTGTAAGGACTTTCAATGAAACCATATTTATTAATTTTTGCATAAGTAGATAAACTATTGATCAAACCAATATTTGGACCTTCTGGAGTCTCAATAGGGCAGATTCTTCCATAATGAGTTGGATGCACGTCTCTAACCTCAAATCCAGCTCTCTCCCTTGTTAGTCCACCAGGGCCTAAAGCTGAAACTCTTCTTTTATGAGTAATTTCTGAAAGCGGGTTTGTTTGATCCATAAATTGAGAAAGCTGAGAACTTGCAAAAAAATCTTTTAATGAAATTGTAAGTGGTTTTGCGTTTATCAAATCTTGTGGCATTGCTGACTCGATATCTAAAGTGGTCATTTTTTCTTTAATAGCTCTTTCCATTCTATAAACACCAATACGAGCTTGATTTTCAACCAATTCACCCACAGATCTAACTCTTCTATTTCCAAGATGGTCAATATCATCAACATCATCTTTACCATCCCTTAAGTCCAACATTTTACGAATAATTGCTAAAATATCATCATTTCTCAATATTGTAATTTTATCTGAGCATTCCAGATCTAATCTAGAATTCATTTTGACTCTTCCAACGTCAGACAAGTCGTATCGGTCTGAGCTAAAGAATAAATTATTAAAAATTTGAGTTGCTATTTCAATTGTAGGGGGTTCACCAGGTCTTAACATCTTATAAATTTCAGTGATTGCCTCATCTTTATTATTATTTTTGTCATTTAGGATTGTCGTAAGTAAATAAGGACCTTTGTTAATAGAATTTGTTACAGAAATATCTAAACTTGTAATATTTGCATCTAAAATTTGTTGAATAATTGTTTCATTTAACTCAGTACCAATTTTTAATAATCCATCATCTTGATCATTTAATTTAATATCTTTATGTAAAAATTTTCCAAATAATGACTCTTTAGCAACTAATATATCTTTTAATCCATCATTAGATAATTTTTTAGCGTTTAAATAATTTACTTTTTCCCCTAATTTGATTACAATCTTTCCAGATTTAGCATCAACAACTTCCTCAGAAAAATTTTTAGCTTTATAATTTTCAGGGTTAAATTTTGTTTTCCACTTTTCTGATTTTGCATCGAAAATAAATTTTTCTGACTCATAGAATTCATTTACCATCTCACTTTTTGAATAGCCAAGAGCAAGCAATAAAGTAGATGCAAGTATTTTTTTCTTCCTATCAATTTTAAAATATAAAAAATCTTTTACATCATATTCAAAATCTAACCAAGAACCGCGATTTGGTATTACTCTACAATTAAACAAAAGTTTACCACTTGCATGAGTTTTACCTTTGTCGTGATCGAAAAAAACTCCTGGACTTCTATGCATTTGATTTACAACAACCCTTTGAACACCATTAGTTATGAATGTACCGCTATTAGTCATCATAGGTACTTCACCCATATAAACTTCTTGCTCTTTTGCTGACAAAATATCTTTCGTGTTCGTTTCTTGATTTATTTCATAAACAACTAGTCGTAATGTACATTTTAATGCAGAGGAGTAAGTCAAACCTCTAGCAATACACTCTTCTACATCAAATTTTGGTTTTTCAAGTCTGTATGATATATATTCTAAAGTTGCTTTATCGTTAAGATCTTCAATAGGAAAAATACTTTTAAATACTCTGTCAAATCCTTTGGTTAAATCGCCTGCTTCTGGGTTAAAAAATGTTAATTCGTCGTAGGAATTTTTTTGAACTTCTATTAGATTGGGTATGGATAAACTTTCTTTTAGTTTTCCGAAACTCTTTCTAATATTTTTCTTTTCAGTAAAAGATATTTGCATCTATGTCTTAATACTGATTAAATTTAATTAATCAGTACTTAAAAATTTCCTGTTAATTTATTTAAGTTCTACTTTTGCCCCTGCAGCTTCTAACTTAGCTTTAATTTCTTCTGCTTCTTTTTTCGGTACACCAGCTTTTACTTCTTTAGGTGCGCCCTCTACCAAGTCTTTTGCTTCTTTAAGACCAAGAGAAGTTGCTGCTCTTACTTCTTTAATTACGTTAATTTTTTTATCTCCTGCAGAAACGAGCATAATTGAAAAGTCATCCTTATCTTCTGCTGCTGCCGCTGCTCCTGCTGCTGCTGGAGCTGCTGCCGCCATTGGCGTAACACCCCATTTTTCCTCTAATTGTTTTGAAAGATCTGCTGCTTCAGCAACAGTTAAACTTGATAAGTCCTCAATAATTTTATTTAGATCTGGCATAATTTACTCTTTAGGTTGTGTTTCAGAATTTTCTGGGGGTAAAGTACTCATTTTTTCCGATCGTGCAAGCAAAATACTTACTAATTTTGATGCAGATGCATTCAAAATACCCACAATATTAGCCCTTGCTTCGTCTAAAGTAGGTAAATTTGCGACATTCAATACTCCAGCTTGATCTAGAATTTCATTTTCCATCATTCCACCGATCAATTTAAGATTCTCATTATCTTTAGCAAACTTGGACAAAATTCGTGCTGACATAATTGCATCTTCTCCAAATGCAACGGCTGTTGGGCCGTTAAATAAATTTGATAAATCTTTACACTTAGTTTTTTCCAATGCTAATTTTGTAATTCTGTTTTTTGTAACTTTAAAAATTATTCCATGTTGTCTCATTTGTGATCTTAATTCATCTAATTGAACCATTGTCAGACCTTGATAATGAGTAACCATAACCGCTTTACTATTCTCAAATTGTGTTGCCATTTCAGCAATGTAGTTTTTCTTTTGCTCTTTATTCATCATAACTTAAATATTTTTCCCTAATTTTAATTTATACGAAACACCCATTGTTGATGTCACAAATGCAGTTCTAATTAGATCTCCTTTTACTGTATTATTTGATTTTTCTTTCTCGAGTGTATCTATAACAGCATTAAAATTTTTGATTAACTTCTCATCACTAAAAGATTTTTTTCCTATACTTACACCAATATTTCCATCTTTATCATTTCTAATTTCTGCTTGACCAGATTTTGCATCTGAAACTGCTGATTCTAAATTTTCAGTCACAGTTCCTAACTTTGGATTGGGCATTAAACCTTTTGGTCCTAATACTTTTCCTAATTTTGATAATTTAATCATCATGGATGGAGTACAAATTAATTTTTCAAAATTCATTTCACCATTTTTAATTTTTTCAATAAATTCATCACCACCTACAATATCTGCACCAGCATTTTTCGCTTCATCAGATTTTGTATCTTCACATACGACAGCAACTTTTATTTTTTTACCACTTCCACCAGGTAGATTGACTACAGTCCTAATATTAATCTCACTTTTTTTCTGTTTATTGTTAATCTGAAAACTTAAATCAACTGACTCATCGAATTTAGCTGTGCAATTATTTTTTACTACAGGAAGTAATTTTTCAATTACTTCAGAAGTAAGTTCTGTAGTTTTTTGAGGAAGTTTTTTAAATCTTTTTGAAGACATAACTAATCTTTTACCTCAATACCCATTGATCTTGCTGAACCAGCAATTATTTTGACCGCTTGATCTAAATCAAGAGCATTCAAATCCTCCATTTTTTGTTTAGCAATTTCTTCAGCTTGTTTTTTTGTTATTGATGCAACAATATTTCGGCCAGGTTCTTGGGAACCACTTTTTAATTTTGCAGCTTCTCTTATAAAGAAAGATGCTGGTGGTGATTTTATTTTAAAGTCAAATTTTTTATCTTTATAAACTGTTATTTCGACTGGTACAGGTTTGCCAGCTAACTTTTTTGTTTTATCATTAAATGCTTTGCAAAATTCCATTATGTTTACACCACGTTGCCCTAATGCAGGTCCAACTGGTGGGGCAGGGTTTGCTTGACCACCTTTTATTTGTAATTTTATAAAACCACTAATTTCTTTTTTAGCTGCCATAAATTTAACTTACTTTCTCCACTTGATTGTATTCTAAATCAACTGGTGTTGGCCTTCCAAATATAGAAACTGACACCTTAAGTCTAGACTTTTCTTCATCAATTTCCTCAACAATTCCACTAAATGATGCAAAAGGTCCATCAATAACCTGAACTTTTTCACCAACTGTATATTCTACAGCTGATTTTGGTTGAGCAACTCCATCTTTAATTTGACCTAAAATTTTATCAATTTCTTTATCAGATACAGGAACGGGCATACCTTTCGTGCCTAAAAAACCACTTACACGTTTTATATTTTTGATCATGTGATAAATATCATTATCCATCTCACTTTTAATCAAAACATAACCTGGAAAATATTTTTTTTTTCTTTGTATTCTTTTACCTCTTTTAACCTCAGTTACATCGTGAGTTGGGACAATAATTTCTTCAAACTTTTCAGAGATTTTAGCCTTATCAGCTTCTTCTTTAATTAGTCCCGCTACTTTATTTTCAAAACTAGAATGAGATTGAACTATGTACCAATTTTTCATTAAATACTCACCTTAAGTAATAACTCTAAGAAAAATTTTAAAACCTGATCTAACAATAGAAAAAACAACGACATCACTACTGCCATTGCAAAAACCATTAATGCACCTTGAAGTGTCTCTTTTCCTGTAGGCCAAGAAACTTTAAATGCTTCCTGTTTTACCTCTTGTATAAATTTAATCGGGTTCTTCATATTTATCTATTTTATATTGGCAGGAGCGGAGGGAATCGAACCCTCAGCCTCCGGTTTTGGAGACCGGCGCTCTACCAATTGAGCTACACTCCTATATAGAGTTTACTCTATAATTTTAGTTACTACTCCAGCTCCAACAGTTCTACCACCTTCACGAATAGCAAAATTTAATTTCTCTGACATCGCGATTGGTGTAATTAATTTAACTGTAAATTTAGCGTCATCACCAGGCATAACCATTTCAGTTCCAGCTGGCAACTCTACTTCTCCAGTTACATCTGTGGTTCTAAAATAAAATTGTGGTCTATACTTTGTGAAAAAAGGTGTATGTCTTCCACCTTCTTCTTTTTTAAGTACATACGCTTGAGCTTCAAATTTAGTATGTGGTGTAACAGAACCTGGTTTACAAAGAACTTGTCCTCTTTCAATATCAGTTCTTTCAACACCTCTTAAAAGTACTCCAACGTTGTCTCCTGCCTCACCAGAGTCTAAAAGCTTTCTAAACATTTCAACACCTGTACAAACTGATTTTTTAGTTTCTCTAATACCAACTATTTCTAGTTCATCTCCAGTTTTAAGTACACCTGACTCAACTCTTCCAGTTGCGACAGTACCTCTTCCTGAAATAGAAAAAACATCTTCAACAGGCATCAAAAAATCTTTATCTTTTGGTCTGTCTGGTTGTGGAATAAACTCATCTACATTCTTCATTAATTCTAAAATTGAATTTTTTCCAATTTCATCATCTCTTCCCTCAACAGCTGCAAGTGCAGAACCTTTTGCGATAGGGGTTTTGTCACCTGGAAATTTATAAGAAGTTAATAATTCTTTAATTTCTTCCTCAACTAGGTCAATCATTTCTTTATCATCAACTTGATCTACTTTATTCAAATAGACACAAATAGCAGGGACCCCAACTTGTCTTGCTAAAAGAATATGTTCTCTTGTTTGAGGCATAGGACCATCAGCAGCATTAACAACTAAAATTGCTCCATCCATTTGTGCTGCACCCGTGATCATATTCTTTACATAGTCAGCGTGACCTGGGCAATCTACATGTGCGTAGTGTCTTTTTTCAGTTTCATATTCAACATGTGCTGTTGAAATTGTAATTCCTCTTTCTTTCTCCTCTGGAGCTTTATCAATTTGATCATATGCAACGGCCTGGGCTCCACCAGTTTCAGATAAAACTTTAGTGATCGCAGCAGTTAAAGTTGTTTTACCATGATCGACATGACCGATTGTTCCAATGTTACAATGCGGTTTATTTCTTACAAATTTTTCTTTAGACATTAATTATATTCCTCACTTTTATTTTTTTTATAAACTATTTTTTCTTGGAGCGGGTAAAGGGAATCGAACCCTTACATCCAGCTTGGAAGGCTAGCGTTCTACCATTGAACTACACCCGCACAAACACAAGAATAACACTCCAGTATTGCCAAAGATTATTGAATGGTGGAGGGGGAAAGATTCGAACTTTCGAAGACCGAAGTCAACGGGTTTACAGCCCGCCCCATTTGACCGCTCTGGAACCCCTCCCTTAGGGGAAGTGTCCCCTTGTTCAATAAAGCTTCAAACAACAAGCGTTTTATATATTTTATTTGTCTAAATGCAATATGTGATTTAGTAGGAAAATATTTAAAAAAACGTGTAAAACAAAGGTAATTTTATGAACAAATCATCTTTTTTCATAGTTGGCCAACATGCTGTAATTGAGGCACTGCGTAATCCTAAGAGAAAGGTTTTAAGGGTATTCTTAACAGAAGAAAGTAAAAAAAATATTCATAGAAAAAATCCCAATAAAAACTTGTTAAATGATGTCAAAGTATATTTTAAAACAAAAAAAGAACTTGATAAGTATAGCACTAGAGAAAATTTGCAACATCAAGGGTATGTTGCAGAAGTGGAACATTTACAGAAACCAATTCTCAAAGAGCAAATCAAAGAGAAGGATGAGATGATATTAATTTGTCTTGATGGTGTAACTGATCCAAGGAATATAGGATCCCTACTTAGAAGTGCAGCTTCTTTTAATATTGATGGAGTGATCATTAAAGAAAGAAACTTCCCTAGCGAAAGCAAACTTTTGTATAAAGCGGCAAGTGGTGCAATTGAATATATGAATATATTTGAGGTTTCTAATATCAATTCAACATTGAAAAATCTTAAAGAAAAGAATTTTTGGGTGTATGGTTTTGATGGAAATGGAAAAAAAGACTTTACGGATATTGAATGGAAAGGAAATACTATATTATTATTTGGATCAGAAGGATCAGGTATGCATAAACACACATCTAAATATGCAGACTTTTTAGTTAAGATTAGGATAAATGAAAAAATTGAGAGCCTAAACATATCAAATAGTGCCGCTATTGTATTTCATCATTTAAGTTATTTAAAAAAAAAGAGTTGATTAATTAATAAATAATTAATAGTTATTGCGCATGCCCTTGTAGCTCAGCTGGTAGAGCAATTGATTTGTAATCAATAGGTCCGCGGTTCGAATCCGTGCGGGGGCACCATTTCATTTACTTTATAGTCAAAAATATTTAAACAAATATAAATGTGTTCTCATCTCTAATCAGTGCGGGAACACTAAATGTTATCTTATATTATTTAGTTTTAATAGATTTTAAGTTATAAAAAAAGGGATGGAAAATTTGGTAATATTAAATAATGAAAAGGTCTCTAAACAAAATGGAAAGTTTTTCTCTAGAAACTATATCCTAAAACGATTACCTGAAGGGCTAAACAATTATTTTAATGTCGAGTTTATAGCAAGAAAATCTAATTTAAATGAAAACCATGAATTGAATTTAACTAATATAAAAATAGCATCAAATATTTTTCAATATATTTTTTTTTTAATTTTATCTTTTAAAAATAAAAATACAAAATATTATATAATTAGTATTACACCTTATACTTTTATAGCATCTCTTATTCTGTTCATTTGTAGAAAAAAAGTTTTTTTATATCTAATAAGCAATGGCCATGAGGAATGGAGAAATTTATTTGGTAGCTGGTTTGTATGGATTTACAGTTTTATGTTTTCTATAGTCACTTCAAAATCAATAGTTATAACCCTTCACGAAAAAATTAATGAAAGAAATAATTTTCATTTAGTAAATTCTTCATTTTTAGATGAAAATTGGTTTGTAGATTTTAAAGAACCACAAATCGATAAAATTAGATTACTATATGTTGCAAGAATTAATCCAGTAAAAGGTATAAATGAATTTATAAAAATTTTTAAAGATATTAAATACGACTCAGAATTGTCCATTATCGGCAAAACAAATAATCTTAAACATCAGAAAGAATTTAAAACATTAATAGAAAAAACAAGAAATATAAAATTTTCTGGATATATAGAAAAAAGACAAGATTTAATTGATGCATTTGATAATCATAACATCTTAATTTTACCTTCTTATACGGAGGGTCAACCCTCTGTAGTAGATGAGTCTTTAGCGAGAAGAAGACCAGTTATAATTTTTGAAGAAATTGCACACATTGTAAAAGATAGGAAAGGAATTTTTGTGTCAAAAAGAGACATAAATTCATTCACAGAAACTGCAAAGTTCATCCTGAACAATTATATAAAAATTCAGAATGACATTAAACAAAATAAATTCGTACTTGAAAAAGAGATGTTCAAACAAATCTCAGAAATTGTTAAAAATAATTGAAATCAACCTATGTTATATTTTATGTTAAAAAAAATTTGATTTAATCAAATTTGGTTGTAAAAATACAATTAACAATATTTAGCTATATCTTTCAAATTTCTAACAAGTTTATTTTTATCTCCTTCATAAAAATTTTTTTTTAATTTTTCAAAATAAATTTGAAATTTATCTAAATTTTTATTTTTATCATTAACCATAAAAATTTCATTACTTATCCTTTCTAAAATCTCTTTTTTATCTTTAAGAGTTTCATTTAATTTTTCTCCTGGTTGTAACCCTATTTCTCGATACTCAAAATTATAGTCATTATTAATTTTAGTTTTAACTTTAGCTAAGTTTTTTGCTAATTGTAAAATATTTACTGGTTTACCCATATTTAAAATAAATGTGCTACCTTTAAGATTCATTGTGGTTGTTTGTAAAACAAGATGACATGCCTCTAAAACAGTCATAAAATATCTAGATGCCTTTTTGCTTGTAATTTCAACAGGATTTTCAGAATTTATCTTATCTAAAAAATTATTTATCGCTGAACCTGAACTTCCAAATACATTTCCAAATCTGACTACCTTTATTTTTTTTTTACTCTGGAATTTTTTATTAAAAAACTCACATATCTTTTCAGCAGATCTCTTAGTGTATCCAAGAACGGATATTGGGTTAGCAGCTTTATCAGTAGATATAAAGATCATTTCACAAGAATTTTTAACAGCTAATTTACACATATTGAAAGTTGCCATAACATTGTTCTTAACAGCTGAGTAAACATTTCTTTCAAGTATATTTACATGTTTATATGCTGCGGCGTGAAAAATTATTTGGACATTATTATCTCTAATTGTTTTTTCTAAAAAAGAATAATCATTAATATCGAGTAATTGATAAGTAATTTTATTACTAAATGTTTTTTTACGATGGTTATAAATACCTATTTCTGATTTATCTATAGCGATCACCTTTTTTACATTATGCTGGATTAATTGTCTGCAAATTTCAGAACCTATTGTGCCAGCAGCTCCTGTAACTAAAATAGTTTTATTTGATAATTTTTTAATTTTTTTAAACTTAATTTGTTTTCTATTAAGAATAGAATTAATTTCATTTAAATTAAGATCCTCAATATTAATCTTATCTGAAATTAAAAATTTTTTTTCTGGCAAATATCGAACATCAAAAAAATTAGTTTTAATTTTTCGAAGCATTTTTTCCAATGATTTTTTATTGAGAGAGGGAATTGTTAAATAAATTCTTTTAATTTGAAAATTCTTTCTTACTTCGAGAAGATTTCTAAAACTTATTATAGGTATACCTTTGTAATTAGTATTTTGTATCGTCAAATCGTCATCAACAAAAAAAAGTGTATTTTCATTATCTTTGTTTAGCTCATGATATATCTGTTTTCCAGCATCCCCTGCACCATAAATAACCACTCCATCTAAAGCACCTATTCTCAACTTATTTTTTGGTAATACAATAGGTTCTATAATTTTTTTATTTATTTTTAATTTTTTTTTTAGGTATATTCCAAGATTTAAAAATCTATAATTTTTAAGCATTTTAATTAAATTTTGATTTTGAGCTACAGAATTGTGTACTTCATTAATATTATTAACCCTAATAATTTTTGATTTTTTAAAATTTGAAAAATCAACAATATCTTTAATTAAATATCCATTTCCTGTACCAATGTCATAAATTCCACTATTAATCTTTTTTTCAATAAATTTTTTGTAGATTATTGCGATATCTTTTACATGAACAAAATCTCGAACTGAATTTCCATTATTTATTAAAAAAATTTTTTTACCTTTATTTTTAGAATTTATTACATTTTCGACAAAAGAAAATTTATCTAATGGATCCCCAAATGTATTAAATAATCTCATAATGAAATATTCTTTTTTCTTTTTATTGGCATAATTTATTATCAGCTTTTCAGCAGCTAATTTAAAAGAAGAATATAAATCCCTGTTGTAATTATCCTTTTTTGTATAATTCAAATGTTCAGAAATTCTATAAATTGAAGCACTACTTGTGTAAATTATCTTGTTTATTTTATATAAAGGGACTTTTTGAAAAATAAGTGAAATTTTTTCAAGAGATAGTTCACAAAATTTTTTATATTCATTATGACTTAGGGTATTTAAATTTTTTGATGGGTAAAAATTATTAAAGATTAAATTTATCTTTTTATATTTTTTAAATTTATTAGTAATATTTATTTCATTCAAATCATTTGCAGAAAATAAAATTGAATTTTTTAAATTTTTATAGACATGTTTTGATATTGAACTATTTTTACCTATAATTATATTTTTCATTTTAAGTCTTAGTGCTATGAAGTTTCTCGACGTAGTTGCTCTAATTTAATCTTTTTTTGAAGACTTTTATTTAAATCATATAACAAATTAAATTTTATTTTTTGATTTGTTTTTACAATTATATTTTTGGCATTTCTTATTTCAATATTATCTGCAACAGCGCTGATAGGTCTTTTTTTCGGATTTAAGTTTTTAATAAATATTTTTGATTTATCACTTACTACTTTTCCTTTCCATCTTCTGGGTCTAAATGGACTGATAGGTGAGATAGATAGTTTTTTTGAGTTCAAACTTAAAATTGGTCCATGTACTGAAAGGTTGTATGCAGTGCTCCCAGCTGGCGTTGAAACAAGGACACCGTCGGAAACTAATCTTTTTATAACTTGTTTAGAACCATAATTAATTGACAAAGAAGCAGCTTGTCTACTTTGCCTTAAAATTGAAACTTCATTAATAGCTATATGTTTTTTTGTTTTATTTTTATTATTTTTAACAGACATCTCTAAAGGTGAGATAGTTATCATTTTAGCTTTATGTAAATTACTGATGATATTTTTTGATGAAAATTTATTCATCAAAAATCCATAATTTCCAGAATTTACTCCATAAAAAAACTTTTTTAATTTTCTATATTTTTTTAATGTTTGAAGCATAAAGCCATCACCTCCAATAACAATTGTAATATTAGATCTTTTGATATTATTTTGTTTAATCCTTTTTTGAATTAATGATTTTATCTTTAAAGATCTTTGATTTTTATCAGATATAATTCGTACTCTATGCATCTAGTGGTGCCCTCGGCCAGACTCGAACTGGCACTCCGCAAGCGGCAAGGATTTTAAGTCCTTTGTGTCTACCAATTTCACCACGAGGGCATTAATGAATTTCATGGGTGTTTATGCTAATATTTATAATTGAACAAGATGAATAAGTAAATTTTTTTTAATTATATTAATCAGAATGTGTTTCTTAATTCAAGGTTTGTTCCATATTCAGGAATTTCACTCATCAAACTGTAGTTCGAACTTATGTTGATATCAAAACCACTCAAATTTCTTTTATAATTTAAAGTTGCTTCATTATTGTCTAATTTCATAGCATACTCAGTACTTTCATCAGGCACATATCCAAACCCTATATATAAAGTATCACTATGAGCAATTTCACTTTGACTTCTTTCATAGATCGTCATTAGAGATAAACCATTATCCATTTCTAAATCAAATCCAATATTTCCCCTTATACTCTTAGAATCTTGACCTATGCCTCTAGTATATTCTGTTGTTTGTGAGATATACCTATATGTTGCATCTGATGTAGGGCTAAAGTCTAAACTAAATTCTAAACCTGCATTTGGCTCAAAAGTTAATGAGTTGTAGTCAATAATATTACTTAAATTAAAACCTGAAGATATCATTCCAGTTTCAACTACTTGTTTATTATAAACAAGACTAGCTACTCCCGTTTCTGAATACTCAGATAATTCTGTGTAGCTGAGATCAATTCTTATATTAGGAGAAATATTGAATTTTTCTTTTTGATAAGTAGTAAAATAATTAATTGAGCCAAATACTTGTGATCCATTTCGATTACCTGTTCTAGTATTCCCTCCTCCTTTTCTAACATGATCAGTCTTTAACTTGCTTACTCCCAAAATACCTTCAATAAATCTTTCATCATCCTGTGGAAAAGTTCCATAAAGTGATAAACTAATTGAGTCAGTATCCAGGGTCGTGCCAAAAGAGCCCACATCCACTTCATCTCGACCATACCGAAATGCGTATCCATATAATTTATTTTCACTTATCTTATTATCCATTCCAAATGAGATACCCTTACTATGAATTTTTTTTGACGAAGAATGTGAGGTATCTCCTACTCTTCCAAAACTAATACTGCCCTCACTCCAAAATGACCATTCATCCGACAATTTATCTAACACCTCATTAGTTTTATTAGATACCGGGAGCATTTCTGATAATGAGGCCATCATTGAATTTGAAAAATTGAATCTAATATTTTGGTTACTTAATTGGTCATTACTTCTATGACGTCTTAACCAAAACATACGATTTAATACTGGCGTAGTAGCGTGGATAGCAATTTGTTTAGCGGTTGCTGTTTGTGAGTCAATTATAGCTAAATGATCTTTACCGCCTTTATATTTACCAACAGGGTCATCACAAGCACCATCGATTACACTCCAATTACAGCTTAGGTTAAATTCAAAAACTTTATCATTTTTATCACCAATGAAAAACATTTTACTTCCATCGTTGCTAAAAGCCATTTCTCTTGGTTGGATATCATGAGAACTTACATCAAAGTTGCCTTCAAGGGATAAAGTAGAAGCATCATAAGGTGTAGTTAATTTAAACTGAGAAATCCTATCTTGATTACTATTAATGATAAACATTTTGGTACCATTGTAATTAAAAGTAATTCCATCTAAGTAATTGTGAGAAGAACTCAGGTCTTCAGTATTAAGATGAGTAACTGTGGAGCTAAGATCATATGGTGTATCAAGTGAATATTCATGAATACGATGTTGGGACATATTTCCTGCACCAACAACAAACATTCTGGTACCATCATTATTAAATGCAACTGAATTTGCTCTTGCTTCTTGACCAGAAATAGAAAAAGCACCATCATGTGTAGCAGTTGAAATATCAAATGCAGTGGTTAGTGACCAGTAATCTATTTCCTTTTGATTACCATGGTTAACAATAAACATTTTTGTTCCATCGTTATTGAACACTACTTGTGTTGCTATAAGACTTCCATCTACATATATATTTTTAGTTTGGTTTTCGGTTGCCGTTGAAATGTCATATGCGGTACTTAATATAAATTCGATAACTACACTATTTGTATTAGCACTTTTTAGTGCATACATTTTTGTACCATCGTTATTAAATGTAAATCCATAATAATTATCGGCGGTCTCGATTGATTTACTTTGCACAAAGGTTGGCTCCGCTATAGCTTTAGAAAAAAATAAAGCTAAAAAAAATACAATGTAATGAATTTTATAAATATTTTTCACAACAATTCATCATTAATAAATTTATTTAAATATATCTATCTCGCTATGTTCTAGTCTAGTTCTAGATTGACAAATTTATTATTCATATTTTTCAATAAAAATAAATATGGTTTAATAAAAGTGTAGGATTTTATGGGATGTTGATGATTTAAAAAACTTATCTTTTAAACAAGAAATAAATATTCACTATATTATCTTTGCTATTTGTATACCTTTTCTAATTTCTTGCAATTTCACAAATCCAGAACATTCATATAAATTTGAAAATGAACCTAAATCAAACCATGTTATTCCAAACCCTAAATTAATATAATCTAAAGAATTTTTTTTAATAAGAGCATTGTTAAATGAAGTAATTTCTAATTCTCCTCTTTTTGATCTTTTTATTGACTTCAAATTAGATATCGAGCTGCTATTATAAACATATAATCCTGTTACAGCTAAATTACTAAATATTGAAGTTGGTTTTTCAATAATTTTGATTAACTTATTTTTTTTGTCAAATTTTGCTACACCAAAATTTTTGGGATTATTTACTGAACTTAAAAAAACAAATGATTTTTTTTTGTTTATTGCTCTCATTAAAATTTTTGGAAATTCTCTTCCAAAAAAAAAATTGTCCCCCAATATCAATACGAATCTTTTACATGATTTAATAAATTGCGATCCAATTTTTAAACATTCAGCAACACCACCTGCTGGATTTTTTTGAATTTTGAAAAAAAACTTGATTTTATTTTTTTTTGAAATTGGAGTTAAAATTTTTTTATAAATCGGTAAATCTTTTTCATTACAAATTATCAAAATTTCTTTAATGTTCGCATAAATAAGAGTTGATAAAGAATAATAAAACATTGGTTTATTATAAACTGGAAGCAGATGTTTAGAAAAATAATTAGTCAAAGGTTTTAATCTCTTACCTTTTCCTCCTAGTAAAATAATTCCTTTTGTAATCATCCAATTCTTCTTGTAATATCACTTTTTTTAAATTCTTTAAAGAAATTCTGATTTTTGAGATACCAATCCAAAGTTTTAATCAAACCATTCACTAAATTAGTTTTAGCCTTCCATTTTATTTTTGTTTTTAGTTTTGAGCTGTTCAATGAATAACGAAAATCATGGCCTACTCTATCTTTTACATGAATAATTTGAATATTTTTTTTTAAAATTTTTTTTTTTTGGGAAAGATTAAGAATTTTTTTACAAAGATGTAAATTTGAAAATAATTTTCCGCTTCCAATATTATAAATTTGACCTATTTTTCCTTTTTTGAAAATTTTTAATAAAGCTAAACAGTGATCTTGTACATACATCCATTCCCTAATATTGTTACCAGTACCATAAATTGGAAGATTCTTGCCATTCAAAATATTGTAAATTAATTTTGGAATTAATTTTTCAGGATGTTGTCTTGGACCATAATTGTTTGAAGCATTTGTAATTATAGCGTTTATATTAAATGTTTTTACGTATGAAGAAACGAGATGATTTGAAGAAGCTTTTGATGCTGCATATGGAGAAGTTGGATTGATATGGCTGATTTCGGAAGCATTGCCCTTTAATAAATCTCCATAAATCTCATCTGTAGATATATGTATTAATTTATATTTTTTATTAATTTTTGAATATTCTCTAATTGCCTCAAGAAGATTGTAAGTTGCTAAAATATTGTTAGAGATGAAATCTTTGGGGTTTTCAATTGATCTATCAACATGAGTTGATGCTGCTAAATGAAATATACCTTTGGGTTTATGTATCTTAAGAATTTTTAGTAGTTTAGATTTATTGTTTAAGTCAAGTTTTACAAATTTATAATTTCTTATATTTTCAAATAGTTCAAAATTAAAAGAACTAGCTGCATAATCGCAATTGTCGATATTAATTACATAAAAATTTTTTTTTAATAACAATTCAATTAAATTACTTCCTATAAATCCTAGTCCTCCAGTAACTACTATTTTGATCATGCTTTAAATTTTTATATCAAATATTTAAACATCTCTATCAATTTATTTAGAAAAGGTAAAATTTCAAAAATTACTCTTTTACGCTGCCAGCGGTCAAACCACTGACTAAATATTTCTCAAAATATATGAAAATAAAAAGCACAGGTAAAGTAACGATTACAGAGCCCGCCATTAAATATTGACGCGGTGTTTCTGCATCTCCGCTCAAATATTGAATGGCTCTTGATAAAGTAAAGGACTTAGGGCTATCTAAAAACATCAAAGAAAAAAGAAATTCATTCCAAGCAATCATAAAAACGTAGAGTGCAACAGATGCAATAGCTGGCAAACTTAAAGGGATAATAATCTTTAAAATTATACCAAACCAGTTTTGACCATCCATAATACCAGCATCTTCAATTTCTTTTGGAATACTTTTAAAATATCCTTGCAGCATGTATATTGCGACTGGCAAAGTAGTTGCTGTATAAACAATCAATAAACCAAAAATTGAGTTTCTTAATCCAAGTTGACTAAACACAGTGTATAAAGGGATGACTAATACTATAGCTGGAAACATATAAATAATTAAAATTGAAGTTGATAAAAAGTTTTTGCCAAAGAAATTTAATCTAGCAACAGAATAAGCTGCAGGGATTGCAAATAATAATGTGACAATAACAGTTCCGATAGAAACTGCTGAGCTTATTAAGATATACCTACCAAAATTATAAGTTTCAAAGATAACAAAATAAGACTTAAACAACTCAGTTAAGCTTTTTGTAAAATCTAGACTAAAGTCTAAAGGATTAACTAATAAAGCGATCTGAGTTTTAAAACTAGTAACCAACATAATGTAAAATGGAAATAGGATTACAAATGCAAAGAAAACAATGCCAAATAAAGTGATAAAATCAAAAATAATTTTTTCAGATATGAAATCTTCCTGTAAAGATTGCATATTGTATTTTTTGAGTTTGTTCGTAAAAAACAAAGTAATTAAGAAAACTCCAAATATATACCAATATGGAGATGCCTCATTTAAGTAAAAATATAAAATTGAAAATATAAAAGATAATAAGAGAGTCTTTATTAAGTGGTTAAGTTTATTACCAATTAAAACAAATGCTAAAGATAATAAAATACCAATTAAGAATACAGGTGTGATGTTTAAATTAGTGAAACTTAAACCTTGGAGTGTAGCCATGATTTTCCAAATTGACAAAATACATGTCAGAAAAAAAGACGAAATGATTAAAAATATTGTAAGAGACTTAAACTTCATTAGCCCTCTTTCCAATTAATCTAAAATAAATAACCATGAAACTAAGAAGTAACATCACAATGACTATCGAAACAGCAGAGCCCATTCCAATATCTGATACAGCAAACCCTTGTTGATAAACATTAATAGGTAAAGTTCTTGTGCCTGAAGCGCCACCGGTTAATAAAAAGATATCCTCAAATTTATTAAAGTTCCAAATAAACCTAATCATAAATAAAATTGAGATAATCGCTGTAATTTGAGGCAGTGTAATATGGATAAATTTTTGAATAGGACTTGCTCCATCCACCTCCGCTGCTTCATACAAACTTTGTGGTATTGCTTGTAATCTTGCTAGAATAAAAAGAAAAGCGAGTGGAAAATAGCGCCAAATTTCAAAAAAAATAACTGTGGTTAAAGCCAACCTTAATTTAAATTCAAATCCTAAAATACTCATGGTTATGTATTTTTGGCCTAATAAATTTATTGGTTGCTCTATGATATTAAAATTAACCAATAATGCATTTAAAGTTCCACTATTTGGATCCAGCAATAAAGTCCAAGTATAAGCCAAAGCAACTACAGGACCCACATAAGGGAAAAGTAAAATACCTCGCATATATGTTCGACCTTGAATATTTTGATTAACTAATTGTGCTGCTAAAATTCCAAAAATAATTGCACCAACTGTGCCAAAAAAAGTGAAGTAAAATGTTGTTAAAAGTAATTCAACAAAATTATTTTCATAAAAAACTTTTTTAAAATTTTCTAAAGTAAAAGTTGTAGTGAGTAATGGGTTATCTGCTTTCCCACTTAAAATTGGTTTTTGAGATTTAATCATTTTTTTATCAATTATTTCACCATTATTATTTTGTATGGTTATTTCAAAATTTTCCCTGTATTTTGCCTGCCAATTTCCAAAATTACAAACAACCTTTTTAGATTGAAAATTACATCTTGAATCTAAATTTACTGGTGAAACATTTGTTGGAAATTTATCTTGAAACTTAACATTTCTTATTTCTTGAATTAAAGAACTATTTCGTAATTTATAAACAATTTTTAATTCTGATTGATTTTCTGAAATTGATTTAACAATTTTCTTAGCTCTAGGTTCTGGAATTCTAATATCTTTTAATTCAATATCTTTGAAACTAATCCAAACATTGGCAAATATAGGAAATAATACGATGGCAAAAACTAATAGGACTGCAGGTAGGACTAAAGTGTAAGCAGTTCTTTTTTCTAATTTTGTTAATGAATCACTCATAATAAAAAGCGGATAATAAAATATTATCCGCTCTTTATAAATTTATTATTTAAAACTTAGCTAATTCAGCGTTAATTTTCTTAACTGCTTCATCAACTGAGATTTGATCATCAATATATTCTCTAGTGATTCTGTTTAAGAATTGAGAATTGATGATTTTTGATGCTCGAGATAGTTCACCCTCTTTAACACCCCATCTGTTTGCAGTATCTAAACCTGCAACGATGTTATCAATAACATCTGCAGAATAAAGATCTGTTAAAGGAGCTTTTCTATCTACACCTACTGGTAATTTACTCCAAGCTTTCGTGTAAGCACTAGGATCACTCTTATTTCCTCTTCTTACTGGGAATTTTCCTTCCGGAGCAATACCTAATGTCGCTGTATAACCTTCACTCATAGAGTACTCGATGAATTTTTTAGCTTCATCAGTATCTGCATCCGCAGTAATACCAAAGTATCTTACATCAGCCCAAGCAGCTCCTTTTTTATTGTTTGGTCCACTAAAATTAGTAATGAAACCAGTTTTAGAAGCTAACTCTGGTGATGTTGGATCACTATTTATTGTTGGCGGAGCAGAGTCTCTTAAGCCTGCTAATTCATCCATAATAAATGGTGACCAAATAATCATTGGTGTTTTTCCAGCAAAGTATAAAGCTCTTGATTGTTTCCAGAATAATTCTCCTGGAGGGCTTGCTTTCGCAATTACTTTATAAAATTCTAAAGAATTCTTTAAAGCTTTCCCTTGTTTTTTAGTTCCACCTTTTTTAACAAAATTAACTCCATTAGCTAAAAGTACATGTTCAAGTACTTGACTCATAAAGTTTTCATCTGTTTTTGTGGCAGCTACAAAGCCAAACATATCATTGCTTGATAATGCATTAACTGCTTTAACGATGTTTGCATATGAAGTTGGTGGCTCTAAACCAGCTGCAGCAAATAGATCCTTTCTATAAACGACCATTTGCGTCCAGCCATCAACTGGCACAGCTGCAATTTTTCCACCCTTCTTAGCCATATTTAATGCGCCCGGTGCAAATGTTTTCTTACCTAAAGACTTAACTACAGCGTTATTTGCATCAACATCTAATATGCCTGCCTCAGCCCATGGTAAAACATATTGAAGAGTGTGATAAATCACATCTGGAAGATCTCCCGCTGCTGCTGCTGCAGTAGCTCTTGTACCAAGATCTTTTTCCTCAATTGGTATGACTTCAACTTTGATGCCAGTTTTAGCTTCAAACGCTTTAGCCATCTCCTCTTGTTTTGCCATTCTCGCAGGTTGGACCTCTGTCGTCCAAAATTTAATATCCGCAAAACTAGTATTAGTAATTAAAAATACTAGAGCAAATATATTAATTATGATTTTTCTAATCATGTATTCCCCCTCTTATATTGTTCCTCTCTGGTATTTAGTTTTCTCTGATGTTCGCGATTTTTTCATTGCGATAAATCTAGCAGTGTAATAAATTTTTAACAACATTTAATGGTTAGTTAAAATCCCTTTAAATCAAATAAATGTCAAAAATTGTTATTAAAAATCTCGAAAAATCTTTTGGCGAAAATAAAGTTATCAATAATTTTAACATAGACATAAAGGATGGGGAGTTCATAGTTTTAGTGGGTCCTTCAGGTTGTGGAAAATCAACTTTATTAAGAATGGTTTCTGGACTAGAAAGTATCGATCAAGGAGAAATCTTTTTAGACACAAAGTTAATTAATAACTTAATTCCTTCTAAACGTGAAATTGCAATGGTCTTTCAATCTTACGCTTTATATCCACACATGAATGTTTTTGAAAATATGTCATTTGGTTTAAAAATGGAAAAAATTTCAAAAAATGAAATTAATGAAAAAGTTAATCACGCTGCTGCTACACTTCAAATTGAAGATTTATTAAAGAGAAAACCTAAACAACTTTCAGGTGGACAAAGGCAAAGAGTTGCAATTGGGAGAGCAATTACAAGAAATCCTAAAGTATTCTTATTTGATGAACCATTATCGAATTTAGATGCAGCTTTAAGATCAGAAATGAGGGTTGAAATTTCTAAGTTACACAAAAAATTAAAAACAAATATTATTTATGTAACACACGATCAAATAGAAGCGATGACATTAGCTGATAGAATTGTAGTTCTAAATAAAGGAATTATTGAACAATTTGGAACACCAAATGAAATTTACAATGATCCCAATAACATTTTTGTTGCAGAATTTATTGGTTCCCCAAAAATGAATATTATTAAAATCAATAAAGAACAAATTGTCAATTCAAACACTATAGAATTGTTTAAAAATAAAATAACATTTGAAAATTTGGATTTTAAAGATGAGATTTATCTAGGTATTAGACCTGAGGATATCAGTATAAAAAACGATCGTGAAATTAAGTTAGACGTTAAAGTAGATCTAATTGAAAATTTAGGCTTTGAAAAAATTATTTACGCTAAATTGTCAAATACCCAAGTTATAATTAAATCGTCAGAGGATATAATCAATCAGCCACTTAAAGTATCATTTTCTAAAGATAAGATTTTATTTTTTGACAAAAATAAAAATAGAATAAGATAGATTTCTTTGAGTAAAAAATTTTCATTAATTATATTTACCGATTTAGATGGCTCATTGTTACATAGAGATAATTTCAAATTTGATGCGATAAAAGATTATATAAAAAATCTTATTGATGAGGGGATTATAATCATACCGAATACTAGCAAGACTGAGAAAGAGATAGAGGAATTTATAAAAGAGCTTGGCACAAATCTTCCTTTTATATCTGAAAATGGATCCTCAATTCATGGATTGAATTTAATTAATAGTAATTTTCCAAATAAAATAGTTCTAAGTAGAGATAAACAGGAATTAATCAAAGTTTTTGATTCTAAAGTTCCTGAAAATCTTAAAGCTAAATGTAAATTTATTTCTAAAATGAATTCAAAAGAACAAACCAATATTTTTGGTCTTCAAGAAAATAATTTAAAAAACGCTTTAAATCGGAAATATACAATTCCTTTTTTATTTGAGGGAGATAAAAAAGAAAAAAATAGATTATTTAATGTATTAAGATCTTCTTCATTAACAATGCAAGAAGGAGGTCGTGTTTTAAACCTGGGTGATAATACAGATAAAGTTAAATCAATGAATCAAGTTCTTAAGATATACAAAAAAGTAGAAAGTAAAACAAAGGTCATAGCTGTAGGAGATAATTTTAATGATTTAGATATGTTGAGAAATTGTGATATTCCATGTTTAGTCTTTAATGATCAATTTAAACAAGATCAAATAAACATAGATAATCTAATAGTTTCTAACAAGCCATCACCTGAGGGCTGGGCTGATGTGATTAAAACGGCACTAGTTAAACTAGACTATTAAGATTAAAAACCCGGCATGAGTGATTTTTCTCAAAATGGAGTAGTCTCAACTTTGCACGACTTTAAAACAAAGTCTACAGCAGTCATTGAAAGTGAGCTATCAAAATTTTCAGAACAAAGAAAAATGGAATTAATTTTACCATGTCTTTATTCTGAATTAGAGGGAACTGCTTTACCAAAAATAGTAGAGGAAATAAGTAAAACAAAATATTTAGATCACATAATTATCGGGTTAGACAAAGCAAATGAGGCACAAGCAAAAAAAGCTTGGAAATTTTTTAAGAAATTAAAATCACCCTTTTCAATTCTGTGGAATGACGGTCCAGGTTTAAAAAAATTAGATCAAGAATTAAAAAAAAATAACCTTGCACCAAGTGAACTTGGTAAAGGTAGAAATGTTTGGTATTGTATAGGTATGTGTATAGCAAGAGATAGTGCGCGCTCAGTTGCTTTACATGATTGTGATATTAAAACTTATGATAGAAGAATGCTTGCAAAGTTATTTTATCCAGTAGTAAATCCTCTCTTTAACTTTGAATTTTGTAAAGGCTATTATCCAAGAGTGGCAAATGAAAAAATGAATGGAAGAGTTGCAAGATTATTAGTTTTTCCATTATTGACAGCTTTAGAAAAAACTATTGGAAAAAGTGATTATTTGGACTTTATGAAATCATTTAAATATCCTTTGGCGGGTGAGTTTTCATTTAGGCGAAATGTTTTACCTGAATTAAGAATTTCCTCAGACTGGGGAATAGAAGTTGGAATTTTATCTGAAATGCAAAGAAGTTTTTCTCCTCAAAATATATGCCAAGTGGATTTAGCGGATACTTATGATCATAAACATCAAGTGTTATCAATTGATGATGAAACAAAAGGACTATCAAGAATGTCAATTGATATCATTAAAACATTTATCAAAAAGCTAGCAACTCAAGGTAATACTTTTAGCAGGGAAAAGTTTAGATCGTTAAAAGCTACTTATTATAGAGCAGCCTTAGACTTAATTGATATATATAGAAATGATGCAGTAATGAATGGTCTAAAATTTGATTCTCATACTGAGGAAAAAGCAGTCGAATTATTTGCAATAAACATAATGAAAGCTGGAGAGGCTTTTATTCTTAATCCAATGGATACCCCTTTTATACCCACATGGAGCAGAGTAAAAAGCGCTATACCGGATTTTCTTGGAAGACTTGAAAAAGTAGTTAATGATGATAATAAAAAATATTATTAATGTTAACTCAAAAAGATCAGAAAACTATAAGATCTAAATTAGATAATATTTACAAAATATTCTTATCGAAAAAAGATATTGATTATTTCGAAAAAGAAATTGTTCAAATCATTAAACAATTTAACAAAAAAAATCCAAAAAAGAAAAAAAGTATCTCTGAAAAAACTACTTTAGTTATTTGTTATGGTGACAGCGTTTATTCAGAAAAAAATAAATCAATTAGAGTATTTAAAAACTTCTTTCAAAAAAAATTAAAAAATTATTTTAATACAATTCATTTTTTACCATTCTATCCCTCAAGCAGCGATAGTGGTTTTGCAGTAAAAGATCATTACAAAATAGATAGCAAACTTGGAAATTGGTTTGATATAAAAAGTTTTTCAAAAAAAAGTGATATTATGGCAGATATTGTAATTAACCATTCATCAGCAAGAGGTTTATGGTTTAAAAATTTTTTAAAAGCGAAACGACCCGGCAAAGATTATTTTTTAACTATAGATTCTAAATTTAATACTTCAAAAGTTGTTAGACCAAGAGATCATAAACTTTTAAAAAAAATAGATATCTTTAATAAAACTGACTATCTTTGGCGAACATTCAGCCCAGATCAATTAGACTTAAATTTTAAAAACCCTGCAGTACTATTACGTTTTATAAAAATCATGATTAACCTAATTAATCATGGAGTGACCATTTTTAGATTAGACGCAATAGCTTACCTTTGGAAAGAAAGTGGAACAAAGTGTATTAATTTAAACAAAACACATGAAATCATAAAACTCCTAAGAGTAATTTCAGGCTTACTTAATACTCAAACATTAATAGTTACAGAAACAAACTTACCTGAAAAAGAAAATTTAAGTTACTTTGGAAAAAATGATGAAGCAAACTGGATATATAATTTTTCCTTACCACCTTTATTAATCCATGCTTTTTTATTTGAAAACAACTCGTATCTTTACAATTGGAGTAAAAAACTTCCAAGAAGTAAAAATGGAAATTGTTATTTAAATTTCATCGCATCCCATGATGGAATTGGAATGAGACCCACTGAGGGTTTATTAAGTAGCAAAGCTTTAAAAGATTTTCTTTACAGATTAAAGAAAAATGGATCAAAGTTTTCTTATAGAAAAATTCAAAATAAATCAAAAAAGATTTATGAAGCAAATATAACGGTATTTGATGCTTTAAAAAAAACTAATTATGATAATGGCAAGTTTTCATTTGAAAGATATATCTCTGCTCATTCAATAATGATTGCATTCGAAGGAGTTCCAGCAGTTTACTTCAACTCCATATTTGGTGCATCTAATGATGAGGCAAAATTTGTAATCACTGGAAATAATCGAGATGTTAATAGATATAAATGGAATTTAAAAAATATTTCAAACAAACTTAATAATAAAGATTCTAAAGAGTATTATTTTTATAAAAAGATTTCCAACCTATTAAGTATCAAAAAAAAACAAAAAGCATTTCATCCAAACGCGAGTAGAGAGAATATTAATCTTGGACCAAAAATATTTTGTTTTAAAAGAGAGAGTATTAATAAAAAACAAACTATAATTTGTATAACAAACCTCTCCTCGAAAATTCAATATTTGAAGTTAAGTAAAAAATTTTTAAAATATAAAGACTTATTAGGAAGTAAAATATTTTTTACAATTGATAAGAGAATTAAACTAGATCCTTGTCAAACAATCTGGCTATCTAATAGATAAATTATTTTTCCCAATCAAATCTTGGAAAAGAGTTGAAAATTTTAAATATACCATCCGACCATTGATTGCATACTTTAGAATATTCATCATCGGAAATATTCAAACACTTTTGTGATAGAATTTTATATTCATCTTTTTTATAAACCACGAAATCAATTGGTGGCCCAACAGTTAAGTCACTTTTTAAGGTAGAGTCGATTGAAATCAGAGCACATCTAGAGGCATCTCCAATTGAAACATCAGGTTTTATAACTCTATCTAAAATTGGTTTACCATATTTAACCTCACCAATTACTAGATAAGGTTTACTGTCTGCTGGTTTGATATAGTTACCTTGCGAGTAAATTAAGTAAAGTTCCATCGGTTGGTCTTTAATTTGTCCACCAACAATAAAAGTTGAACCAAGCAGAACTGTATCTGTATTAATTCCTTTTGGCATTGAATGTTTTACATTTAGCGATCCAACATAAGAGGCTATTTGATCAAAATCTTTACAAGTATTTAAATTGAGTTTTCCAGATGTGTCCTCTAAATCTTTTTCAATGGATTTATATACAGCTTGAGAGGTACCTAAATTTCCAGAGGTAACGATTACAATTGTTCTGTCACCAACATCATAAGTAAACATTTTTGAATAAATATTAACATTATCTAAACCAGCATTGGTTCTTGAGTCTGATGCAAAAACTAGGCCATCTTTTGATTTTATACCAATACAATAAGTCATTATTTTTTAAGCACTATTTTTAAATTTTCATAATGTATAATCTATTTCTTACATAACAGGTATAACAATTATACAATTGAATTAATTAACTTAAAATTTGAAGATATCTCATGGCTTCAAAATTATGGAAAGATTATAATGCTAAAAATGCATATGATGGTTATTTTACATCGGATAACAAATTAAGAAAACACGCAAAAATAATATCTGGTATCTTAGAAAAGTACGGCAAAAAGAAACTGCAAGAAATTGAAAAAAATTGTCAGAGTACAATTAGTGCAAGGGGAATAAATTTTAGAGTATATGCTGCAAATAATAGAGCTGAAGAAAAAAAATGGCCTTTAGATATTATTCCAAGAATAATACCTAGGCCTGTTTGGAATAAAATTTCTAAAGGTTTAAAACAAAGAGCTAAGGCTCTCAATCTTTTTATTGATGATATCTATAATCAAAAAAAAATTTTTAAAGATAAGATAATTCCTGCTGACTTAATTTTTAAATCTCCCTATTATATAAAACAGTGTGAAGGTTTTTCTCCAAAATTTAAAGCTTGGTCAAATATATCTGGGATCGATTTAATAAGAAATAAAAATGGAGAATATTTAGTTCTTGAAGATAATTTAAGAGTACCATCAGGTGTCTCTTATATGCTTGAGAATAGAATGGTTATGATGGATGTCTTTCCAGAATTATTTTCTAGATATAAGGTTTCATCAATTCATCAGTACACAAATAAATTATACAATTGTATGGTTGAGTGTATTCCAAAAAAGACAGCTAATCCTCATATGGTCGTTCTAACTCCAGGAATTTATAACTCAGCTTACTTTGAACATTCTTTTTTAGCAGAACAAATGGGAATAGCTTTAGTTGAGGGTAAGGACCTTTTTGTTGAAGATGATAATGTATATATGAAAACTGTCAAAGGGCCCCTTAAAGTTGATTGTATATATAGAAGACTTGATGACAGCTTTCTAGATCCCAAAGTGTTTAATAAAGAATCTTTAATTGGTGTGCCAGGTTTATTTAGGTGTTGGTTAAAAAAAAATGTTGGTATCATAAATGCAATAGGCACAGGTGTTGCGGATGATAAAGTTGTTTATTCGTATGTAAATAAAATGATTACTTATTACCTTGGTGAACAACCTTTGTTAAACCAAGTAGAAACATATTTATGTCATGAAGAAGAACAAAAAAAGTATGTTTTAGAGAATTTATCTAATTTAGTTGTAAAACCAGCAAATGCCTCTGGTGGCTATGGTTTAATGATAGGACCAAAAGCACCCAAAAAAGAAATTGAAGAAGTAAGACAGAAAATTTTAAAAAACCCAAGAGAATTTATCGCTCAACCACTAGAAGTGCTATCAACCGGACCAACTATAACTAATAATAATATCGAGCCGAGACATCTTGATTTGAGACCATTTGTTTTGACAGGAAAATCAAATTATGTAACTTCGGGTGGACTAACAAGAGTGGCTTTGAGAAAAGGAAGTACTATTGTAAATAGTTCACAAGGTGGTGGATCCAAAGATACTTTAATTGTTGGTTAAAAATATTTATTTAATAAGAGCTTTTTTTAAAAATTTTAAATCAAGTTTACAATCTTTGTACCCACGCTTGACTACATTAAGATATCTTTCAGTCGGAAATCTAAAAGGTGTTTTTTTTGTCATTGTATATGTCATAACTTTTTTTCCATAATATAAAAAATAATATTTTTTATATAAAATTGGAAAGTCTTCATAAATGTCAAGTTTTTTTTCATCACTTCTCGATATTTCAAAAAGTCCTCCTGGCACAATCGAATTTTTTTTAGGTTCTATATCTGCCGCTCTATATTTGCTTCTAAAGGTTAATCTAAAATCTTTTAAATTTATCTTTTTTATAAAAGTACTATCCTTACATCTTCTTTTCATTTGAAAATGATGAAGATTACTCCCATAAGCAAAATAAAGCATTTATCGATCTACTATTTCTATTTTTTTTTCTTTAATAAAATTTAAAATCTGAGCACTACAATCATCAATTTTTGATTGTTGCTCAGATCGAAGAACTATGGATACTCCAAGTTTTCCTGCATGGAAAAAAGGATAGCTTCCAATTTCAACATCTTTATTCTGATCTTGAACTTTTGATAAAGAATTTGCAATTTCACTCTCCACAGTTCTCAAGCTTATTGTATGGCTCAGTATTGGATCACCACCTACAATTTTTTGTTTCAAACTACCTAACATTGATTTTAATATCGATGGAACACCTGGTAAACAAAACACATTTTCAACACTAAATCCTGGTGCTCCACTCGTTGGATTTAAAATTAATTTTGCATTCTGTGGCATCCAGACCATTTTTTGTCTGCCTTCATTAAATTCTCCTGGTTTATAATAACTTTCTAATATTTTAAAAGCTTCCGGATGAATTTCATATTTTAATCCAAAAGCTTCTGAAACAGACTCAGCAGTGATATCATCATGTGTTGGACCAATACCACCAGTTGTAAAAACATAATCATTATTTTTTCTTAAGATATTTAAATTTTCAATTATAGTTTTTTTTGTATCTGGTATTACTCTTACTTCATTTACCTGAACTCCAAGTGAATTCAGCCAAACAGCTAAAGTGCTCGTATTTGTATCTTGAGTTCGACCTGAGAGAATTTCATTTCCAATAATTAATATAGCAGCATTAACTTTTGTATTTTTTTTCATATTATCTATAATTTGAATATGGAATTTACCAAGTCTTTAATAAAAGGCAAATTAATCAAAAGATATAAACGTTTTTTTGTAGATGTAAAAATAAATAAAGAAGTTGTTACAGCTCATTGTCCAAATACAGGCTCAATGAAAGGTCTACTGGATGAGGGAAATGAAGTATACTTACTAAAAAATGATAATCCAAAAAGAAAATTAAAATATGGTTTAGAATTGATTAAAGCCAATAATAATCTGGTTGGTGTAAATACTCACATGGCAAACAAAATTGTTGAACATGGACTAAATGCTAATTTAATTAATGAATTAAAAAACAATGATAGCATTCAGTCAGAAGTTTTTTACAACAAAGAAACTAGATTTGATTTTTTAATCGAGAAAAAAAAGCAAAAAAGTTTTGTTGAAGTTAAAAATGTAACTCTTTTTAGAGAAAAAAAAACTGCAGAATTTCCTGATGCAATTACTACAAGGGGCTCAAAACATCTTCTTACCCTTATTGATGCCATAAAAAAAGGTTATAAATCATACTTGATCTTTTTAGTTCAGATACAAAATATGGAAAATTTTAAAATTGCAAAAGATATTGATGAAGAATACTATAAAAACTATCTTATTGCGAAAAAAGCTGGTGTTAATTTTCTTGCTTATAGATGCAGATTAAATTCAAAAGAAATAAAAATAGAAAAAAAGTTAAAGATTATAAATGAATAGTTATTCAGAAAAATTTGAAAAAATGAGAATCGCAGGAAAACTTGCAGCCCAAACCTTAGATATGCTTACTGAAAATATAAAAGAAGGTATTTCAACTGCAAAAATTGATAAACTTGGTTACGAATTTATCAGAGATAACGGAGGTTACTCTGCCCCACTTTATTACAGAGGTTTTACCAAATCATTATGTACATCATTAAACCATGTTGTCTGTCATGGAATTCCATCTGAAGAAAGAATTTTAGAAGAAGGTGATGCAGTCAATGTGGATGTCACAGCAATCATTGATAATCACTACGGAGATACAAGTAGAATGTTTTGTATAGGTAAAACTTCTGTAAAATTAAATAATCTTATAGATGCAACTCACGAGTCAATGATGAGGGCTATAAAAATCTTAAAACCTGGAAAAAAACTTGGAGATATTGGTCATGAAATTCAAACATATGTAGAAGAAAAAGGTTTTTCAGTTGTCAGAGATTTTTGCGGACATGGTATCGGCACAACTTTTCATGAGTCACCAAATATTTTACATTATGGAACTAAAAATACAGGAATGGAACTAAAACCAGGAATGACATTTACAATTGAACCTATGATTAATGCAGGTAAATTTGCTACAAAAATGCTTAATGATGGTTGGACAGCAGTGACAAAGGATAAATCTTTGTCTGCGCAATTCGAACATACTGTTGGAATAACAGAAAATGGTTATGAAATTTTTACAGAATCTGCTAAAGGTTATTCAAAGCCTCCATATTTATAATTAATGATTAAAAGATATTCGAGAAAAGAACTTACTGATATTTGGTCAGAAGAAAATAAATACAAAATTTGGTTAGATGTAGAGATAGCTGCAGCACAAGCTATGGAAAAATTAAATCAAATTCCTAAAGGGGTCTCCTCAATTGTAAGAAAAAAGGCAAGAATTAATGTTAAAAGAATTCATCAAATTGAATCTCAAGTTAAACATGATGTTATAGCTTTTTTAACTTCTGTTACTGAGAAAGCTGGAATTAAAGCAAGGTACCTTCATCAAGGGATGACATCATCAGATGTTTTGGACACGAGTTTCAATATTCAATTAGTTCAATCAGGAAAAATAATTCTAAAAGACATTGACCAAATTTTAAAAGTATTAAAAAAACAAGCAAACAAATATAAATTTACGCCATGCATGGGAAGAAGTCATGGCATACATGCCGAACCAATTACCTTTGGTTTAAAACTTGCTTCTTTTTACTCAGAATTTAAAAGAAATAGAAAAAGGTTAGTCGATGCAATAGATGAGGTTTCGACATGTGCTATTTCAGGTGCTGTTGGAACTTTTGCTAATATAAATCCAAATGTGGAAAAACATGTTGCTAAAAAACTTGGCTTAAAAGTTGAACCGATTTCAACTCAAGTTATTCCAAGAGATAGACATGCTTTTTATTTCTCAGTTCTTGGAATTATTGCGGGTTCTGTAGAAAGAGTAGCTACAGAAATCAGACATTTACAAAGAACTGAAGTTTACGAACTACAAGAATTTTTTTCAAAAAAACAAAAAGGTTCATCTGCTATGCCACATAAAAAAAATCCTATCTTGAGTGAAAATTTAACAGGCCTTTCAAGAATGGTTAGAAGTGCTGTAATTCCTGCACTTGAAAATATTGCCTTATGGCACGAAAGAGATATTTCACATTCAAGCGTAGAGAGAAACATTGGCCCAGATGCTAATATAACTATTGATTTTGCATTAGTAAGATTAACCAATATTTTAGATAATATGATTGTTTATCCAAAAAAAATGTTGGAGAATTTGAATATAACAAAAGGTTTAATTTTTTCACAGGAGTTGATGCTTGAACTTACAAAAACTGGATTAACCAGAGAAAAATCATATAGAATGGTTCAAGATTTTTCAAAAAAGTGTTTTGCTGAAAATTTGAATTTATTTGATGTAGCACAATCTGACAGATATATAATGAGTAAAATTTCAATAAAGAAATTAAAATCAATATTTAGCTATTCAAAACATATGAAAAATGTCAATTTTATTTTTAGAAGAGTTATAAAATAATGAAAAAAGAGAAAAAACTATACGAAGGAAAAGCTAAAATTATTTATGCAACTTCCGACAAAAATCTCGTTATTCAATATTTTAAAGATGATGCAACGGCATTTAATAATCAAAAAAAAAGTACTATTGAGGGAAAAGGTGTTCTTAATAATAGAATTTCAGAACATATACTCTCAAACCTAAATCAAATTGGAATTAAAAATCATTTAGTAAAAAGACTAAATATGAGAGAACAACTTGTGAAACTTGTGGATATAATTCCTATTGAGTTCATTGTAAGAAATATTGCAACTGGATCTTTAACAAAAAGATTAGGTATTGAGGATGGTACTGTACTTGACTATCCATTAATAGAGTATTGTCTCAAAGATGATAAATTAGGTGATCCAAACATAAGTAGAGAACACATTCTGGCATTTAATTGGCTTAACGCTATTCAGCTTGATTTAATTGATGAAAATTTAAAACGTTTGAATGATTTTTTATTGGGTTTATTTCGAGGTGTTGGAATTAAACTAGTCGATTTTAAAGTAGAATTCGGCTTCACACATGATAGTGGAAAAAACGAAATCATTTTAGCAGATGAAATCAGCCCTGATACTTGTAGATTGTGGGATTCAATTACTGACAAAAAACTTGATAAGGACAGATTTAGAAAAGATTTGGGAGATTTGATACCAGCTTATACCGAGGTTGCAAAACGACTTGGTATTCTTCATGAACAATCAAACGTATCCGCTGTTAACGTAACAAAACTTTCTTCAATAAAAAAAAAGAGCAAATGAAAGTTTCCGCAATAATAACATTAAAAAAGGATGTTTTAGATCCGCAGGGTAAAGTCATCCATCAAGCCCTAGATGGAATGGGTTTTGAAAATATAAGTGAAGTAAGACAAGGTAAATATTTTGAAATAGACGTAAATGAAAATGATCCAAACAAAGCAAAAGCTATTGTAGAGGACATGTGTAAAAAACTTTTAGCTAATCTTGTAATCGAAAACTTTAAAATTATTGAAACACAATAATTAATGAAGTCATCTGTAATTACTTTTCCTGGTTCAAATTGTGATAGAGACATGGATGTTGCACTCAAGAAATTTGGTTTTACCAACAAGATGGTTTGGCATGGTGATAATGAGCTCCCTAAAAGTGATTTAGTTGTGCTTCCAGGTGGTTTTTCATATGGAGATTATTTACGATGCGGAAGTATGGCATCAAAGTCTAAAATTATGCAATCGGTAATAAATTTTGCAAAATCTGGGGGATTGGTAATGGGAATTTGTAATGGATTTCAAATACTAGTTGAAACAGGTTTAGTACCGGGAGTTTTGTTAAGAAATAAGTATTTGGAGTTTATATGTAAAAATGTCTTTGTGAAATTGGACAACAAAGAAAATACTTATTTTAAAAATCTTAATAAAGATGTTTTAGAATTTCATATTGCTCATAATGAAGGAAATTATTTTTGTACCAAAGATCAATTGAAAGAAATCAAGGATAATAATCAAATAGCAATTTATTATTGTAATAATGAGGGTAAGGTAGAAGATCAATATAATCCTAATGGATCAATTAAGAATATTGCTGGCATTTTTAATAAGGAAAAAAATGTTTTAGGGATGATGCCTCATCCTGAAAGAATGATAGATGAAAGTTTATCTGGGGAAGATGGTTCAATTTTTTTCAAAAACCTTATTAATAATATTAAATAATGGAAGTTAACGAACAAATTGCTATAGATCATGGTCTTAAGTCTGATGAATATAAAAAAATTTGTCAATTACTTAAGAGAACTCCAAATATTACTGAACTCGGGATTTTTTCTGCAATGTGGAATGAACATTGCTCATATAAGTCATCACGACTTCACTTAAAAAAGCTACCAACTAAAGGGAAAAAAGTAATTCAAGGTCCAGGAGAAAATGCAGGTGTTATCGATATTGAAGATGGCGATGCAATCGTTTTTAAAATTGAGAGTCATAATCATCCTTCATTTATTGAACCATATCAAGGGGCTGCAACGGGTGTTGGTGGAATTATGAGAGATGTATTTACAATGGGAGCAAGACCGATAGCCAATTTAAATTCAATACATTTTGGATCCCCGCAACATAAAAAAACAAAAAATCTCTTACGAGGAGTCGTAAATGGTATTGGTGGCTATGGAAATTGTATGGGTGTGCCAACCATAGCTGGACAAACTTCTTTTGATAGTTCTTATAATGGTAATATCTTAGTCAACGCAATGACACTTGGTCTGGTTAAAAAAAATAAGATTTTTTATTCTAAGGCTGCAGGTTTAAATAAACCTGTAATTTACGTGGGCTCCAAGACTGGTAGAGATGGAATTCATGGTGCAAGTATGGCTTCAGCTAGTTTTGATGAGAAGATTGAAGAGAAAAAACCAACTGTACAAGTTGGCGACCCTTTTACTGAAAAGCTTTTGCTAGAAGCTTGTTTAGAATTAATGGCTGGTGATACAATTATTGCCATTCAAGATATGGGAGCTGCTGGTCTTACTTCGTCGAGTATTGAAATGGCATCAAAAGGAAATTTAGGCATTAAAATTGATTTAAGTAAAGTCCCATGCAGGGAGACTAAAATGACTCCTTACGAAATTATGTTGTCTGAAAGCCAAGAACGAATGTTAATAGTTTTAGAAAATGGCAAAGAGGAAATTGCAAAAAAAATATTTGATAAATGGAATTTAGATTTTGCAGTAATTGGAAAAACAACAAACTCAAAAAACATTGAATTATTTTTTAACCAGGAACAAGTAGCAAAAATACCTGTTAATATTCTTGTTGAAAATTCTCCAATGTATGATCGTAAATGGAAAAAATCAAAGTTGCCAAAAAAAAATAAATTTAAGAATGAAGTACTAAATAAATTGAAAATAAAAGATGTCCTTAAAAAAGTTTTATCTAATCAGAATATATGTAGTAAGGAATGGATTTGGCAACAGTATGATCATACAGTTATGGGTGACACTATTCAAAAACCAGGGGGGGACTCTGGTGTTGTAAGAGTACATGGAACAAATAAAGCTGTAGCAGCATCAGTAGATTCTTCGGCAGTTTATTGTTGGGCTCACCCATTAACAGGAGGTAAACAAGTCGTAGCTGAAAGTTGGAGAAATTTAATTTCAGTTGGGGCAAAGCCAATCGCTATCACTAATTGTTTAAATTTTGGAAGTCCTGAAAAAGAAGACAACATGGGTGAGTTTGTTGAATGCGTTCAAGGTATAGGTGAAGCTAGTAAATATTTAAATTTTCCGGTGGTATCTGGCAATGTATCTTTTTACAACCAAACCAAAGAAGTTGGGATCAAACCAACTCCATCAATTGGTGGTGTGGGTCTCATAAAGGATTATAAAAAAATGATTTCGATGGATTTAAAAGAAGTTGATAATTTAGTTTTAATCATTGGTAAAACTGAAGGGCATATTGACCAAAGTTTGTTTGCCAGAACAATTTTAGATGAAAAAAATGGACCTCCACCGGAGGTAAATCTTTTCAATGAAAAAAACAATGGAGAGTCAATATTAAATTTAATTGATAAAGGATACGTGAAAAGTGCTCATGATATATCTTTAGGAGGTCTATTGGTTGCGATAAGCAAAATGTGCATTAAAGGTAATAAGGGAATTAAGATTAATAAGTCAAAGAATTTAATTAATGAAATAGAGTATTTTTTTGCAGAAGATCAAGGTAGATACTTAATAGAGGTGAATAAAGAGGAATTAAAAGAAGTTACAAAAATTTTAAATAAAAACTCAGTACATCATGAGGAATTAGGTATTATCACACAAAAAGATATGATTATAAATGAAAAGACAAAAGTTACAATTGACGAATTGAAGTCTTATTATACAAATTGGTTATCAAAGTATATGAGTTAAAAAATGGCAATGGATTTAAAAGAAATCGAAAAATATATCAAAGAAGCAATGCCGGATGCTGTAATAGATATTCAAGATCTAGCTGGAGATGGTAATCATTATTCTGCAACTATAACCTCTTCTCAATTTGCAGGTAAAAGTAAAATTGAACAACATAAAATGGTTTATAATTCATTAAAAGGTAAGATGGGAAATGAACTACACGCTTTAGCAATTAAAACAAAGGAACAATAATGGATGATCAAACAAAAAATTTAATTCAAAATCATATTGATACTAATGATGTATGCCTTTTTATGAAAGGCACTCCAGATCAACCACAATGTGGTTTTTCAATGACTGTCTCTAATATACTTAAAATGTTAGAAATAAATTTTAAAGGTGTAAATGTATTAGAAGATCAATCTTTGAGAGATGGAATTAAAGTCTTTAGTGATTGGCCAACAATCCCTCAACTTTACATCAAAAAAGAATTTATAGGCGGATGTGATATCATCAAAGAAATGTATGAAAGTGGAGAATTAAAAAAAGTATTTGACGATAAAGGTATTAACTATAAAAAATAATTATTATCTAGAGTAATATTCAATAACTAAATTAGGCTCCATTACAACTGGGTATGGTACTTCTTCAAATTTTGGAACTCTAACAAACTTAAATTTTTTATTTTTTTCATCCATTTGAATATATTCTGGAGCTTCTCTTTCTTTGCTGGCTAATGCAATATCTATTATCGCAAGCTGTTTTGACTTATCTCTAATTTCTATAGTGTCCTCTTCTCTAACAGAATAACTAGATATGTTTACTTTTTTTCCATTAACTTTTACATGTCCATGGTTGATTAATTGTCTTGCAGAAAAAATTGTAGTTGCAAATTTTGCCCTATATATCACTGCATCTAATCTTCTTTCCAATAATCCAATTAAGTTCTCACTTGTATCACCTTTAAGCATACTAGCTTTTTTATAAATATTTCTAAATTGTCTTTCATTAATATTCCCGTAATAAGCTTTTAATTTTTGTTTAGCTTGTAACTGAATTCCGTAATCAGAAGGTTTTGAAGTTTTAGTTTGACCATGTTGTCCTGGTCCATAGGCTCTTGTATTAAACGGGCTTTTTGGTCTTCCCCAAAGATTTACTTTTAATCTTCTGTCAACTTTATGTTTAGAGTTTAATCTTTTTGTCATTTAATAGAGGGCTTTATAAACTTACTCATTATTTTGTCAATCAACGTTTTTTACCCAAACTTGCAAATACACCGGATAATATACGTGTTTCTTTATCAGATAAGTCCATTTTGTAAAAAATGTTTCTTAGGTTTTCTAGCATTTTTGGTCTCTTCTCTTTAGGTCTAAAAAAATTTATTTCATCTAAATTTTTAATGCAAAGACTTAGCATTGATTGAATTTCTTTTTTACTTGCTGATTTTATCTTTTTTGATTTTTTAAATGGAATATTTTTTAATTTGATAAGACTAGCTACATATTGAGCTATTATGATCAAACTATGAGATAAATTTAAAGACTTAAAATTAGGATTAGTTGGTATTTGTAAAGTGTAATTTGCATAACTCACCTCATCATTTGATAAACCAGATGCTTCTGACCCAAATAAAAATCCAACTCTCTTCTTAAAATTAATCTTTTTTAAATCTTCTAAATTAATATGTTTTATATTCTTATTTCTAAATCTTGCTGAGGTAGCAATTAAAATGTCAATCTTTGCTAAAGCTTTTTCTAAATTGTCGTAATTTTTACTTTTGTTAATTATGTCTTTTGCTCCAACAGATGTTGCTAAGATTTTATCGTTTGGAAAAACAGGTTTTGGATTAATTATAACTAATTTTTTAAAATCAAAGTTTTTTATTGCTCTAGCGCATGCACCAATATTTTCTGATAATTGAGGTTTATGTAAAATAAATGAGATGTTATTTTTACTCATCTATTTACTGGCTGGAGCATTATCCTTAAATAATTTGTAATCTAAGCTATCAATTAATGCTTTGAACGAAGCATCGATAATGTTTGTCGATACACCAATAGTAAACCAATTCTTTCCCTTTGAGTCTGTGCTTTCAATAGATACTCGAGTAACAGCCTCTGTTCCTGTATTTAAAATTCTTACTTTATAATCAACAAGTTTTAAATCTTTTAGATATTTTGAATATTTTGCGAGTCTATCAACGTTTTCTCTAATAGCGTTATCTAATGCATTTACTGGTCCATTCCCCTCTCCCTCACACATAATTTTTTCTCCATCCACTTCTAATTGAGCTTTTGCAGAAGAAACTATTTCACCAGACTTATTTTTTTTAACAGAAACGTCATATTCATTAATTGAAATATATCTTGGTATTTCTCCAATAATTCTTCTAGCTAATAACTCAAACGAAGCATCAGCTCCATCATAACTATAACCAATAAATTCTCTATCTTTGACTTCGTCTAACAATTTTTTAATTTTTGGATCACTTTCCTCAATGTTAATTTTGATACTCTTTAATCTAGATATGATATTTGATTTGCCTGATTGATCTGAAACAACAATATTTCTAGTATTACCAACTTCCTCTGGGTTGATATGTTCATAAGTTTTTGGATCTTTTTGTACAGCAGAAACATGTAATCCTCCTTTATGAGAAAATGCTGCTGCGCCAACATAAGGTAAATGCTGATTAGGTTTTCTGTTTAAAATTTCATCTAACAATCTAGAACATTCAGTTAAATTTTTAATATTTTCTGATTTGATGCTGATTTCAAATTGAGATGAAAAATCTTTTTTCAAAAAAAATGTAGGAATTAATGACATTAAATTTGCATTACCACATCTTTCACCTAAACCATTGATTGTTCCTTGAATTTGTCTCACACCAGATAATACTGCGGCTAATGAATTTGCAACTGCATTGCCAGTATCATTATGTGCATGAATTCCTAAGTTCTTACCAGGAACAACTTTAGAAACTTCGGTAACTATTTGTGTAACTTCATGAGGCAGTGTTCCTCCATTCGTATCACATAAAACGATCCATCTTGCACCTTGATCATATGCAGCCTTTATACAAGACAATGCATATTTCGGATTTGCTTTGTAACCATCAAAAAAATGCTCTGCATCAAACATGAATTCTTTTTTTGCTTTTACAAAATGTTTTGCGCTTTCAGAAATATTTTCTAAATTTTCCTCATTTGTTATTCCTAAAGCTACATCAACATGAAAATCCCAGGACTTTCCTACCAAACAAACAGCAGAGGTATTTGAATTCATGAGTGCTGATAAACCAGTATCATTTTCTGCGCTTCTTCCAGATCTTTTAGTCATCCCAAAAGATGTTAGCTTTGAGTTTTTAAAATTATATTTCTTTTGAAAAAATTCTGTATCTGTTGGATTAGCACCAGGCCATCCTGCTTCAATATAATCAACACCTAAATTATCTAAAGCTGAGGCGATTTTTTCTTTATCCTCCAAAGAAAAGTCAACACCCTGGGTTTGAGCTCCATCTCTAAGAGTTGTATCAAATATGTATAATCTTTCTTTGCTCATTTAAATTTCCAAAGTGTTTTACCATCTTTGTCTTCTATTAAAACACCTTTGTCTAAAAGTTCATCTCTAATTCTATCTGCCTCTCTATAATTCTTATTTTCTCTAGCTTTCTCTCTTAATTTAAGCATGTCCTCAATTTCAGACGCATTAATAGATGCTTTATTCTTTTTAAAGTTATTCCATTGTTCACGACTTTCATTCATCAAACCGATAAATTGGCATGCCGATATGAATAAATTTATATCCTTACCTTTAGAAGCTTTTTCGAACAGATTATGAAGATTTGCAATGTATCCAGGAGTATTCAAATCTTCATATAGTGGCTTTAAAATTTCATGTGGAACTTTAATAGGCTTTAAATCAGATGAATAGACTCTGTACCATTTATCTAAAGTATTTTCACAATCGTTAATTAACTTATCATTCCAATCAAGTGGTTGTTTGTAATGTGTGCTCATCAAAGCTAGTCTAATTATTTGACCACTAATCTTATTTCTAAAATCTTTAATCTTAAGGATATTACCTTGGGACTTAGCCATTTTCTCATTAGACATTGTGATAAAGGCGTTATGGATCCAATATTTTGCAAAAACTTTTGTTTCATTGGCACATCTAGATTGTGCTATTTCATTTTCGTGATGTGGGAAAATTAAATCTATTCCACCACCATGAATATCAAATTCATTGCCCAAAAATTTTTTAGACATTGCAGAACATTCCAAATGCCAACCAGGTCTACCTCTTCCCCAGGGTGAGTCCCAGTAAGGTTCATCATTTATTGAAGGTTTCCATAAAACAAAATCCTCAGAATTTTTTTTATTTTCGCTAATTTCTATTCTTGATCCAGCAATCAATTCATCTAAATTTTTATTTGATAATTTTCCATAATCTGAAAATTTTTTTACTTCAAAATAGACATGTTTTTGATTTTCATAAGCAAAACCTTTTTTAATTAATTCAGTTATCATCTCTATCATTAGTTCTATATGTTCTGTTGCTTTAGGTTGGTGAGTTGGATTTTCACAATTTAAAAATTTACAATCTTTTAGAAAACTTGAAGTTACTTTTTCTGTAAGCTCTTTTGTGGAAATTTTTTGTTCTTGAGACGATTTAATAATTTTATCATCAATATCAGTTATATTCCTAACATAGATTACATTTGGAAAATTATTTTTAAGTAACTTATAGAGAATGTCAAAAACAACCAAAGGTCTTGCATTACCAATATGTGGATCGTCATAGACAGTAGGTCCGCATACATACATTCCTATTTTTTCTTTATTTTTTGGAATGAATTGCTCTTTTTTATTTGTTAAATTATTTGTTAAAAAAATATCCATCATTGATGATTAAGAAATATACCTTATTTGGGGATTTGTTAATCTAATTGATTAACTAGGAATCTTGCAAACTGGAATAGGCTCCATTTTATGCAAGTTTTGATTTCTAATTTTTTCGTATTGGCTTCTATGAGGAGAACTTGGGTTACTCATTGCATCCTCTAATTCGTTATAATTGAAGCCTAACTGGCCTTCATCTGTTCTGCCATCATCCCACAAACCATCCGTTGGGGGAGCATCAATTATCTCTTTTAATATTCCAAGTTCTTTACCTAATTCCCACACTTCTGTTTTGTTACAATCTGCTATTGGAGAAATATCAACACCCCCATCACCGTATTTTGTGTAAAAACCAACACCAAAATCCTCAACTTTATTTCCAGTTCCAACAACGATACCTTTGTTGGCTGCAGCTACTTGATATAGAGTTGTCATTCTTAATCTGGCTCTAGAATTGGCATAACCATGTTCGTTATCAAATTTATTTAACGTAGATGAAAATGTTTCAAATAATTTATCTAGACTAATAGTATGGGCTTCAACATTTTTAAATTTTTTTAACAACCATTCCTGGTGCTTTAAACTTAAATCATGCTGATTTTCCTTTTGTTTTATTGGCATAGTTAAAACAATTGTTTTTAAACCTGTCATCGCACTCAAAGTGCTCGAAACAGATGAGTCGATACCGCCAGAAATACCAATCACCAAAGATTGAGCTTTATTTGGCATTTGATCAACGTAACTTTTGATCCAATTTGATATATATTTTACTTTTTCACTAGGATTCATAAGCATTTAATTAATCTAAATTGATTTAAATACAACAGTCTAAGATGCCGCTTGAATGGCATTTTTTGAATAGCTGCTATTCTTTTTAATCTCATCAGAAATTAAAAACGCTAGTTCAATTGCTTGATCAGAGTTTAATCTAGGATCACAATGAGTATGATATCTGCTAGATAAGTCTGCATCAGATATTTTTCTCGCTCCTCCTGTACATTCAGTCACATCTTGTCCAGTCATTTCGACATGTAAACCACCAGCGTAAGATCCTTCAGACTGATGAACAGCAAACACATTTTTAACCTCACTAACAACATCATTAAAAGGTCTTGTTTTGAAACCAGTTGTCGATTTAATTGTGTTTCCATGCATTGGATCACATGACCAAACCACATTTAAACCCTCTTTTTTAATTCCTCTAATCAATTTAGGTAAAAATTTTTCCACATTCTTGTGACCAAACCTAGAAATCAAAGTAATTTTACCTTTTTCATTATTTGGGTTTATTAATTCACAAATTTTTGCAATTTCATCTGGCTTTGAGGTTGGCCCGCATTTAATTCCTATTGGGTTTTCGATACCCTTACAAAACTCTACATGGCCACCATCAATTTGTCTTGTTCTGTCTCCAATCCAAACAAAATGAGCAGATGTATCATGATATTCTCCTGTAGTAGAGTCAATTCTAGTCATACTTTCCTCAAAAGGTAAATGTAATGCCTCATGAGAAGTCCAAAAATTCACTGTGTACAATCTATTATTAAAGTCAGAAGTTATTCCACAAGCTTCCATAAAGGCTAAAGCATCAGCAATTTTATCTTCCAACTCTTTAAATTTTTTGGCTTGAGGGCTTTTCTTAATATAATCTAAATTCCACAAGTGAACTTTATTTAAATCTGCAAAACCTCCTTTTGAAAAAGCTCTTAAGATATTTAAGGTTGAAGCAGATTGTGAATAAGCTTTGAACATCCTTTTTGGATCAGGTCTTCTTGCTTTTTCTGTAAAATCAATTGCATTTATATTGTCACCTAAATAACTTGGTAATTCTTTGCCACCCTTTATTTCAGTAGGGGCACTTCTTGGTTTTGAAAACTGACCAGCTATTCTTCCAAGTTTTACAACTGGTAAAGATGCTGAATAAGTCAAAACTAACGACATTTGGAGAATAACTTTAAATGTATCTCGAATATTATCTGGATGAAATTCCGCAAAACTTTCTGCACAGTCTCCTCCTTGTAATAAGAAAGCTTTACCATCTACAACTTCAGCAAGTTGCTGTTTCAAATGTCTAGTCTCTCCAGCAAAAACTAGTGGTGGAAAAGTTTTAATCTTATTTAAAACTTGTTCCAACTCTTTCTTATCTGGATATTCCGGTATATGTTTTACCGGGTATTTTCTCCAACTATTAACTTTCCAATTTTTCATATTCAACTTGGGATTGTTGTATCAGAGTTTAATAATTATTCAACTTATCCACTTATTTTTTTTAAATGAATTATCTAATTTCAATAATTCAGAGGAATTAAAGAATGATTTGTAGTTTCCATAACCACCTTTATTCATGAAATTACTCTTTTTTCCCCCCATATTTCCAGAGAAGAACCCTGCAATATTTTCATCTCTTTCTCTAATCTCAATTTTTTTAAGATTATTAAAACTTGTATTTCTTTTTATAAAATCAATTTTTTTATCAGTTACATTTAAATCTAAAAAATTACATAAATATTTTATTTGATTGTCAAAATCATCAATTAGATCTGAATATTTTACAATATGATATTTTTTTCCTGAATTAACCCAGCTTTCAATATGTTCTTGCCAATTAGGAAGGTTGGCTTTTTTTAAGAATGGTAATGTCTGATGAGCACAAAAAAAATCTAACATCTTATTTCTTTCATTTTCATTAATCTCATAATAGTTATATAATGAAACAAATACATCAAATGGATTTCTAATTATAATTATAACTTTATCTATAGGTAATTTTTTCATCTGTTTATAACTTGAATGAGTTTTTAAAAAAATTTCTTTATCCCTTAATTCATTGTCAAAAATTAATTGATTATTATTTGACATGTGAAAATCTGGAATCATTCTGTTTATCTCACTTGAATTTACATCATCTTTATTTTGTTTATTAAAAAATAAATCATATATGATAAACCTTATCCAAGTATTTCCCGATTTTGGAAAAGATGTAATAATATTAATCTTATTAATTGGAGAAATCATTTTTTTCAAAATTATTCTACAGTTACTGATTTTGCTAAATTTCTAGGTTTATCAATATCATACCCTTTATTTAATGCCGAGTAATATGCGAGTTTTTGCAAAGGAATGGTCAAAAGAAAAGGAAGTAGATCTTCAGAAGTGCTTTCAACCTCGATTTTCTCCCAGATATTTTCTGAAATTACCTCATCCTTACTTTTATTTGTAATTAATAAAACTTTAGCTCCCCTTGCAACTACCTCCTGCATATTTGAAATCGTTTTTTTATAATAATTATCTCTAGGGGCCAAAACTACAACTGGCATACCTTCTTCAATTAATGCAAGAGGTCCATGTTTCATTTCTCCCGCTGGATATCCTTCAGCATGAATGTATGATAATTCTTTAAGTTTTAATGCACCTTCAAGAGCAATTGGATAAGAAAAACCACGTCCCAAAAACATAGAACCCTTTGCCTCATTAAAAGTATTTGAGATTGTTTGTATTTTGTTATCAATCAATAATGTTTGTTCAACAAGTTTTGGTAAATTTTTAAGATCGTCTATCTTTTTGTCAAAATGAGCCTTTTTAATATCTTTTCTCAATAAAGCAAGTTTCAAGGCTAAAATATATAAAATTAATATTTGTCCAAGAAAAGCTTTGGTTGAAGCAACACCTATTTCAGTTCCACAATGAATTGGTAATACAAATTCAGAGTCCCTTGCAATTGAACTTTCTACCACATTTACGACTGCACAAGTTTTGACACCATTTTGTTTACAAAGATCCAAAGCAGCATAGGTATCTGCTGTTTCTCCTGATTGAGAGACAAATACATAAAGTGTATCTTTTTTAAATCTATTTTTTCTGTATCTAAATTCCGATGCTATATCTATACTTACATCTAGTGATGTTATTTCCTCAAACCAATATTTTGCCATTAAACATGAATGATAGGCTGTTCCACATCCAATCAAGGTAATTGATGTAATCTCATTACTTTTCCAAGGAAAGTTATAAATATTAATATCTTTATTTGACATATCTATATACTCATTAATTCCATTTCTAATTGTAGTTGGTTGTTCTTCAATTTCTTTAGCCATAAAGTATTTGTAATCACCTTTGTCATATTTTACCTCTGTTGAGGACAATTCTAAAACTTTTTTATTAATTTTAGTTCCTTCCTCACTAAAAAATTCAACGTGATCTTTTTTAATAATGCAGAATTCACCATCATTTAAATACGTAATCTTACTTGTCATCGATTTAAGTGCATAGGAGTCTGAACCTAGATAATTTTCATTAGGACCATAACCAACAGCTAATGGGGAACCTCTCCTTGCACCAACAATTAAATCTGGTTGATCTTTAAAAATTATACCAAGTGCAAAGCTTCCATGTAAAGATTTCAAAGTTTTTTGAATTGAATTAACAATGTTTTCTGTTTTAAGATTTTCAGTAATTAAATGAACTATTACCTCTGTATCAGTCTGAGATTTAAATTTGTGACCTTTCCCAATTAAAAATTTTTTTAAAATCGTTGAGTTTTCAATGATTCCATTATGCACAACAGAAACATTCTGAGAAGAGTGTGGGTGTGCATTAATACTATTGGGGAGCCCATGTGTTGCCCATCGAACATGACCAATACCAATAGTTCCCTCCATGCTTTGAACTAAGGAATTTTTTTCCAAATTTTCTACTCTGCCCTCAGATTTTACTTCATTTATTAATCCATCATATAAGGTTGCCATTCCAGCTGAGTCATAACCTCTATACTCTAACTTTTTTAAAGAATTAATTATAGTTGCTGATACAGGTTTATTGCTGTTAATTCCAATTATTCCACACATAACTATTTAGACTTTCTTTTATAATTTTTAATTTCAGTCTGCAAACTTCTCGTTAATGCTAATGATTTTTTCTTAACATTTTTTGTAATAGCTGAACCAGCTCCAATAACACTACCCTCTTCAATTGTTACTGGTGCTATTAATGATGAATTTGAACCAATAAATACATTGTCTTTTATTTTGGTTTTACTTTTTTTTACTCCATCAAAATTACAAGTAATTGTTCCAGCACCAATATTAACCGATTTACCTATCTCACTATCACCAATATATGTTAAGTGGTTTACTTTTGAATTATTACCTAAAGTACTTTTTTTGATTTCAACAAAATTTCCAATTTTTGAACCACTCTTTAAAACAACGCCTGGTCTTATTCTGGCATATGGTCCAATATCAACTTTATTTTCTATTTTACAATTTTCTAGATGTGAAAAAGATTTAATTGTAACATTGTTTCCTATTTTCACTTTTGGACCAATTACCACGTAGGGTTCAATAATCACATTCTTTCCTATTTTAGTATCTTTTGAAAAAAAAATTGTTTCAGGGCCAATCATTTTTACACCCGCTTTTAAAAATTTTTTTCGAAAATTATTTTGAACATTTTGTAAATTTAATTGTTTCATCTATGAAATTCTTTATATTAAGTATATATGTTTCTTAATTCACATAATATTTCTTAATAAAACTTTTATTTATGGGTCAAAATTTTACAATTCTTTTTGATTTAGATGGAACTTTAGTTGATACAGCGCCAGATTTGATGCGTGCTCATAATCATGTGATGAAAAAATTTGGTTACCCAACTAAGTCTACCGAGGAAATAAGAAATCTTGTTGGTCAAGGTGCAAGCGCAATGCTTGGAAGGTCAATTTGGGGACAAGCTAAAAAGGAGTTTGGAAAAGTGCAAGATGAAAAGATTAAAAAGGAAATGATAAAAGATTTTACTGACTTTTATGGAAAAAACATTGTAAACGAAAGCACTCTAATAAATGGTGTTAAAGATTTTTTAAAATGGTCAAAGGAAAATAACATTTCTATGGCTGTTTGTACTAATAAGACTGATTACCTAGCTGTCGATCTTTTGAAAAAAATTGGGATTTATGATTTTTTTGAATACGTTGCTGGACATAACACATTCGACTATTGTAAGCCAGATCCAAGACATCTAACTTCTGTAATTGAAATATTACAAGGTGATATTAAAAAATCGTTAATGATTGGAGATAGTGAAACCGATGCTAATGCCGCAAAAAATGCAGGGATACCTGTTATTCTAATGGAAGATGGATATACTGAAAAAAAAATTGATGAAATTTACCATAATCACTTAGTAAAAGACTTCGTTGGTATAGAAAAGATAGTTTCAAAATATCTTTAATATTGATTATTTTTTTTTAACTATTAAAAACAACCTCGTTAATTAGGAGTTATTTTGATAGTCCATAAAGTTAAAGTTTATCCATCTAAAGTACATTTAGCAAAAAAAAATCAGCTTGCATGGAAAATTGCAGAAATTGCAAATGATAATTCTAAATTAGATAAAAATGCAATTGAAATGTCCATAAATAGGATTATTGATAACGCATCAGTAGCAATTGCATCACTTAACAGAAGACCGGTAGTTTCGTCTAGGGAAATGGCTCTCAAACATTCAAGAAAAAATGGTGCAACGTTATTTGGTGTTAATAGAAAATTAAAATTTGATTGTGAGTGGGCAGCCTGGTCTAATGGAACAGCTGTGAGAGAATTAGATTTTCATGATACTTTTTTAGCTGCTGACTATAGTCATCCTGGAGACAATATTCCTCCTCTTATAAGCGTTGCTCAACAAAATAAAAAAAGTGGTTTAGATCTTTTAAGAGGAATTATAACAGCTTATGAGGTTCAAGTTAATTTAGTTAAAGGAATATGTTTACATAAACATAAAGTAGATCATATAGCTCACCTTGGTCCAAGTGTTGCAGCTGGGATTGGTTCAATGTTAAGGTTAAAAACTGAAACTATTTATCAAGCAATCCAACAAGCATTACATACAACTATTTCTACAAGACAATCTAGAAAAGGTGAAATTTCAAGTTGGAAAGCATATGCTCCAGCTCATGCAGCTAAACTTGCTATAGAGGCTGTTGATAGAGTTATGCGTGGTGAAGGAGCACCAAGTCCAATTTATGAAGGTGAAGATAGTGTGATAGCAAGAATTCTTGATGGAAAGAAAGCGTTATATAAAGTTCCATTGCCCAAAAAAGGTGAAATAAAAAAAGCGATTCTTGAAACTTATACAAAAGAGTATTCTGCAGAATATCAATCACAAGCTTTGATTGACTTAGCAAAAAAACTTAAAAAAAAAGTTAAAAACCTGAGTCAGATCAAAAAAATAGATATTTTTACAAGCCACCACACTCATTATGTAATCGGGACAGGTGCAAACGATCCACAAAAAATGGACCCTAATGCTAGCAGAGAAACATTAGATCATTCTATAATGTATATATTTGCGGTCGCACTTGAGGATGGTACTTGGCATCATGTAAAATCTTATACAAAAGCAAGAGCTAAAAAAAAGAGCACAATTAAAATATGGAAATCAATTAAAACTCATGAAGATAAAAAATGGACTAAAAATTATCACGATCCTGACCCTAAAAAAAAGGCATTTGGTGCTAAAGTGGTAATAACTCTTAATAATGGTAAAAAGATTACTGAAGAACAAGGTGTAGCAGATGCACATCCTTATGGTTTGCGTCCTTTCAAAAGAAAAAATTATATTAATAAATTCTTAACTTTAACTGAAAATATTTTGGATAAAAAAGAAAGTGATAGATTTTTAAAGGTTGTACAAAATTTAAAAAAATTAAAATCAGGTCAACTTGATAAGTTAAATATTGAAGTAAAAAAGAGTAAACTAAAAAGAAATTTTAAAAAAGGTATTTTTTAATGCATTTTATAGAAAAAGAACCAGTTCAAAAAAGAAAGGACTTTGTTGATAAGTTAAAATCTGGCAAGATTTTAAGAGTTCCTGGTGCATACAACCCTTTAACTGCAAAGTTAATTGAGGAAATTGGTTATGATGCAGTTTATGTTTCTGGTGGAGTCATGGCAAATGATTTGGGGTTTCCTGATATTGGATTGACAACTTTACAAGATGTAAGTACTCGATCTTATCTAATTTCGAGAGTGACTAATCTTCCAACTATTGTTGATATTGATACTGGTTTTAAATCTTGTAGAGAAACAATTGAAACTTTTGAAGATTTTGGGGTTGCAGCGGTTCATTTAGAGGACCAAATTGAAAGAAAAAGATGTGGGCATCTTGATAATAAAGAATTGATATCAACTGATGCTATGGTGAAAAAAATTAAGGAATGTGTATCAGCAAAAAAAGATAAAAATTTTAAAATCATCGCTAGATCTGATGCAAAAAGTGTTGAGGGGATAGATAAAATGATAGAAAGATGTAAGGCATACATCGATGCCGGAGCAGAAATAGTTTTTCCAGAAGCTTTACAAGATGAAAAAGAATTTGAAAAAGTTAGAAAAAAATTGTCTTGTTACTTATTAGCTAATATGACCGAATTTGGAAAATCTAAATTGTTTAATTATAAAGAATTAGAAAAATTTGGCTACAATATTGTAATTTATCCAGTAACTACACAGAGACTAGCTATGAAAAATGTAGAAGATGGATTACGAGACATTTATGCAAATGGACATCAAAATAACATAATAGATAAAATGCAAACTAGAAAAAGATTGTATGAACTTGTTGATTACGAAAAATACAATAGTTTAGATGAAAAAATTTATAATTTTAGCACTGAAGGGCACGAATAATGAGCGACGATATTAAAAAAGGTTTATTAGGGATAGTGGTTGACGAAACAGAAGTTTCTAAAGTTATGCCCGAAATTAATTCTTTAACATACAGAGGATATGCAGCGCAGGATTTGTGTGAATATTGTAGATTTGAGGAGGTGGCTTATTTAATCTTAAATAAAGATTTACCAAATACAATACAACTTAGAAAATTTGAAAAAGAAGAAAAAAATAATAGAGACTTATCAAAAGATCTTTATTCAATAATTAAGAAAATGCCAAAAAAATCTCATCCCATGGATGTTGCAAGGACTGCGGTAAGTATAATGGGACTTGAAGATAAAGAAACCACAGACTCGTCCCAAGAAGCAAATATGAGAAAAGCTATAAGAATTTTAGCTAAAACTCCAACAGCTTTAGCTGCATTTTATAGAATAAGGAAGGGAAAAAAAATTATTAAACCTAAAAAAGATTTAAATATAGCAGAAAACTTTTTTTATATGTGTTTTGGTAAAGTGCCACAAAAAGAAATTGTAAAAGCTTTTGATGTTTCTTTAATTTTGTATGCTGAACATAGTTTTAATGTATCAACATTTACTGCAAGAACTATAACTAGTAGTTTGTCAGATATTCATGGAGCCATAACAGGTGCAATAGCGAGTTTAAAAGGTCCACTCCATGGTGGTGCTAATGAGGAAGTAATGCATATGATGAATAAAATAAAAAGCCCTAAAAATGCTCTTAGATGGATAAATAATGCTCTAGATAAAAAAGAAGTGGTAATGGGATTTGGTCATAGAGTTTATAAATCTGGAGACTCTAGAGTTCCAACTATGAGAAAGTATTTTGCAAAAGTAGCAAAAATTAAAAAAGACAAAAAATTTGAGAAAATTTACGATATTGTTGAAAAAGTAATGATAGAAAGAAAAAACATTCATCCAAATGTTGATTACCCTACAGGGCCCACTTATCATTTAATGGGTTTTGATACGGATTTTTTTACACCAATATTTGTTGTTTCAAGAATCACAGGATGGTCAGCTCACATTATGGAACAACATGCTGCAAATAAATTAATTAGACCTCTAGCAAGCTACAAAGGAAATCAACACAGAAAAGTTGTTCAATTAAATCAAAGATAATTATTTTTCTATTTTTGCAAATCGACCATCACATATTATCTGACAATTCAAGTTGTTATTCTTAACAAACTCATCAATTGCATTTTTTACATCTGGTAGATGACCAAAATTATAATCGTCACACATAATCGTTCCATTCGACAGGACTACATCGAGACAACATTCAAGATCATTTTTAACTGTCGGATAGGAATGACCTCCATCTAAAAATACATAATCAATTTTTGACATATCAATCTTTTTTAAAACTGATTTTGAATTACCTTTAATTAAGCTAACATTGTTTTTAAATTTTTTTAAAAGATCCTCCACTGCCTCTTTACTATATGGATTTTGTTTTTTTATATATTTGAAATATATGTTTTTTAATGGATTCGAAAATAATGTGCTTGGTATTACTTCTGATTTATTTTCATTATTTTCCTCAAATAAATCCAGACCAATGTATTTAAAATCATTTTTGTGAATTGTATATAACAATTCACACACATTTCTTGCTGTTACGCCATGAAAAACACCAACCTCTAAAAAAATTTTAGGACTTTTTGCTTTTACATCATTAAGAAAAAACTCACCTACACCTTTTTGTTTTAAGCTGGTTTTTCTAAAATATTTTTTATATTTCAATTGAATTAACTAAATGCTTCAACCCAAGTACCTTGGGTCGATGCTTTAGAATATTCTGTTGCACGACCCTCAAAAAAGTTCATATGTTCAACAGCATTCAACATAGTATCAAGCCATCCTAGAGGATTTTTTTCTACATCATAAATTGGTTCAAGACCTAATTGGACTAATCTTCTATTGCCAATAAATCTAATGTAATCTTTAACTTCTTGTGCAGTTAAGCCTTCCATTGGACCCATTTCAAAAGCTAAATCAATAAAAGAATCTTCATGCTCAACTATTGTTCTACATGCTTCATAAAGTTCTTTCTTTAGTTTTGGTGTCCAGATTTCTGGATTTTCTTTAATAAACTCTTTGAAAATTCTTATCATAGAATTACAATGAAGAGTTTCGTCTCTAACAGACCAGGTTACTATTTGGCCCATACCTTTCATTTTATTGTGTCTTGGAAAATTTAAGAGAATTGCAAAACTTGCAAATAATTGAAGTCCTTCTGTGAAAGCGCTAAATACAGCAACAGTTTTGGCAATATCTTCTTTTGAGTTAACATTAAATCCTTGCATGTAGTCATATTTATCTTTCATCTCTTTATATTTCATGAAAGCGGAATATTCTGATTCAGGCATTCCAATTGTATCAAGCAAATGAGAATAAGCTGCTACGTGAACTGTTTCCATAGACGCAAAAGCAGTCATCATCATTAGAACCTCTGTTGGCTTAAATACTGTTGTATAATGTCTTAAATAGCAATTGTTTACCTCAACATCAGCTTGAGTAAAAAATCTAAAAATTTGAGTTAAAAGATTTTTTTCTGGTTGAGATAAGTTTTTTTGCCAATCTCTTACATCATCTCCAAGAGGGACTTCTTCTGGTAACCAATGTATTCTTTGTTGTGTTAACCAAGCATCATAGCACCATGGATATCTGAATGGTTTATACACGGGGTTCTCAACTAATAGACCCATCTTTTTTGGTTGAATTATTTCTTTATTTTCAGTCTTAATTTTATCTGCTACTGACATGATAAACACTCCTCATATTCTGGTTGATCGTTAGTTTGTTGGTTTTTTGATTTATATACATTGGCTGTAACATCAGTTGATTTAGCATTATTGATATTTTCAGCTCTTTGAATTGATTTTGATCTACAATAGTAAAGGCTTTTTAAACCTTTTTTCCATGCATCAAAATGAATTCTATGTAATTCTTTTTTGTGAACATCGGCTGGTAAAAATAAATTTACCGATTGTGCTTGAGAGATATATTGAGTTCTGTCTCCACTCAGTTCAACAATCCATTTTTGATTTAATTCAAAAGCAGTTTTAAAAACATCCTTTTCTAAATCTGTTAAAAAATCTAAATGAGATACCGATCCTTGATTTGTTGTAATTGTTGACCAAGTTTCGTCATCATTTTTTCCGTGACTTTCTAAAATTTCCTCTAAATATCTATTTCTAACATTAAATGACCCCGATAAAGTTTTATGCGTATAACTATTAGCTGCAATTGGTTCAACACCCGGGGAAGCTCCTCCACATATAATAGAAATGGAGGCTGTTGGAGCTATCGCAGTCTTATTAGAAAATCTCTCATTAAATCCATATTCTGCTGCATCTGGACATGCACCTCGCTCTTCAGCCAATTCTTTTGATGCTTTATTAACTTGTTCATCAATTTGTTTAAATATTTTTTTGTTCCAAGATTTAGCCATTACAGATTCAAGTGGAATTCTATGTTTTTGTAAGAAGGAATGAAAACCCATAACCCCAAGACCGACACTTCTTTCTCTTTCTGCAGAATATTTCGCATCTTTAAATTGATCTGGAGCCTTATTAATAAAGTCTGATAAAACATTATCTAAAAATCTCATTACATCACTAATCATGTTTGGATCATCTTTCCATTCATCATATTTTTCTAGATTTAAGGATGATAAACAACAAACAGCTGTTCTGTCTCTTCCATCTTTGTCGATACCTGTAGGAAGAGTTATTTCACTGCACAGATTAGAAGTTTTTACGGTTAAATTTGCAAGTTTATGGTGTTGTGGAATTTGTCTATTAACTGTATCAATATAAATAATGTATGGCTCACCAGTTTCAATTCTAGCTGTTAACAACCTAATCCATAAATTTCTTGCAGATATAGTTTGTTGAATAGATCCATCAGCTGGACTTTTGAGTGCCCACTGATCATCAGTTTCAACAGCACGCATAAATGCATCTGAAACTAAAACTCCGTGATGTAAATTTAAAGCTTTTCTATTTGGATCACCACCAGTTGGTCTTCGCATTTCTATAAACTCTTCTATTTCAGGATGATCAATAGGAAGATAACAAGCAGCTGAGCCTCTTCTTAAAGATCCTTGACTAATTGCCATAGTTAAAGAATCCATAACTTTGATAAATGGAATTATCCCAGAAGTTTTTCCAACTTTACCAATTTTTTCACCAATTGATCTTAGATTTCCCCAGTAACTTCCTATACCTCCACCTTTAGCGGCTAGCCAAACATTTTCACTCCAAAGATCTAGAATACCACCAAGACTATCTGAAGCTTCATTTAAAAAACAAGAAATGGGTAATCCTCTTTTGGTTCCACCATTCGACAAAACTGGAGTTGCTGGCATAAACCAAAGATTGCTAATGTAATTGTAAATTCTTTGAGCGTGTAAATTATCATCAGCATATGTGCTTGCTACTCTTGCAAACAAGTCTTGATAAGACTCATTGTGACCAAGATATCTATCCTTCAAAGTTGCCTTACCAAAATCAGTTAAGTTTGCATCTCGAGAACGATCTATTTTGATTATGATACCTTTGTCATTCTGAAAAAGTTCAGTTTCATTGTTAAGTGAAAAAAGGTCCGGTCTGTTATTTTTTTCTACTTCTTTAACTTGTGGGCTATATTCAGAGACAGCTTTCTTTAGGGCCTGCGATAGAATTTTATTCATATTTTTGTATTATATTTTGTTATTAGTACGAAAACAACTATATGTTGTGTGCGTTTAGCGTTAATACACTATATAAACAACAAATCAATAGAACATTTATAGAACACAAGGAAAAAAAATCAATAAAAAAATAAAAAAAAATGTAAGTAATTAACAATAATGTCAGTAAATTTAAAAATCGACCCCTATGGTTTCAGAGAGTATGACGCTCGATGGTTGTATGAAAAAGACATAAATCTCCTAGGCATAACGAATCTTGGCAAAGGACTAGGTACACAAATTACAAAACAAACAAATAAAACTAATCCAAAAGTAATTGTTGGTCATGATTATCGATCATATAGCGAAGATATAAAAGCAGCGCTTAAAAAAGGTTTAGTTTCAACAGGTTGCTATGTTGAAGACGTAGGTTTGTCTTTGTCTCCGATGGTTTATTTTGCACAATTCCATTTTAATTCTGATGCTGTTGCAATGGTAACCGCAAGTCATAACGATAATGGTTGGACAGGTGTTAAAATGGGTATCAGTAAAGGATTAACACATGCCCCTGATGAAATGAAAGAATTGAAAGAAATAACATTAAGTGAAAACTTTGTAAACGGACAAGGTCAGGAAAAAAAAATAGAAAATTTTCAAAATATATATAAACAAAGTTTAATAGATAACAATAAAATCAAAAAAAAAATTAAAGCAGTGGTAGCTTGTGGTAATGGAACTGCAGGAATTTTTGCTCCTGATATTTTGCGTGGAATTGGTTGTGAAGTAATAGAACTTGATTGTAATTTAGACTGGACCTTCCCTAAATATAATCCTAATCCAGAAGACTTAAAAATGCTACATGCAATTTCTGATGCTGTTAAAAAAAATAATGCTGATATTGGATTTGGATTTGATGGTGATGGTGACAGAGTAGGAGTAATTGATAATGAAGGAAATGAAATATTTTCAGATAAAATAGGACTATTAATTGCAAGAAGTTTATCAAATAAATATAAAAATTCAGTTTTTGTAGTGGATGTGAAATCAACAGGACTGTATGCGAATGATAAATTATTAAATTCTAATAAATGTAAAACAATTTATTGGAAAACTGGTCATTCACATATCAAAAGAAAAGTTAAAAATGAAAACGCTTTAGCTGGATTTGAAAAAAGTGGACACTTTTTTTTTAACCAACCTTTGGGTTATGGTTATGATGATGGTATTAATTCAGCGATCCAAGTTTGTCATTTGTTAGATAATCAGAGCAAAAAAATGAATGAAATGATTAAAGAAATTCCAAAAACTTTTCAAACACCTACTATGGCTCCTTATTGCAAGGATGAAGAAAAATATACTTTGGTCGATAAAATTATTAAAGATATTGAAAAAATTAAAATTGAAAAAATTAAAATAGATGACCAAGAAATTGATGAAATTTTAACTGTGAATGGTGTTAGATTTTCGTTTAAAGATGGTTCATGGGGTTTGATTAGAGCCTCCTCTAACAAACCTTCATTAGTGATTGTAACAGAAAGTCCTACGTCCGATGATAGAAAGTTAAAAATATTTAAATTTATAGATTCTTTACTTCAAAAAACAGGTAAAATTGGTGAATATGACCAAAAAATTTAACTAATCATTCTTTTCTTTAGGTTCATCTTTATTTGATGAGTTGTCACTGTAAAATCTTTTAATTAATTCTTCTTCTTTCTTTTTTTGCTCTAAATCAAATTTTTCCTCCCACTCTTTCAATCTTCTCTCTTCTTCTAGTATTCTTTGTTCTTCTTCTAATTTCTGTTTAATTTCTAGTTCTTTTTCCTCTTCTATTCTTTTTTGCTCCTCTTCTTCTTTTCTTAATTTCTCTGTTCTTTCATATTCCTCTTTTTGACGTAAAAATCTCTCCTCTTCTTCAGCTTTAATTTTTTCCTCTTTGAGTCTTAACTCTTCCTCTTTAACTCTCTGTTCTGCTTGCTCTTTTAAGATTTGTCTTTCTATCTCTTTTTGTCTCTCATTTTCGATCTCTTTTAACCTTATTTCTGACTCTTTAAGTTTTTCCTCCTCATATTTTAATCTTTTAGCAGCTTCTCTTGTTCTTTGCTCTTCATCTAATCTTTTTTGTCTCTCTATCTCATTAAGTCTAATTTGTTCTTGTCTTTCTCTTTCTTTTTGCTCTCTTAATTGCTGTGCTTTAATCTCCTTTTCTTTTAAAGCTTGTTCTTTTGCTTTTATTTTTTCTTCTCGAGCTCTTTGTCTCTCAAGCATTCTTAATCTGAGTTCTTCCTCTTTGATCTTTCTAGCATCCTCTCTTATTTTTTTAGCTTCCTCATCTTTTATTTTTTGTTGTTCAATAAATATCCTTTTAGCTTCGATTTTTTTTCTTTTTTCCTCATTTTTTTTAATTTGCTTTTCATTTTCAATAATCAGTCTTCTTTGCTCAAGAATTTGTTTTTTTTCCTCTTTTATTCTCTCTTCTTTTTCTCTTTGAGCTTGTTTTTTTTGGTTCTCAAGTTCTTTTTTTTCGTTGATAATTCTCTGTCTTGCTGATCTCTCTTTGCTTATTTTTCTTTCTTTTTGAAGCTTTGTATAAAAATTCTGTAATTTATTTTTACTTTGTTCAATGAAATTAAATGGGTTCATATCAAATTTACCCTTTTTACTATCTCGACTATCAGATTTATTGTTATCTCTTTTTTTTTGAGCCATATTAAAAGGTAACACTATTTAAATTATTTTAAATATAAACCATGTGTTTAAATTGAGGTTTTTTGATTATTTCAATTTTTACGTGCACAAAAAGATTTTTTTTTTAAAAAAAATATTTTGATTCGCAAGGAGAATCGAATAATTTTTAATTATGGGTGGTAGAGGGAGACTGAAGCCACCCTTTTTTTTTAGTACTTCTTACTTTTTATAACTTTGTATTCAAAATTTTGAGTTGTTTCATTTACACTAATCAGTTTAGCACCATTTTTAATATGAAATTTATAAGCCATGTCTGTTAAAGGAGACAAAGTAACTAATCTATTGAGATGATTTGATTTTTTTATTTTCTTAAATACTTCTTTGACAATTAATTTACCTCCTCCTTTTTTTTTAGACCAAACAGTATAGGCAATTGCAATTTTACCTACATTCTGTCCTCTTAGGGTGCTCTGTAAATGAGCATCTTGACTCATAATATCTAGCTCTTCTACAGACTTTGGTATTTCATTCGTATAAGCAAAACACATAACGGCATGGATTTCTCTTTTATACTTAACCCCAAAAATTTTTCTTCCATAACTTCTTCTAAAAGTATTATCAAGTTCTGGTCTTACAGGATCTTCTTTAGTATTACATTCTTTCAGCTCAACTAACTCTGCACCTTTAATCCAATCAAAAAAATTACCAATATTTTTACCAATAATTTGTTTATTTTTTCTTAATCTTGCTTTTATTCTTGGCTTAAATTTCTTAGCTCTCTTTGAATAGTTTTTAATAGAGCCATCTTTCAAATATTTAGCTACAAGTTTTTCTTTAACAACTTTGATAATTTCTCTCATAATTTTAAATTAATCATAAACTAAAATATCTAAATATGAAAATTGTCCCAATAACATAAAGAAAAACTCCAAACATTCTTTGAGCTTTAATTTTACTCATTTTATGTACTGTATTAACTCCTACTCTTGCCATTATAGTTGTTATTGGAATAAATATTAAAAAAGCTGGGATATTTACAAAACCAATGCTTAAGGGCAGACTAACATCTAAATAAAGTCCAGTTGAAAAAAATCCTATTGTACCAGAAACGGAAATAACCCAACCAATAGCAGCGGCACTACCAATAGCTTTTGTAATTGGATATCCAAAAAATCTTAATATAGGAACATTCATCATTGCCCCTGTAATACCCATGGGAGCAGAAATTGAACCAGATATAAAACCTAAAATAGCTTTCGAAAAAAAACCAAAACTAGGTTTGATTTTATTGGAATTTTCTTGTTGTAAAAGCAAGTATGCACCAAAAATGAAAACAACAATTGAAAAAAAAAGAACTAAATATTTTGTTTTTAAAATAGCTGCTAGAAAGGATCCAAAAAAAACTCCTAAAATAACAAAAAATCCAAAAATTTTTAAAATACTTAAATCAACTGCATTATGTTTCCTGTGGGTAAGAACTGAAGCTGTGGATGTAAATATTGTAATGAAAAATGCAGTACCAACAGCTAAGTGCATTGTGTAATCATCAGTAAGATTTAAAAAGTCGAATATAAAAAAAAGGAATGGGACTGATATCAAGCCACCTCCTATACCAAAAAGCCCAGCAAAAAAACCAACAGGTATAGCAGCCATGACCATCAATATAATTAAATAGAAGTAATTAAGATTTGTAAGGGAGTCGGTCAAATTTTATATTTTTAATTTATACTTAAATACTCGATAAAAGATCGTATTGATACTAAAATTAAAAATATTCCAAAAATTTTACTAAGTAATTTTTTATCAATTTTATGAACAACTTTAGCTCCTATTCGAGCCATAACCATCGTAACTGGGACAAATACTGCAAATCCTAGTAGATTTATGTAACCAACGCTATAGGGAGTATTAACATTATCAATTATTTTACCGCCAGTTATCATTGTAATAGTTCCTGTTACAGCAATTAAAAAACCAACTGCTGCTGCTGTACCAATTGATTTTCTAATGTCATATCCAAAAGTTCTCATAAATGGAACCATTAAAGATCCTCCTCCAATACCTAAAGGCACAGATATAAATCCAATAATTACGCCAGAAATATTTTTTACAATAGCTGAAATTTGTTTTGGGTTATCTACTAGTTTTTCTCTTAAAAAAATAAAAAACAACCCAACCATGAGGGCGAAGATTGAAAAAAATAAAACTAATGCAGGAGTTTTTAAATTCACAGCTAAGAATGTTCCACCAATAACACCGGCTAAAATAAAAACACCAAATGATCTGACCATTTTAAAATCAACAGCATCATATTCTTTATGAGTCATTGTTGAAATGATTGAAGTAGGAATAATTATTGCAAGTGATGTTCCAACCGAAAGATGCATTCTCGTAGCGATATCGAAATCCAAAACAGTAAAAGCATAATAGAGCGCAGGAACCATTACAATACCACCACCTACTCCCAACAATCCAGCCATAAAACCTGCTCCCGCAGCCGCAACTGCTAAAACAAATAATAAATTTACTAATTCAGCAGTAGCAATCGTTTCCATTAGGAATTTAATTGATTGGCTTTTTCATTATTTTGAACAATAGTCATAATATGTTTTGCCTTTTGAAAATCAGAATCTCTTGCCATCATATTATCACTTAAATATCTTTTCCAATCTTTGGAACCTACCTGTCCATGATATAATCCAACTGTATGTCTCATTATATGATTTACTTTGGTTCCCTTCTTTACTTCATTATCCAAATATTCTAAAAGTTTTTTAACCACTTCTTCTCTTGAAGGATTATTATTTGTTTTAAATATTTCTTTTTCAATTTCGACCAAAGAATATGGATTTTGGTAGATTGACCTACCAATCATTACTCCGTCACAAAATTTCGTGTGATCATTTATTTCGCTTACTTTAGTTATACCACCATTTATAATTATTTCTAAATCTGGATTTGCTTTTTTAATCTCATAAACCATGTTGTAATTTAATTTTGGAATATTCAAATTCTGCTTGGGTGATAATCCAGAAAGCATTGCTTTTCTTGCATGTAAAATAAATGTTTTTGTACCTACGTCTCTTAATTTGTGAACAAAATTATTAAGATATTCAAAATCTTCGACATCATCAAAACCTATACGAGTTTTAGCTGTTACAGGAATTTTACATGCTTTGACCATATAATGAATACATTCCGCTACTAGGTCTGGTTCCTTCATTAGACATGCGCCGAACTTATTTTTTTGAACCTTTTTACTTGGACATCCAAGATTAATATTTATTTCATCATAACCCATGTCCTCTGCAATTTTTGCAACTTCTGCTAATTCATTTTTGTCAGATCCACCAACCTGTAAAGCTAAGGGTTTTTCCTCTGGACTAAATGATAAAATTTTATTTCTATCTCCATGAATTGCAGATTTAGTGGCAACCATCTCTGTATAAAGCATTACATTTTTACTCATTAATCTTAGAAAAAAACGATCGTGCCTATCGGTACAATCCATCATTGGAGCGACTGAAACTTTTCGATTAATTTTTTGTTTAGTATCCAAGTGCTTTACCCATGATTTTATCAGGTAACCATGTAACAATTTCAGGAAAAATACATAGAATTAAAATAGCCAATGCCATAATTATCATGAAAGGAATAGAGCCTTTTAAAATTTCAGATAAACTTACATCCGGGGTAATACCCTTTATAATATAAAGATTTAATCCTACAGGAGGAGTTATCAATCCTATTTCCATATTGATTGTGAATACAATTGCAAACCAATAAGGATCAAATCCTAAAGTTGTTATTACAGGTAACAAAATTGCAGAGGTCATAACAATCACAGCAACCGGAGGTAAAAAGAAACCAGCGATCAAAAGAAATATATTAATTAAAATAAATACAACCCACTTATTTGAACTTAACTCAACCATACTTTGGGCTAAAGACTGAGTTACGTAAAGTTGTGAAAGAGTGAATGCAAAAAGATAAGAAGCTGCAATAATAAACATTATCATTACACTTTCCTTCATTGATACTTTAACAATATTCCAAATCTTTTTTGGTTGATAAATTTTGTAAACAACAGCTATCAAGACAAAAACTAAGAACGCTCCAACACCAGATGCTTCCGACGGAGTTGCAACCCCACCATATAAAACATATAAAACTCCTGCAATAATTGCTAGGAATGGAAGAATTCTTGGTAATACCTCAAGTTTTTCTTTTAATGTTGGCTTTACCCTGTTTCGTAAAGCTTTTGCAGCATCTTTATCTATAAAATAACTATGGATAAGTGCCCAAATTGCAAACATTCCTGCCAGCATGAAACCTGGCACCAATCCACATAAAAACAATCTTCCAATTGATGTTCCGGTCGCAATTCCATAAACAATTAAAACAATGCTTGGAGGAATTAAAACTCCTAATGTTCCACCAGCTGCTATAGTTCCAGTAGCTATTTGATCTGAGTAGCCCCTTTTTCTCATTTCGGGTATTCCCATAGTTCCAATAGCTGCACAAGTTGCAGGACTTGATCCACTTAATGCAGCAAAAATTGAACATGCTCCTATATTAGAAATAACTAGTCCACCTGGTACTCTCCAAAGCCATCTATCTAATCCTGTGTATAAATCTTTACCTGCAGGAGAATTAGCAACTGCCATTCCCATTAAAATAAACATTGGTATTGAAAGTAAAACAAATGAATTAAGACCAGCAAAGAATGTTTCAGCAAAAACATCAAGCATTTGAAAACCTTCAAATGATACTAAAAGAACTATCGACACAAAACTCAAACCAAAAGCAATTGGAATTCCAGAAAAAAGCACCAGCAAAGTAAAAACTGCAACGATTAAAGCTATTATTAATGGGTCCATTAATTATAATCCTTATCGTCAGTGAGTTTAATAATTTCAGCTATATATTGAAGAATCATTAGTATAGCACCTAAAGCCATTGAAGAATATGGTATCCATAAAGGTGGATCCCAAACAGTCCCTGTTGAATAATTTTTTGTAAATGCTTCTTCAACCATTAAAAATCCAAAATAAAATAAAATTAGAAAAAATAATAAGCTTAATAATGAAGTAAAAATTTTTAAGCGAATAATATTTTTTTTGGATAAGAAATCATAAATCCATTCCATGCTAACGTGAGCTTTTTCACTAAGTACATACACACTTCCAATGAAAGTTGATGCAACTAATAACATGGTAACTAATTCTGTTTGCCAAGTAATTGCTCTTTGAAAAAAATATCTCTCAAAAACTAGCTCTACAATAACTAAAATTGATAAGAGCAAAGCTAATACTGCAAAAGCGCCACAAGCTTTTGCTATTAAATCACAAAATTTAAGATATTTTTTTTTCATAAAAAAAACCCCTATTTAATAAGAATAAATAGGGGTTCTTTATATATTATTTTA